>CBDUCN010000013.1:0-32336 GCA_965365655.1 uncultured Gammaproteobacteria bacterium | reverse complement strand
CGGAGCCCGCGCTCACGAAGCGCGCTCCGGTACCCCGTCATCCGGGACGGCGGCGACCCCGCCGCGGGATGCGCGCCGATCCTCCCCGCCGGGCGCTCACGGCCGGCGGTCCGGGCCGGCGCGTCCCTGCCCGGATGCCGGACGGTCCCCGCCCGCGCCGCTCCGCCGGCGCCGGCGTGCATTCCGGGAGCAAGTGAGCCATGCCGCTTCGCGACGTCAGCCTCGACGACAAGTACACGGCCACCGCCGGCAGCGTCTACATGACCGGCATCCAGGCGCTGGTGCGACTGCTGCTGGATCAGCGCCGCCGCGACGCCGCCGCCGGCCACGACACCGCCGGCTTCGTCTCCGGCTACCGCGGCTCGCCGCTCGGCAGCCTGGACCAGAACCTGTGGCGGGCGCAGGCGCTGCTGGACGCGAACGCGATCCGCTTCCAGCCCGGCCTCAACGAGGACCTCGCGGCCACGGCCGTGTGGGGCACCCAGCAGACGAACCTGTTCCCCGACGCACGCCACGCGGGCGTGTTCGGCCTGTGGTACGGCAAGGGGCCCGGTGTGGATCGCACGGGCGACGTGCTCAAGCACGCGAACATGGCGGGCACCTCGGCGCTGGGCGGCGTGCTGGCGGTGGCCGGAGACGATCACGGCTGCAAGTCATCCACGCTGCCGAGTCAGAGCGAGTACACGTTCATGGACGCGCAGATGCCGGTGCTGCACCCGGCGGACGCGCAGGAGATCCTGGACTTCGGCCTGCTCGGCTACGCGCTGTCGCGCTACAGCGGGCTGTGGGTGGGCTTCAAGGCGATCGCGGACAACGTCGACACCTCGTCGTCGGTGCTCGTCGACGCGGACCGGCTGTCCATCGTCACGCCGCAGGACTACACGCTGCCCGAGGACGGCGTGCACATCCGATGGCCCGACCCGCCGCTCGCCCAGGAGCAGCGCCTGCAGCGCCACCGCCTGTACGCGGCGCTGGCCTTCGCGCGTGCCAACCGCATCGATCGCGTGGTCGTGGACAGCCCGCAGCCGCGTCTGGGCATCGTCACCACCGGCAAGGCGTACCTGGACGTGATGCAGGCGCTGGACGATCTACGCATCGACGAGACGCTGGCCGCCGACATCGGCCTCAGGGTCTACAAGGTGGGCATGGTGTGGCCGCTGGAGCGCGACGGCGTGCGCGCCTTCGCGCGCGGGCTCGAGGAGATCCTGGTCGTCGAGGAGAAGCGCGCCGTCATCGAGAACCAGCTCAAGGAGCAGCTCTACAACTGGGACGAGGCGGTGCGCCCGCGGGTCGTCGGCAAGTTCGACGAGAGCGGCGAGTGGGTGCTGCCGTCGGCCGGAGAGCTGACGCCGGCGCGCATCGCGCGCGTGATCGCGGAGCGCATCGGGCGCTTCGTGACCAGCCGGCCGATCGAGGAGCGCCTCGACTTCCTGGAGCGCAAGGAGGCCGCGCTGGCCGAGCCGCGCCCGGTGTTCGAGCGCGTGCCCCACTACTGCTCCGGATGTCCCCACAACACCTCCACCGTGGTGCCCGAGGGCAGCCGCGCGCTGGGCGGCATCGGCTGCCACTACATGGCGACGTGGATGAACCGGCGCACCGACACCTTCTCGCAGATGGGCGGCGAAGGCGTCGCGTGGGTGGGCCAGGCGCCGTTCACCGACACCCGCCACGTGTTCGTGAACCTGGGCGACGGCACCTACTTCCACTCCGGCCTGCTCGCGATCCGCGCCGCGATCGCGGCGAAGGTGAACATCACGTACAAGCTGCTCTACAACGACGCGGTCGCGATGACCGGCGGCCAGCCGGTGGACGGCACGCTCACGGTTCCGGACATCACCCGCCAGCTCGAGGCGGAGGGCGTCGCGCGTCTCGTGGTGGTGAGCGACGAGCCCCGCAAGTACCCGCGCGGCACCCGTTTCGCCGAAGGCGTCACGGTCCGCCACCGCGACGACCTCGATGCGGTGCAGCGCGAGCTTCGCGAGACGCCGGGCGTGACGGTGCTGGTCTACGACCAGACCTGCGCCGCCGAGAAGCGCCGGCGCAGGAAGCGCGGGACGATGCCCGACCCCGCCGTGCGCGCGTTCATCCACGAGGACGTGTGCGAAGGCTGCGGCGACTGCTCGGTGCAGTCGAACTGCCTGTCCGTCGTGCCGCTGGACACGCCCTTCGGGCGCAAGCGCGCGATCGACCAGCAGTCCTGCAACAAGGACCTGTCCTGCCTGCGCGGCTTCTGCCCGAGCTTCGTCACGGTGCGCGGCGGGAAGCTGCGCCGCCGCCAGGTGGCGCCGGAGGCAATCAGCGACCTGCGCCTGCCGGAGCCCGCGCTGCCGGCGCTGGACGAGCCGTGGAACATCCTGGTCACCGGCATCGGCGGCAGCGGGGTCGTGACCGTCGGTGCGCTGCTCGGGATGGCGGCACACATCGAGGGCAAGGGCGTGTCGGTGCTGGACATGACCGGTCTCGCGCAGAAGTTCGGCGCGGTGACCAGCCACGTGCGCATCGCCACGCGCCAGGACCAGATCCACGCCCGGCGCATCTCCGCCGGCGGCGCGTCGTTGCTGCTCGGCTGCGACCTCGCGGTGGCGGCCGGGTACGACGCGCTGTCGAAGTGCGACCCGGCGGACACCCGCGCGGTGGTGAACGTGCACCGCTCGATGCCCGCGAGCTTCATCCAGCACCCGGACCAGGCGTTTCCGTCCGACGGCATGCGCCGCTGCGTGGAAGAGGCCACGCGTCCCGACGGCGACTTCGTCGACGCCGGCGCGCTGGCGGTGCGCCTGTGCGGGGACGCGGTCGCGGCCAACCTGCTGCTGCTGGGCGTGGCATGGCAGCGCGGGCTCGTGCCGATCACGCGCGAGGCCATCGAGCGCGCGATCGAGGTCAACGGCGTCGCGGTGGAGGCCAACCGGCGGGCGTTCACCTGGGGCCGGCTGTACGTGGTGGATCCGGAGCGCGTGCGCAGCGCCTCGGCGCCGGCCGTTGAACGGCTGATTCCGCGTGAGCTGGACGCCGTGATCGCGCACCGGGCCGCGCACCTCGAGCGCTACCAGAACGCCGCGCTGGCGCGGCGTTATCGCGAGCGCATCGCGGCGGTGCGCGCGGCCGAGGAGTCGGCGATGCCGGGCCAAACCGCGCTCGCGCTGGCCGCCGCGAACGGCTACGCGAGGCTGCTCGCGTACAAGGACGAGTACGAGGTCGCGCGCATGTACGCGGACCCCGCCTGGCGCCGGCGCCTGGAGGAGCAGTTCGAGGGCGACTACGCGGTGGAGTTCAACCTCGCGCCGCCGATCCTGTCACGCCCGGACCCGGTGACCGGGCGGCCGCGCAAGAGACGCTTCGGCGCGTGGCTCGGCAGGCTGTTCCCGCTGCTGGCCGCGTGCCGCTTCCTGCGCGGCAGCGCGCTGGACCCGTTCGGCCACACCCACGAGCGGCGCATGGAGCGCGCGCTGATCCGCCACTACGAGGATCTGATGGCGCAGGTCGCAGGGTCGCTGAACGCGCGCAACCACGCGGTCGCGGTCGAGCTGCTGGACCTGCCGCGCAGCATGCGCGGCTTCGGGCCCGTGAAGGCGGCGAGCATCCGCGCGGCGAAGCGACGCGAGTCGGAGCTGCTGGCGGCGCTCGCGGATCCGCCGGAGCGCGACGCGGCCTGAACGCGCGGGCGCCGGCCAGTCCGGCCCGCCGGACTCAGCGCGCGACCGGCTCGCGCTCGATGGCCTGGGCCGGCCCCGTGCCCACGATGGTCACCCGCTCGTCGCGGCGCGACGGGGACGCCGAGCCCACGGGCGCGGCCTCGGAGCGCGGATCGAGATCCATCCGCGCGACCTCCGCGATCGGAACCCGGCGAATCCGCTCCGCCACCCGCAGGTGCAGGGTGCGCGCGGTGGCCCCCAGGAACTCGCCGGTGAGCACCCGGCCGTCACGCAGGTGGATGCTGTCGGCGCCGGCGGGCAGCGCGGCGCCGACAACCGCGGCTCGAAGAACGCTGCTCATCTGGAACACCCTCACGACGGACGTCGGCACGCGTCCGGAATACGAGTGCGCCGAAGCCTAGCGATCGGGTGGCACGGCAACCGTGACGCGGTTCCCGGAAAACGGGGGCGGCGGCACCGCCGCGTGCCGGCGCCGCGGCAGGCAGCCCGGTCGGCTCGCGGAGTCGTCAGGCTCGGGAGACACGCCCCGACAGCCTGCGTTGCGCGGCGTGCGCCGGATGACACCGTCGGCTCCGGACGCCGTACGGCGGTCGCCGGCGCGCCGCGCGGCACGCCCGTCAGGCGTCCGCCCCTCCGTGCTCCTTGATCTTGCGCGTCAACGTGTTGCGTCCCCAGCCGAGCAGCTTCGCGGCGTCCTGGCGGCGCCCGCGCGAGAACTTGAGCGCGGTCTCGATCATGATCTGCTCGAAGCGCGGCACCGCCTCGTCGAGGATGCGCTCGCCGCCCGCGGCGAGGCGCCGCTCGGCCCAGCGGCGCAGCAGCGCGCTCCAGTCGCCGTTGCCCTCCTCGCCGTGCGCGTCCTCGCGCAGCTCCGGCGGCAGATCCTCGAGGTGGATCTCGCTGCCGGACGCCATCACGGTCAGCCAGCGGCATGTGTTCTCGAGCTGGCGCACGTTGCCGGGCCAGTCCAGGCTCGCGAGGTAGCGCGCGACGTCCGGGCGCAGGGTCTTCTGCTCCGTCTCCAGCTCCTCCGCCGCCGCCTGCAGGAAGTGGCCGAGCAGGGACGGGATGTCCTCGCGCCGCTCGCGCAGCGGCGGCGTGTGCACCCGGATCACGTTCAGGCGGTGGAACAGGTCCTCGCGGAAGTTCCCCTCGCGAACCCGCTGCTCCAGATCCTGGTGGGTCGCGGCGATGATGCGCACGTCCACCCGGATCGCGGTGTGCCCGCCGACGCGGAAGAACTCCCCGTCGGCGAGCACGCGCAGCAGCCGGGTCTGGAGCTCCGCGGGCATGTCGCCGATCTCGTCGAGGAACAGGGTCCCGCCGTCGGCCTGCTCGAAGCGGCCGCGGCGCTGCGCCTGCGCGCCGGTGAACGCGCCGCGCTCGTGACCGAACAGCTCGCTCTCGAGCAGCTCTCGCGGGATCGCCGCGGTGTTGAGCGCGATGAACGGCTTGTCCGCGCGCGGGCTGTGCCGGTGCAGCGCGCGCGCGACCAGCTCCTTGCCCGTGCCCGACTCGCCGGTGATCAGCACCGTGATGTTCGAGCGCGACAGCCGGCCGATCGCGCGGAACACCTCCTGCATCGCCGGCGCCGAGCCGATGATGTCGCGATCCGGGCTCTGGTCCGACACACTCGCGTCGGCCGCGGGCCCGCGCTGGTGACCGACGGCGCGGCGCACGAGGTCCACCGCGTCGTCGACGTCGAAGGGCTTCGGCAGGTACTCGAACGCGCCGCCCTGGTAGGCCGCGACCGCGCTGTCCAGGTCGGAGTACGCGGTCATGATGATCACCGGCAGGCCCGGGTGGTCGCGGGAGATGCTCTTCAGCAGGTCGAGGCCGTTCACCTCCGGCATGCGGATGTCCGACAGGATGGCGTCCGGCCGGTGCTCCGACAGTCGCTCCAGCACCGATGCACCGCTCGAGAACCCGGTGACCTCCATGCCTTCCTGCATCAGTGCCTTCTCCAGCACCCAGCGGATCGAGCGATCGTCGTCGATGACCCAAACTTCGCTCATTGGTGGTCGTCCCTCGATGGTTCGACTGCCGCGGGCGCGGGGCGGCGGACGCAGTCGCGTCGCGCCGGCACCGGCGGTCGTGGCGTCATGGTGTTCGTTGATGCCGTTCATGCTCTGGTGTCGTTTCCGTCGTCGGCGCTGCGCACCGGCAACAGGATGCTGAAGATGGTGCGCCCGGGCCGGCTCTGGTACTCGATGAGGCCGCCGTGCTGGTTCACCAGCGACTGTGCGATGGACAGCCCCAGGCCGGAGCCTTCCGCGCGGCCCGTGACCAGGGGGTAGAACACCCGCTCGCGCAGCGCGTCGGGGATGCCGGGCCCGTCGTCGACGATGTCGATGCGGGCCACCAGCCGGTGATGGCGCTGACCGATGGTGAACTGGCGGTGTATGCGGGTGCGCAGCAGCACGCGCCCGCGGCCCTTGACCGCGTCCACCGCGTTGCGGGCGACGTTCAGCACCGCCTGTATGAGCAGCTCCGGGTCCGCCTCCAGCTCCGGGATGCTCGGGTCGTAGTCCTTGTCCACCCGGACCCCGTCGGGAACGCTCGCGCTGATCAGCGCGTATACGCGCTCGGTCACCTCGTGGATGCTGACCGCGCGCATGCGCGGCGGCGTGCGCGGCCCGAGCATGCGGTCCATCAGGTTCTGCAGGCGATCCGCCTCATGCACGATGACCCGGGTGTACTCGCGCAGCTCGTCGTCGTCGAGCTTGCGCTCGAGGAGCTGCGCCGCGCCGCGCAGGCCGCCGAGCGGGTTGCGGATCTCGTGCGCGAGGCCGCGCAGCACCTGGCGCGTGGACTCGCTGTCGGCGACCAGGCGCTCCTCGCGGCTGATCTGCTTGTGCCTGTCGAGGGCGATGAATTCCATCAGCACCAGCATCGTGTCCTCGCCGGGAAGCTGCAGCGGCGTCATCGCGCAGTCCACCGTCACCGCGCCGACGCCGGGCACCCCCAGGCGCATCTCGCGGTCGGTCAGCGGCTGGCCGCTCTCCAGCACCCGTCGCATCGCGAGGTCGAACATGCCCGAGCCGTTGAGCAGCGCACCTGCCTTCAGGCCGCGCACCTGGTTCACCGACATCGCGAGCAGCGATTCCGCGGCCGGGTTCATGTCCACCAGCGCGAGACCGGCGTCGAACAGCAGCACCGCCGTGGTCATGTGGTCCAGGGCGGCGCGGTCCAGCGCATGCTGGCGCCCGGTCGGTGGCGGAGGGCTCGGCGTGTGCACGTGCGTCCTTGTTGCCTCCATGAGCATGGGGCCGTCGGAGCAAGATCCGGACCAGCTCGCCCCGTTTCGGGGAGCAGGCAGCGAAGCACGCACGCAAGCGCCTGATTACGGGGCGTGAGCACCACTCTCGCCAGCCACCGGCACGGCCGACGAAGCAGGCCAGCGCAGAGTATGCACTATATTGGTGCAGGAGCGTGCCGCGAATGGATCGTTCCGGGGCCTGCCGCGGGACGCGGCCGGGCCCGCTCTCAGGAGCCGCCGGCGCTCCTGCTCGCGCCGCCGCCGCCGGCCGCACCGCCACCGCCGGCCGCGCCGCCGCCGCCGGCCGCACCACCGCCGCCGGCCGCACCGCCGCCGCCCGACGCGCCGCCGCTGAATGCGGCGCCACCGCCGCCGCCGCCGCGCTTGAGATGGAACGTCACCGCGGGCGCCCTCCCGACCACTGCGCCGTCGGCCTTCCTGACCACCGCCGACACGGAATGGGTGCCGCGGTCGACGTCGGTCACGGACGCGCTGGTGGCCGGGCCGCTGCCGATGGAACGCCCGTCGAGCAGGATCTCCACCGTGTGGCCGGGCTTCAGAGAGGGCTGCAGCGACACGCTGACGTCGATGGTGCCGCCGTTGTCGCGAAGGGTCTGGTCCGGACGCGGCGCGGCGATCCTCACGCTCGTGTAGCCGTCGCCGTCCTGCGGCTGCGGATCGTCGGGCTCGTCGTCACCGCCCGCAACCGGCGGCGCGGAGAAGGTCTGCACCGGCGGCAGCTTCACCTCCTCCGACCCTGCCTGCGGCTTGTCGCTGTACTGCACGGTGCCGTCGGGCAGCACCAGCTTGTACACCTTGGCGAAGGCCGGGGTGCACAACGTCGCGCTCAGGACCAGAAGCAGCGTTCGCAGCATGCGCCTGAGCTTAGCCAACGGATCGCGGGGCCACAAGAAAACAGCCCCCGTGAACCGGGGGCTGAGAGGCAACGCGCACGGGAACCGAGCGGTTCCCGTGCGCGCCGCACGGAGCGCTCGCGGCGCCCGTCAGAGGCTGTAGTACATGTCGAACTCGATCGGACTGGTGGTCATGCGGAAGCGCGTGACCTCCTCCATCTTCAGCTCGATGTAGCCGTCGATGCAGTCGTTCGTGAACACGTCGCCCGCGGTGAGGAACTCCCGGTCGGCGTCCAGGGCCGCCAGCGCCTGGTCGAGCGAATGACACACCGTCGGAATGACCTTCTCCTCCTCCGGCGGCAGGTCGTAGAGGTCCTTCTCCGCCGGATCGCCCGGATCGATCTTGTTCTTGATGCCGTCCAGGCCGGCCATCATCATCGCCGCGAACGTGAAGTACGGGTTGCCGTTGGAGTCCGGGAACCGGACCTCGATGCGCCGCGCCTTGGGCGACGCCACGTGCGGGATGCGCACCGACGCGGAGCGGTTCTTCGCGGAATAGGCGAGCAGAACCGGCGCCTCGAAGCCGGGCACCAGGCGCTTGTAGCTGTTGATGCCGGAGTTGCTGAACGCGTTGATCGCGCGCGCGTGCTTGAAGATGCCGCCGATGTACCACAGCGCCTCCTGGGAGAGGCCCGCGTACTTGTCACCGGCGAAGATGTTCTTTCCATCCTTCGCGAGCGACTGGTGCACGTGCATGCCGTTGCCGTTGTCGCCCACCAGCGGCTTGGGCATGAACGTCGCGGTCTTGCCGAAGGCGTGCGCGACGTTGTGCACGCAGTACTTCAGGATCTGGTTCCAGTCCGCGCGCTTGACCAGGGTCTCGAACTTGGTGCCGATCTCGCACTGCCCGGCGGTGGCCACCTCGTGGTGGTGCACTTCCACCGCGACGCCCATCTCCTCCATCGCGAGGCACATCGCGCAGCGGATGTCGTACAGCGAATCGACCGGCGGCACGGGGAAGTATCCGCCCTTGACGCCCGGGCGGTGACCGACGTTGCCGTCCGGGTACTCCTTGCCACTCGACCAGGAGGCCTCCTCCGAGTCGATGGCGTAGAAGGAGCTGCCCATCTTGTCTTCCCAGCGCACGCTGTCGAAGATGAAGAACTCGGGCTCGGGGCCGAAGAACGCGGTGTCGGCGATGCCGGTGGACTTCAGGTACGCCTCTGCCTTCTTCGCGATGGAGCGCGGGTCGCGCTCGTAGCCTTCCATCGTGGCCGGCTCGAGCACGTCGCAGGTGATGATCAGCGTGGGCTCGTCGGAGAACGGGTCCATCACTGCGGTGCCGGTGTCCGGCATCAGCACCATGTCCGAGTCGTTGATGCCCTTCCAGCCGGCGATCGACGAGCCGTCGAACATCTTGCCGTCGTCGAACATCTCCTCGTCCACAGCCGACACGGGAAGGGACACGTGCTGTTCCTTGCCGATGGTGTCGGTAAAGCGGAAGTCGACGAACTTGACCTCCTTCTCCTCGATCATCTTCATCACGTCGCCTGCGGACATTTCACTCCCTCCGGGTCAGGTTTATTGCTCAGGTGCCGGTCGCGGTCCGGCGGCCGCCGATGCGCCGCTTCGGCGCACGCACGGGGATGGGCGCCGGTACTGCACGAAATATGCCACTCAACCGCGCGTCACGGCCGCGGCCAGCCCGCCGCCCGCCCGGGCCCGGGCGGAGATTTCCGGATCGCTTCAAGATCAGGAACTTCCGAGCCTCGGGAGCGGCGACCCGGGCGCGGCTGCCGCGCACCGGGCACGACCGCCCCGCGACTTCCGCGCACGAATCACCCCGACGGGCGGAGGATGATGCACCGCAAAGGTGCATTGACGCCAGTATCGCCCTGTTTCAGTGCGTTCAGCTCGGGAGCGTGCGCTCGCCGGACAGCATCTCTGCGATGGTCTCCCGGCGACGCACCACGTGCATCCCGACCCCGTCCACCATCACCTCGGCGGCGCGCGGCCGGGCGTTGTAGTTCGAGCTCATCGAGAACGCGTAGGCGCCGCAGCACCCCACCCCCAGCAGGTCGCCGGGCGCCGCCGTCACGGCACGGTCCAGCGCCAGGAAGTCGGCCGACTCGCACACCGGCCCCACGACGTCCCATCGTTCGCCGGTCGCGTCCGGGGCCTGCTCCCGCACCGCGAGCAGCGGGTGCCAGCCCTCGTACAGCGCCGGCCGGATCAGGTCGTTCATCGCGGCATCCACGACCAGGAAGGCCCGTCCGCCGTTGCGCTTGGCGTACAGCACGCGGGTGAGCAGCAGGCCCGCCTCGGCGACGATCGCGCGCCCGGGCTCGATGGTGAGCGCCAGGTCGCGTCCCGCGAGCCGGTCCGCGAGCGCGGCGGCGAAGCGCTCGGGGGGTGGCGGCGACTCGTCCCGGTAGCGCACGCCGTAGCCGCCCCCCATGTCCACGTGGCGCAGCACCAGCCCCGACGCGGCCAGGCGGTCCACCAGCGCCAGCACCCGCTCCAGCGCGTCCAGCAGCGGCGCCGGGTCGGTGAGCTGCGAGCCGATGTGGCAGGCCACCCCCGCGACCTCGAGCGACGGCATGCGCACCGCCCGCCGGAACAGGCGCTCGGCCTCCTCCATCGGCACGCCGAACTTGTTGCTCTTCAGGCCCGTGGAGATGTACGGGTGCGTGCGCGCATCCACGTCCGGGTTCACCCTGAGCGCCACCGGCGCGCGCCGATCGCCGCGCGCCGCGACCGTCGCGAGCGCGTCCAGCTCGCCCTCGGACTCGACGTTGAAGCAGCCCACGCCGGCCTCGAGCGCCCGCCGCATCTCGTCCGGGCGCTTGCCCACCCCCGAGAACACCACCGTCTCCGCGCGCCCGCCGGCGGCCAGCACGCGCTCGAGCTCACCGACCGAGACGATGTCGAAGCCGCTGCCCTGGCGGGCCAGCACGTTCAGCACCGCGAGGTTGCCGTTGGCCTTGACCGCGTAGTGGACGCGGTGGCGCACGCCGCTCAGCGCGGCGTCGATGGCGCGGTAGCGTTCCTCGATCGCGGCCCGCGAGTAGACGTAGGTAGGCGTGCCGCAGGCCTCGGCGACGGCCTCCAGGTCCACGTCCTCGGCGTGCAGGCGCCCGCCGGCGTAATGGAAGGGAGATGCGTGAGTCATGCTCGGCGTCGTGCCCACCCCGGCGCGCGCCGCCGGCAGATCACCGTCTCACCCGCTCGCAGGCGTCGGCGTGCCCCCGTCGGGCGAGCGGCCTGACGAGCGCTTCTCGCGCCGCTTGCGCTCGATCTCGTCGATCTTCTCCGAGGGCAGGAACAGCGGTCCCTTCTGCCCGCACCCGCTCGCGAGCACGACGAAGGCGGCGCCGAGGAGGCCGGACAGGGCGTGACGTCGGTGCACGGGGCGTGGCGGGGTCCGGTGGCGGGCGGTCCGCGAGTATAGCGAGCCGCGTCGGCGCGGCGGAAGCTCACTCGCGGGCACGGGCTCGGCTCATTACACTGCCGGGCCGCCGCGCGCACGTCGCCGCGGCCCCGGGCACACCGCAACGGACGGCCACGACATGGACAGCCCCGACGACGCACCCATCGTCATCGAACCCCGCGAGACCGCGGACGCCAGCGTGATCTGGCTGCACGGTCTGGGCGCCGACGGACACGACTTCGTGCCGGTGGTCGAGCAGCTCCAGGAGCGGGCCCGCGCATCGACGCGCTTCGTGTTCCCGCACGCGCCGGTGCAGGCGGTGACCATCAACCAGGGCATGCGCATGCGCGCCTGGTACGACATCCTGGACATGCAGATCGAGCGCCGGGTGGACGAGTCCGGCGTGCGGCGATCGGCCGCGCTGCTGGACGCGCTCGTCGCCGCGGAGCGCGGGCGCGGCATCCCCGCGCGGCGCATCGTCGTGGCCGGCTTCTCCCAGGGCGGCGCGATCGCGCTGCACGCGGGACTTCGCCATCCGGAACCGCTCGCCGGGATCATGGCGTTGTCCACCTACCTGCCCATCCAGGACGGGCTCGAGGACGAGGCCAGCGAGGCCAACCGCGAGGTGCCCATCCTGCTCGCTCACGGCAGCCAGGACCCGGTGGTGCCGCTCGCGGCCTCGGAGACCTCCCGACAGGTGCTGCGCCGGCACGGTTACCGCGTGCAGTGCAACACGTACCCGATGCCGCACTCGGTGTGCGGCGAGGAGCTGCGCGACATCTCCTGCTGGCTGGAGGCGGTGCTCGAGCGCTCGTAGCCATCAGCAGGCTGCCGCGTTTCGACGGCCTGCCTCCGGCACGGCAATGGGCCTGCGTGAACCAGTCACGCAGGCGCTCTTTGTCATGGCTCCGACGGAAGACCGTATCTTCCGCGAAGCGGGTCTGAGGTTCGACCGGGCGGTTCATGCCGCAGCCGGTCAGAGAGCCGCCGTCCTCGCGACGGTCGTCCAGCCGCGCCGCAGGCGCGGCAGGCGCGATCTCCGGCGCGCTCAGCTCCGCCCGCCGCCCGCCCCACGCCGGCGCCCGCCGCCGCCGCCGCCGCCGTGACGTCCGCCGCCGCGCCGCGGCGGCCCGCCGCGGTCGCGGCGCGGCCGGCGCGGGGGATGCCGGGGCTCGGCCAGCATCTCCGGACCGAAGGCCTCCACCGGGATCTTCTTGCCGATGTAGTCCTCGATCTCCTCCAGCGAGAACACGTACTCCTCGCAGGCGAGGCTGATCGCGTCGCCGCTCGCGCCCGCGCGCGCGGTCCGCCCGACCCTGTGCACGTAGTCCTCGCGATCCTGCGGCAGGTCGTAGTTGATGACGTGGCTGACGTCGGGAATGTGCAGCCCGCGCGCGGCCACGTCGGTGGCCACCAGGATCGGCAGCTCGCCGCGCTTGAACTTGTCCAGCAGCGCGATGCGCTTCGTCTGCGGGACGTCGCCGGTGAGCAGCGCGCACGGCAGGTCGTTGTGGTTCAGATAATCGGCGAGGCGGTCGGCCACGCGCTTGGTGTTCACGAAGATGATGGTGCGCGTCGGGTCCATGTGCCGCAGCAACCCGAACAGCAGGTTCACCTTGTCGTCCTTGGAGACGTGGTAGAGCACCTGGGTGACGCCGTCCACGGTGACCTGATCGGGCGCCGCGTCCACCATCTCCGGCGCGTTCATGTGCTCGTAGGCGAGCTCGGTCACGCGCAGCGTCAGGGTCGCGGAGAACAGCATGTTCAACCGCTCCTCGGGCGGCGGCATGCGGCGCAGCACGTAGCGGATGTCCTTGATGAAACCGAGGTCGAACATGCGGTCCGCCTCGTCGAGCACCGCGACCTGGACGCCGTGCAGGCTGAACAGGCGCTGCTTGAAGTAGTCGATGAAGCGTCCCGGGGTGCCGACCAGGATGTCGACGCCGCGCGTCAGCATCTGGCGCTGCTCGTCGTAGCCCGTGCCGCCGTACACGACCCCGGTGCGCAGCCCGGTGTGGGCTCCCAGCACCTCGGCGTCCTTCGCGATCTGGATCGCGAGCTCCCGGGTCGGGGCCAGGATCACGGCGCGCGGGTCGCCATCCTTGTGGGTCGCGACCGCGGGCACGGTCAGCAGCCGCTGCATCGTCGCGAGCAGGAACGCGGCGGTCTTGCCGGTGCCGGTCTGCGCCTGGCCCTGCACGTCGCGTCCCGCGAGCGCGAGCGGCAGGGCGCGCGCCTGGATGGGCGTGCAGCGCTCGAAGCCGGCGTCGGCGATGCCGCGGTGCAGCTCCGGCACCAGATCGAGGTCCTGGAATCGCTTGTCGCTGAACTGGGTGTCGCTCATGGGGCGGGGCTCTGTTCTGGTGTCGATGCCGGGCCGGACGGCGGCGATGACCGCCCGCCAGGCGCTTGCAAAGGCTGTATGATTCGGCTCAAATTTCTGGACGCATCCGCGTGGGTTGAGGGTTCCCGATGGGCGACAAGATCGTGCACGTGACGGACGACAGCTTCGAGCAGGACGTGCTCGGGTCCGAGTCACCGGTGCTCGTGGACTACTGGGCGGAATGGTGCGGCCCTTGCAAGGCCATCGCGCCCATCCTTGACGAGATCGCGGAAGAATACGATGGCAAGCTGCGGATCGCAAAGCTGAACATCGACGACAATCCCGCGACGCCCCCGAAATACGGCATCCGGGGCATCCCGACCCTGATGCTGTTCAAGGGCGGAAACGTCGAGGCCACCAAGGTGGGCGCGGTGTCCAAGTCGCAGCTCGCCGCGTTCATCGACAGCAACATCTGATCGCGCCGCCGCCGGCGCATGCCGGCGGCCGCAGCGGCTCCGGGACCCGCCCGCATGGAGGGTGGACGGGCGCGAGGGCGCATGATAGCGTTCGCCCAATCCGCGGAGCCGCATGCGGCTTTGCCTCCCCGCGCTGACCTCTTTTTTTTCGCGCAACGTCCTTTCCACCACGCCATCGCCTCGGTCGAGCGGTCCCGCTTGATCCTGTCCCGCCGACCGGCCGTCTCGCCACGGGTCGCAATCCCATGAATCTCACCGAACTGAAGCAGATGCCAGCACCCAAGCTCCTCGAGCTCTCCCAGGAGCTGGGGATCGAGGGCATGTCCCGCTCCCGCAAGCAGGACATCATCTTCAGCATCCTCAAGAGCCACGCCAAGAAGGGCGAGGACATCTACGGCGACGGCGTGCTCGAGATCCTCCAGGACGGATTCGGGTTCCTGCGCTCGGCGGACAGCTCGTACCTCGCGGGCCCCGACGACATCTACGTGAGCCCCAGCCAGATCCGGCGCTTCAGCCTGCGCACCGGCGACACGGTGGCCGGCAAGATCCGGCCGCCCAAGGAGGGGGAGCGCTACTTCGCGCTGCTGAAGGTCGATCAGATCAACTTCGACAAGCCGGAGGCGGCGAAGAGCAAGGTCCTGTTCGAGAACCTGACGCCGCTGTTCCCGAACGAGCGCTTCGTGCTCGAGATCGGCAACGGCGCCACCGAGGACGCGACGCCGCGCATCATCGACCTGATGTCGCCCATCGGCAAAGGCCAGCGCGCGCTGATCGTCTCGCCGCCGAAGGCCGGCAAGACCATGATGCTGCAGAGCATCGCGCATTCCATCGCCGCCAACCATCCCGAGGTCTATCTCATCGTGCTGCTCATCGACGAGCGGCCCGAGGAGGTGACGGAGATGGCCCGCTCGGTACGCGGCGAGGTGGTCTCCAGCACCTTCGACGAGCCGGCCAGCCGCCACGTGCAGGTCGCGGAGATGGTGATCGAGAAGGCCAAGCGCCTCGCGGAGCACAAGCGCGACGTGGTGATCCTGCTCGACTCGATCACGCGCCTCGCGCGCGCGTACAACACGGTGGTGCCGTCATCCGGCAAGGTGCTCACCGGCGGCGTGGACGCCAACGCGCTGCAGCGCCCCAAGCGCTTCTTCGGCGCCGCGCGCAACATCGAGGAGGGCGGCAGCCTGAGCATCATCGCCACCGCGCTGGTGGACACCGGCTCGCGCATGGACGACGTCATCTTCGAGGAGTTCAAGGGCACCGGTAACAGCGAGATTCACATGGAGCGCAAGATCGCCGAGCGGCGCATCTTCCCCGCCATCAACATCGACCGCTCCGGCACCCGGCGCGAGGAGCTGCTGATCAAGCCCGACGTGCTGCAGAAGGTGTGGATCCTGCGCAAGCTCCTGCATCCGATGGAGGAAGTGCAGGCGATGGAGTTCCTGCTCGACCGCATCAAGGCGACGAAGACCAACTCCGAGTTCTTCGACGCGATGAAGCGCCAGTAGCCGAGCCCCCTACGCGCCGCGGCGCGGCGCGCCTGCCCGCGGCCGGCGGCCTCCCGGGTAGGATCCCCGGATGATCCGACGCGTCCTGCCCGTCCTGTTCCTCGCGCTAGGCGCCGGCGGCCTCGCTGCGCTCGCGTTCACGAAGCCGGCCCCGCAGCCGCTGGAGGTCAGCGAGAAGGTCTGGATCGTGTCGGTGGCGCAGGTCGCGCCGCGCACGCTGAGCCCGACACGCACCCTGTATGCCCGCGTCGACTCGCCCCGCGTCGCGACCCTGTCCGCGGCGGTGACCGCGGACGTGCGCGAGGTGCCCGCGCGCGAGGGGCGCCCGGTCGGGCAGGGCGACCTGCTGGTCCGCCTCGACGACCGCGACGCGCGCCTGGTGCTCGCGCAACGCGAGGCCGACGTCGCCGAGGTGCGGGCGGACCTCGCGAGCGAGCTGCGCCGGCACGAGAGCGACCGGGTCGCGCTCACCCACGAGCGGCGCCTGCTCGACCTCGCGCGGCGCGAGGTCGAGCGCGCAGAACGCCTCGCGACCCGCGACCTGGGCTCCGCGTCCGGGCTGGACACGACGCGCCAGAACGAGGCGCGCCAGGCGCTGGCGGTCGACGACCGCCGCTCCGCGATCGACGAGCACGAGAGCCGCCGCGCGGCCCTGGAAGCGCGGCTGGACCGCGCCGAGGCGCTCGCCGCGCAGGCGCGGCTGGACCTGGAGCGCACCGAGGTGCGCGCGCCGTTCGGCGGCCGCATCGCGAGCGTGACGGTGGCCCCGGGCGACCGGGTGCGCGCGGGCGACAGCCTGCTCACCCTGTTCGACGACCGCGAGGTCGAGCTGCGCGCCCAGGTGCCGACCCGCGACCTCGCCCGGCTGCGCGCGGCGCTGGACGCAGGCGAGAGCGTGCAGGCCCGGGCGCAGGTCGGGGGCGCCACGGTGCAGGCCCGCCTCGACCGCCTCGGCGCGGCCGTCGAGCGTGGCCGGGGCGGCGCCGACGCCCTGTTCAGCGTCGTGGAGCCTCGGCGGCACCGCCTGGAGCTCGGCCGCACCTTCGCGCTCACGGTGCTGTTCCCCGCGGTGCACGACGTGGTGGCGGTGCCCGCGGAGGCGCTCTACGGCGGGGAGCGGATCTACCTGCTGGACACGGACTCGCGGATGGCGGGCGTGGCGGTGGAGCGCGCGGGCGAGTTCGAGGACGAGGACGGGCGCCAGCTCCTTCTGGTGCGCAGCCCCGAGCTCGCCGCCGGCGCCACCGTGATCACCACCCAGCTGCCGAACGCGGTGGACGGCCTGAAGGTGCGCCCGGTGCGCTGAAGTCCGCGGGCTGTCGATTCTCGACAGCCTGCGCCCGGGACGGGGATGTGCCGGCATGGATCAAACACGCAAGTGATTGATCCATGGAGCGAGCGGGAGACCGCGTCTTGCGCGAAGCGAGTCGAAATTCGACAGGACGTCGAATTCGAACAGCCTGTCAGGGGCGTGCGGACCCGGCGCGGGCGCCCCGCTCAGCGTTGCGGCACGCGCTCCACGATCAGACCGGCCACCTCGCTGATCGACGGCGCGCCGCCGCCGGTGGTGTCCACGCTCACCGCCGCGAAGGCCGGCCCGCGCGCCGATGGCGGCAGGGCCGCGCCCGGGAAGCGCCGGGCCAGCGCGGCCGGCGTGCGCAGCGCGACCCGCCCGCGCGGCAGCGACAGGGTGACGCCGCCGTCCTCCGCGTCCACCCGTCCCTCGCTGAACAGCCGCGCCAGGAAATCCGCGTGCCGGGCGGGCTCGTCGCACTGCAGCCACACGCACGACATGCGCACCGCGGCGTTGGCATGGCGCTGGTACTCGGGCTTCCAGAAGTGCTGCGGGTGGTGCTGCTGGCACACGAACCACGCCGCGTCGGGCATCGCCGCGTCGGTCACGAAGGCGAGGCTGAACGCGACCGTGACCTCCTCGCCCCCGGGCAGGGTCGCGCGGCGGGAGAAGTCGAACGGCGCCCAGGTCGTGAGACCCTGCTCGCGCCAGCGCGCGAGGTCCGCCGCCGCGTCGTCGCTGGAGAACACCATCATCGACATCCCCTCGCGGCGCGCGACGAAGTCGCGGTTGAAGCCGCCGAAGGAGAACTCGCCGGCGCCCGGCGCCGCGATGCGATCCGGGTGCTCCACGGACAGGATCTCGATGAAGCTGCCGTCGAGCTGCACCAGCGAGTTGGCGGTGCCCCACGGATGCATCGCCGGCGGCGTCGTCGTGAAACCCAGCGCATCGTAGCGCGCCCTCGCCGCTGCGAGGTCGCGCACGACGTGCACCGCGTGGTCCAGCCCCCTCATCGGCGCGCCCTCCGTGCCGCGCCGATCAGATCGTTCCCGACGCGCGCAGGCTCGCCAGCTCCGCGTCGTCCATCCCGAGCACCTCGCGCAGCACCTCGTCGGTCTGCTCGCCCAGCAGCGGCGGATGATGGCGATAGGTGACCGGCGTGCCCGAGAGCCTGAGCGGGCTCGCGATGATGGACACGCCCTCGGGTCCCGCCAGCGGGTGCGGCACCTGCTTGACCATCTCGCGCGCGATCACGTGCGGGTCCGTGAACACCTGGTCCAGCGTGTTGATCGGGCCGCAGCCGATCTTCAGCCGTTCCAGCCCCTCCAGCCAGTGTGCGGAGGGCTTCTTCTCGACGATCTCGCGCACCCGCGACACCACCGTGTCGCGGTTCGCGACCCGCGAGGCGTTGGTCGCGAACATCGGGTCGTCGGCCAGCTCCGGCACGCCGGCGAAGGTGCAGAAGGTGCGGAACTGGGTGTCGTTGCCGATCGCCAGCACGATGTGGCCGTCCGCGGTCGGGAAGACCTGGTACGGCACGATGTTCGGGTGGGCGTTGCCGAGGCGCTCGGCCTTGCCGGAGTGCAGGAAGTTCATGCCCTGGTTAACCAGCCAGGCCACCTGGGTGTCCAGCATGCCGATGTCGATGTACTGCCCCTTCCCGGTGACCGCGGCATGGCGAAGCGCCGCGTTCACGGCCACCGCCGCGAACATCCCCGCCATGATGTCGGCGATGGGCACGCCGACCTTCTGCGGCTCGCCATCGGGCTCTCCGGTGATGCTCATGATCCCACCCATGCCCTGCACCAGGAAGTCGTAGCCGGGACGGCTGGCGTAGGGACCGGTCTGCCCGAAGCCGGTGATGGAGCAGTAGACCAGCCCCGGGTGCTCGTCCTTGAGGTCGTCGTAGCCGAGCCCGTACTTCGCGAGGTTGCCGGTCTTGAAGTTCTCGACCAGCACGTCGGCCTTGCCGACGAGGCGCCGCACCAGCGCCTGCCCCTCGGGCTTCGTGAGGTCCACCGCCACCGAGCGCTTGTTGCGGTTCGCGCTCATGAAGTACGCGCTCTCGCTGGTGACGTTGCCGTCGCCGTCGCGCACGAAGGGCGGCGCGAAGCCCCGGGTGTCGTCGCCCTTGCCCGGGCGCTCGATCTTGATCACGTCCGCGCCCAGGTCGCCCAGCAGCTGGGTGCAGTAGGGGCCGGCCAGCACCCGGGTGAGATCCACCACCGTGACCCCGGAGAGAGCGCCTTCGTGTCCTTGCATCGAGTGTTCCTCGGTTTCGTGTCTGGAGCCGCGACCCGCGGGGCGGCGTTCGCGGCACGCCGCCGATGGCGCGCGCTGTCCACGGCGCGCCGCGATTCGCGGCGCGCAGCGCCGTCGGTACCGTTGCGCGCGGGCGCCCGGAGTCTACCAACCCGCGCGAGCCGGCAGGCCCCGCTGCATCGCGACGCGCGCAGCCGGCACCGCGTTCAGTCCGCGGCGCCGCCGCCCGCGCCCGGCTCGATCCGCGCCGCGCAGTACTTGAACTCCGGGATCTTCCCGAACGGGTCCAGCGCGGGATTCGTCAGCGTGTTGGCCGCGGCCTCGGCGTAGCAGAACGGCACGAACACCACCCCCTCCGGGATCGCGCCGTCGACCCTGGCGCGAAGCTCGATCGCGCCGCGCCGCGTCACGACCCGGACCGGGTCACCGGGGCTGACCCCGAGGCGCACCAGGTCGCGCGAGGACAGGCTCGCGACCGCTTCCGGCTCGAGCGCGTCGAGCACGCTCGCGCGCCGCGTCATCGCGCCGGTGTGCCAGTGCTCGAGCTGGCGCCCGGTGGTGAGCACCATCGGGAAGTCGTCGTCCGGCTGCTCGTCGGGAGGCACGATGCTGGCCGGCACCAGCTTCGCGCGCCGGTCCGGGGTCGGGAAGCCGTCGCCGAACACGATGTCGTTTCCGGGGCGGTCCGGCGCGTCGCACGGATAGGTCACCGCGCTCTCGTCGGCCAGGCGCTGCCACGAGATGTTGGCCAGCGACGGCATCACCTGGCTCATCTCCGCGAACACGTCGGCGGGCCCCGCGTAGTCCCACGCGAGCCCCAGGCCGCGCGCCATCTGCGTGGTGATCCACCAGTCCTCGCGGGCCTCGCCCGGCAGCGGCAGCGCCTTGCGCCCGCGCTGCACCTGGCGGTTGCTGTTCGTGACCGTGCCGTCCTTCTCGGGCCACGCCGACGCGGGCAGCACGACGTCGGCGTGCCACGCCGTCTCGGTGAGGAAGATGTCCTGCACCACCAGGTGCTCGAGGCTCGCGAGCGCCTCGCGGGCGTGCACCGCGTCCGGGTCGGACATCGCCGGGTTCTCGCCCATCACGTACATGCCCTTGATGCGGCCCGCGTGCACCGCGTCCATGATCTCGACCACCGTGAGGCCGCGCTGCGGATCCAGCGGCGCGCCCCAGAAGTCCTCGAAGCGCCTGCGGATGTCGTCGATCTCCACCGACTGGTAGTCGGGAAACACCATCGGGATCAGGCCCGCGTCGGAGGCGCCCTGCACGTTGTTCTGCCCGCGCAGCGGGTGCAGGCCGGTGCCCGGGCGGCCGACGTGCCCGGTGATCAGCGACAGCGCGATCAGGCAGCGCGCGTTGTCGGTGCCGTGCACGTGCTGCGACACGCCCATGCCCCAGAACACGATGCCGCGCTCGGCCTGCGCATAGGTGCGCGCCACGGTGCGCAGCGTATCGGCGTCGATGCCGCACACCGGCGCCATCGCCTCCGGCGTGAAGTCCTGGACGTGCTTCTTCAGCGCGTCGAAGCCGTGGGTGTTGGCCTGCACGTACTGACGGTCGTAGAGCTCCTCGGTCACGATCACGTTCAGCAGCGCGTTGAGCAGCGCGACGTCGGTGCCGGGGCGGAACTGCAGCATGTGGGTCGCGTGGCGGCGAAGCGCCTGGCCACGCGGGTCCATCACGATCAGGGTCTTCGTCTTCGCGGCCTGCTTGAAGAAGGTGGCCGCGACGGGGTGGTTCTCGGTGGGGTTCGCGCCGATGACGATGATCACGTCCGCGTCGGCGGCCGCGGTGAACGGCGCGGTCACCGCGCCGGAGCCGATGCCCTCGAGCAGCGCGGCGACCGAGGACGCGTGGCACAGCCGGGTGCAGTGATCGACGTTGTTGGTGCCGAAGCCGGTGCGCACCAGCTTCTGGAACAGGTACGCCTCCTCGTTCGAGCACTTCGCGGAGCCGAAGCCCGCGAGCGCGCCGCCGCCGTCGCGCTCGCGGATGGCCTTCAGTCCCGACGCCGCACGCTCGAGCGCCTCCTCCCACGTGGCCTCGCGGAAGTGGCTCAGCGGATTGCCCGGGTCCACCTGCTCGCCGGCGCCCTTCGGCGCGCCGTCGCGACGGATCAGCGGCGTGGTGAGGCGGTGCGGGTGGCGCACGTAGTCGAAGCCGAAGCGCCCCTTCACGCACAGCCGGTTGCGATTGCCCGGCCCGTCGCGGCCCTGCACCGCGACGATCGCACCATCGTGTGTCTGGTACGTGATCTGGCAGCCCACGCCGCAGTACGGGCACACGCTGTGGGTCTCCTCCACCGGGATGCGGCGGTCCACGCCGCGCTCGTCGACCCGCGTCGCCTCCATCAGCGCGCCGGTGGGGCAGGCCTGCACGCACTCGCCGCACGCGACGCAGGTGCTCTCGCCCATCGGGTCGTCGAAGTCGAACACGATCTTCGATCCGGCGCCGCGGTACGCCATGCCGATCACGTCGTTCACCTGCACCTCGCGGCACGCGCGCACGCAGAGGTTGCAGTGGATGCACGCGTCCAGGTTCACGCGCATCGCGCGGTGGCTCGCGTCCGGCGCGGGCGCCGCGCGCGCCGGGAAGCGGCTGCTCTCGACGTGCATGCGCCCTGCCCACTGCCACAGCCGCGAGTCGTGCTCGTGAGCCTGCTCGCGCGGCGGCTGGTCGGCGACCAGCAGCTCCATGACCATCGCGCGCGCGGTCGCGGCGCGCTCGCTCGCGGAGTGCACCGTCATGCCCTCGGTGGGGGTGCGGATGCACGACGCGGCCAGCACCCGCTCGCCCTCGATCTCGACCATGCACGCGCGGCAGTTGCCGTCGGCGCGGTAGCCGGGCGCCGGCGAGAAGCACAGGTGCGGGATGTCGGTGCCGTGGCGCTGCGCGGCCTGCCAGATGGTCTCGCCCGGGCGCGCCTCGATCGCGCGGCCGTCCAGGGTGAAGCGGATGGTCTCGCTCATGAGATGTCCTCCGGGAAGTGCTTCATCACGCACCGGATGGGGTTCGCCGCGGCCTGCCCCAGGCCGCAGATGGAGGCGTCGGACATCGCGCGGCCGAGCTCGGCCAGCAGCGCGGTGTCCCATGCGCCGACGCTCATCAGCTTCACCGCCTTCTCGGTGCCGACCCGGCACGGCGTGCACTGCCCGCAGCTCTCGTCCTCGAAGAAGCGCAGCAGGTTCACCGCGACGTCCTTCATGTCGTCGCCGTCGCCGAGGATCACCACCGCGTGGGAGCCGACGAAGCAGCCGTGCTCCTCGAGGCGCCCGAAGTCCAGCGGCAGGTCCGCCATGCTGGCCGGCAGGATGCCGCCGGACGCGCCGCCCGGCAGGTAGCCCTTGAGCGTGTGCCCTTCGGCCATGCCGCCGCAGAACTCGTCGATCAGCTCACGCGCGGTGATGCCGGCCGGCGCGAGCTTCACGCCCGGCTCCTTCACGCGGCCGGACACCGAGTAGCTGCGCAGACCCTTGCCGCCGTGGCGGCCCTGCGACGAGAACCACTCGGCGCCCTTCTCGACGATGTCGCGGATCCAGAACAGGGTCTCGACGTTCTGCACCAGGGTCGGGCGGCCGAACACCCCGACCTCGGCGACATACGGCGGGCGATGGCGCGGCAGCCCGCGCTTGCCCTCGATGGACTCGATCATCGCCGACTCCTCGCCGCAGATGTACGCGCCGGCGCCTCGGCGAAGCTCCACGCGGGTGTGGGCGGCGAGGCCCGCCGCCTGCAGCGCCGCGATCTCTCGGGTCAGGATCTCGCGCGCCGCCGGGTACTCGTCGCGCAGGTAGACGTACACGGCCTCGGCCTCCACCGCCCAGGCCGCGATGAGCACGCCCTCCAGGAAGCGGTGCGGATCGCTCTCCAGGTAGTGGCGGTCCTTGAACGTGCCCGGCTCGCCCTCGTCGGCGTTCACCGCCATCAGCCGCGGGCCGGGGAAGCCGCGAACGATGCTCCACTTGCGCCCGGTCGGGAATCCGGCGCCGCCTAGACCGCGCAGGCCGGAGCCCTCCAGTGCGTCGATCACGGAGTCCACGCCGCGCTCCCCCGCGACGCACGCCGCGAGCAGCGAGTAGCCGCCGCCGGCCCGGTACGCGGCCAGATCCGGGTAGTCGGGAACCCGTGCGTGGGTGCGCCCCTCGCGCACGTGCGCGAGCACGTCGCCGGCCGCGGCGCGCTCGACGTGGCAGTGACCCACCTCGGCGACCGGCGCGGCGTCGCAGCGGCCCATGCACGGCGCGCGCAGCACCCGGAACTCGCGGCCCGCCTCGCGCGCCAGCGACTCGAGCAGCGCCTGCGCACCCATCATCTCGCAGGTGAGGCTGTCGCACACGCGCACGGTGACCGGCGGCAGCGGCTCGTCGTCATCGTCCAGCACGTCGAAGTGGGCGTAGAAGGTCGCCACCTCGTAGGCCTCCGCGAGCGGGATGCGCATCTCCTCGGCGAGCGCGGCGAGGTGCCCGGCGGGAATGCCGTTGCAGGCGTCCTGGACGAGGTGCAGGTACTCGATCAGCAGGTCGCGGCGGCGCGGCGCGTCGCCGAGCAGCGCGCGCACCGCGTCGAGCGCCTGCGGATCCACCTGGCGGCCCTTCGGCGTGGCGCGCCCGCGCCGTCCGCCCGCGCCCGGATGGCGCAGGCGCGTGATCGTCGTGTTCCCCGGCTGCTGGCTGGCGGACATGGGCTCCGCTCCTCCTTTCGTTGTCGTCGTTGTCGCCGTTGTCGTCGGCGGATGCTCTCACGCGCGGCGCCGCGCGGTGTCAGGCGGCGCGACGCCGCGATGGCCGCGCGCGACGCGTCGCCCCGTCAGGTGGGACCGGTGTCGTGACCGTGTGCCGAAGCCGGCCTCGTGCGGGTGCTCCTCACCGCCCCCCCGCCGCGTCGTCCCGACGGGCGGGCGGGACAGGCCGACGCGGCCGTGTGCCACGGCTACGGACGGCCGCTCAGGGCGCGCGCGATGGTCACGCCCACCGTGGCCGGCGAGTCCGGCACGATCACGCCGGCCTCTCGCAGGGCGTCGAGCTTCGCGTCGGCGCTGCCCACGCCGCCGTCGATGATGGCGCCCGCGTGTCCCATGCGACGCCCCGGCGGCGCGCTGCGCCCGGCCACGACGCCGACCACGGGCTTCGACGGCCGCACCGTCGCCAGGTACGCCGCCGCCTGCTCCTCCTCCACGCCGCCGATCTCGCCGACCAGCACCACGCCCTCGGTCTCCGGGTCGGCCAGCATCAGCTCCAGGCAGTCCACGAAGCCGATGCCGTGCACCGGGTCGGCGCCGACGCCGATCACCGTCGACTGGCCGAGCCCCGCGGCGGTGGTCTGCGCGACCATCTCGTAGGCCAGGGTCCCGGAGCGCGAGATGATGCCGACCCGTCCGCGGGTATGGATCACGGCGGGCATGATGCCGACCTTGCACTCGCCGGGGACGATGATGCCCGGCGAGTTCGGGCCGACGAGCCGGGTGCGCGAGCCCTGCAGCGCCGCGCGCACCCGCACCATGTCGAGCACCGGCACGCCCTCGGTCACGCACACCACCAGCGGCACTTTCGCGCGGATCGCCTCCAGCATCGCGTCGGCGGCCCGCGCCGGCGGCACGAACACCGCCGCGACGTCCGCGCCGGTCGCCTCCACCGCGTCGCCGACCCGGTCGAACACCGGCACGTGCAGGTGGCGAGTGCCGCCCTTTCCGGGATTGACCCCGGCGACCACACGGGTGCCGTAGGCCATCGCCTGCTCCGCGAAGAACGTGCCGGCGCGACCGGTGATGCCCTGGAACAGGACCCGGCTCTCGCCGCTGACCAGCACCGCCATCAGGCCTGCCCCGCCAGCGCGACGACCCGGTCCACCGCGCGGCCCAGGCTGTCCGCGGCCTCGAAGCTCACCCCGAGGTCGCGCAGCGCCCCGCGCGCGACGTCGCGGTTCGTGCCTTCGAAGCGCACCACCATCGGCAGCGCGCGCCCGGCGGCGCGCACCGCCGAGGCCAGCGCCTCGGCCGCGACGTCGCAGCGCGTGACCCCGCCGCCGACGATGTTCACGAGCACCGCCGCGACGTCGGCGTCCGACAGCACGGTGCGGAAGGCCGCGATCATCTGCTCGCGGCTGGCCGCCGGCGGCACGTCCAGGAAGTTCGCGGGCCGCCCTCCGGCGAGACGCAGCATGTCCATCGTCGCCATCGCGAGACCGGCGCCGTTCACGAGGCAGCCGATGTTGCCGTCCAGCTTGATGTAGTTGTAGCCGTGGCGGGCCCGTTCCTGGGTGCCCGGCGCCTCCTGGTCGCGGAGGTCGGCGATGCGCCTCTGCCGGAACAGCGCGTTGTCGTCGAAGCTCATCTTCGCGTCCAGCGCGAGAAGGCGCCCGTCCCGCGTCACCGCGAGCGGGTTGAGCTCGATCAGGCTCGCGTCCAGCGCGACGAATGCGTCGTACACCGCGCCCATCGTGCGCACTGCGGCGCCCTCGAGCGCGGCCTCGATCCCCATGGCCCGCGCGAGCGCAGCGGCCTCCTCCGAGACCAGGCCGCGAGACGGATCCACCGCGAGGGTCTGCACCGCGGTGTCGGCGTGAGACTCCTCGATGCGGCTGCCGCCCTCGGCGCTGCCGAGCAGCGTGACCCGCGCGCTGACCCGGTCCACCACCGCGCCCAGGTAGGTCTCGCGGGCCGGGATCTCGGCACGCTCGACGTAGACGCGGCTCACCTCGGGCGCCTCGCCGCCGGTCTGCATGGTCTCCAGGCGGCTGCCCAGCATCTGCGCGGCGCACGCGCCCACCGCGTCCGCGTCCTCCACCAGCCGCACGCCGCCGGCCGGGCCGCGCGCGCCGGCGAGGATCTGGGCCTTCACGGCGAATCCAGAGCCCCCGAGCCGCTCCGCCACCCGCCGCGCCTCCTCCGGGGTGTACGCGACACCGCCGTCGGGCACGGGAACGCCGTAGCCCTGCAGCAGGCCCTTGGCCTGGTACTCGTGGATGTTCATCAGCGCTGCCGGCCGTATTCCTGGTATACCGTATACCGCCGTCTCCGCCCTGCTCAACCTCGACCGCGCGGGAGGGGATCTGGACTCGGGCTGGTATACGAAATAACGTATACCAGTGCACACGTTACAACGCGGGCGTTCAAGAACCTGCGGCGCACCGTGCCAGTGTCCACCCTGAACCGGGGCTGGGCGATACTGGCGCCCCCCAACATCAGGAGAAGGAGAATTCACCGATGAACAGAGCGACTCGCACCACCGTCGCGGGCCTCGCGGGCGCGCTGGCGCTGACGGCCGGCTCGCTGACGATCGCCCAAGACGCCCAGGCGTGGGAGCCGAAGAAGCCGGTCGACTTCGTGATCATGGCGGGCAAGGGCGGCGGCGCGGACAAGATGGCGCGCCTGATCCAGAGCGTCATCGAGAAGAACAAGCTGGCGTCGAAGCCGTTCGTGCCGATCAACAAGCCCGGCGGCTCCGGCGCCGAGGCCCTCATCCATCTCAAGAACGCCAGCGGGATCAACGCCGATCACACGGTGATGGTGACGCTGAACAGCTTCTACACGACGCCGATGCGCCAGCCCAACCTCGGGGTGGATCCGCTCACCTTCAAGCCCATCGGCCGCATGGCCGAGGACACCTTCCTGCTGTGGGTGAACAAGGACAGCGGCCTGAAGTCTTTCGACGAGTTCGTGAAGGCGGCGAAGGCCAAGGGCAACGACTGGATCATGGCCGGCACCGGCAAGGGGCAGGAGGACCAGCTCCTCACCGACTTCCTGAACCGCAACTTCGGTCTCAACATGAAGTACGTGCCCTACAAGGGCGGCGGCCGCGTGGCGAAGGAGCTTGCGGGCAACCACGCCAACTCGACGGTGAACAACCCGTCGGAGGCACTCGGCTTCTACGAGGCCGGCACCGTGGTGCCGCTTGCCGCCTTCACCCCGCAGCGCCTGGACCTGTTCAAGGACGCGCCCACGATGGGTGAGCTCGGACACCAGTTCGCGTACTTCATGCAGCGCTCCGTCGTCGGCGCGCCCCGCATGAGCGAGGAGGCCGAGGAGTACTACCGCGGCGTGTTCAAGAAGGTGTACGAGTCCGACGAGTGGCAGAAGTACATGAAGTCGAAGGCGCTGCAGGGCGAGTTCCTGACCGGTGACGCGCTGGAGGCGTACTGGAAGGAGAACAACGATCGCCACCGCGAGATGCTGAAGAAGATCGGCGAGATCTGATCCGGCATCGAACCGGCATCACCTGCGGCCCGGGGAGAACGGCGTGCGTGTCGCTGAGCTGATGATGGCGCTCATCATGGGCGCCGTCTCCATCGGGCTCATGGTCAAAAGCGCGGAACTCCCCATCGGCTGGATCCCGGGCTCGGGTCCAGGCGGTGGGGCGTTCCCGTTCTGGCTGTCGGCGGGGATGCTGGTGTGCTGCGTGTGGATCGTCGTGAACTGGGTGCGCCGCGCGAGCGCGGTCGCCCGCTCCGACGACCCGTACATGGATCGCACCACGGTGATGCTGTTCGTGACCTCCGCGGGCTCCCTCGCGGCGATGATCGGCCTCATCCACTTCGTCGGCGTGTACTTCTCGGTGCCGCTGTTCCTGATCTTCTACATGCGCTTCGTCGGGCGGCACTCGTGGCTGCTCACGGGAACGCTGGCCGCCGTCGTCCCGGTGGTCACCTTCCTGTTCTTCGAGGTCGCGCTGCGCATCACCCTGCCCAAGGGCGCGCAGGCCATCGAGGAGACGGTGTTCTACCCGCTGTACGACTTCTTCCTGTAGCGCCGCGCCCGCCGCACGGCGGCCCGGCCCCGCACGACGCACATCACGGGCCGCACACGCCATGGAAACCATCAACCTGCTCGCCGACGGCTTCCTCGTCGCCTTCCAGCCGCTGAACCTGGGCATGGTGGTGCTGGGCGTCACCCTCGGGCTGTTCATCGGCGCGATGCCCGGCCTCGGCTCGGTCAACGGCGTCGCGATCCTGCTGCCGATGACTTTCCTGGTGCCGCCCACCTCCGCGGTCATCTTCCTCGGCGCGATCTACTACGGCGCGATGTACGGCGGCGCGATCAGCTCCATCATGCTCGGCATACCGGGCGCATCGACGGCGGTCGCGACGACGTTCGACGGCAGGCCCATGGCGATGAAGGGCGAAGCCGACCGCGCGCTGGTGGTCGCCGCGACCGCATCCTTCGTCGGCGGCACGATCTCCGTGATCCTGTTCACGATGTTCGCGCCGCCGCTCGCGAAGGTGGCGCTGGCCTTCGGCTCGCCGGAGGAGTTCGCGCTGATGATGCTGGCCTTCGCCACGTTCATCGGTCTCGGCGGCGACGACATCCCGAAGACCTTCTTCTCCATCTTCATCGGCCTCGTGCTGTCGGCCGTCGGGCTCGACATCGTGAGCGGCGCGCCGCGCCTCATCTTCTTCGACGTCCCCGGATTCTTCCACGGCATCAACTTCCTGGTCCTGGCCATCGGCATCTACGGCATCGGCGAGATCCTGTGGACCATCGAGACCAGCCGCGGCGACGTGCAGGTGTCGCAGGCCAACGTGACGCTGGCGCGCATCTTCGACACGCTGAAGCGCCTGAAGCAGTCGGTGAGCACCATGCTCATGGGCTCCTTCCTCGGCTACTTCGTGGGCATCCTGCCCGCCGCCGGTGCGACCCCGGGGTCGCTGATGGCCTACGGGGTCGCGAAGTCGATGTCGAAGACTCCCGAGAACTTCGGCAAGGGCGACATGAACGGCGTCGCGGCGCCGGAGTCCGCGAACAACGCTGCAAGCACCGGCTCCATGCTGCCGATGCTGACCCTGGGCATCCCGGGCTCACCGACCACCGCCATCCTGCTCGGAGGCATGGTCATCTGGGGCCTGGAGCCGGGCCCGCGCCTGTTCACGGAGCAGAAGGAGTTCGTGTGGGGCCTGATCGCGAGCCTGTACGCGGCGAACCTGTTCTCGCTGATCGTGAACATCGCGTTCATCCCGGCCTTCATCTGGGTGCTCAAGATGCCCTTCACGATCCTCGCGCCGGTCATCTTCATCCTGTGCGTCATCGGCGGCTACGCGCCGACCCAGGACATGCACGACGTGTGGCTGATGTTCCTGTTCGGCGTGGTCGGCTACCTGATGCGCAAGCTGGACTACCCGATGGCCCCGGCGGTGCTGGCCATCGTGCTCGGACCGCTCGCCGAGGCGAGCATGCGCCAGAGCCTGATCATCAACCACGGCGACCCGATGATCTTCTTCGAGCGGCCGATCTCGGGCCCGCTGATGGGGATCGCGATCGCGCTGTTCCTGCTGCCCGCGTTCCAGTGGCTGCGCCGGCGCCGGCGCGAGGCCCGGTCGGCCTGAGGGCGGACGGCGGAGCGAGCCGCCCACGGCAGCGCGCTTGCGCGCACCCTGGTTCTTGGTATTCTGTATACCAGATACAACCCGGAGTTCCGGAGCACACGGCGATGGCGGCGGTGAACCTGCAACTGAACCGGGTCGACGGCTCCACGGTCCTCAAGGACCGGATCTACGGCGAGCTCAAGCGGGCGATCACCGCGATCAACATCTACGACAGCGAGACGGAGCACCGCCTCGACGAGCGGCAGCTCTCCGAGGAGCTCGGCGTCAGCCGCACCCCGGTGCGCGAGGCCCTGTGCCGGCTCGAGAACGAGGGCTTCGTGCGCACGGTGCCGCGCCGCGGCGCGTTCGTCGCGCGCAAGACCAAGAAGGAGATCCTGGAGATGCTCGTCGTGTGGGCCGCGCTCGAGAGCATGGCCGCGCGCCTCATCACCGAGCGCGCCAGCGACGAGGAGATCGCAAGCCTGCGCGGCCTGTTCGCGAGCTACGACGGCGACGGGGTGGACACCCACATCGACGAGTACTCGGAAACCAACATCCGCTTCCATCAGGCGCTGCTGCAGATCAGCCACTGCGATCTGCTGAGCAGCATGACCGAGAACCTGTTCATCCACATGCGCTCGATCCGCATGCGCACCATCCACGAGCAGAACCGCGCGGTGCGCTCGATCAAGGATCACCTGCACATCATCGAGGCCCTGGAAGCGCGGGACGCCGACCTCGCCGAACGCCTGGTGCGTCAGCACACGCTGGACCTCGCCGCCCACGTGGAGCAGCGCGTGGACTGGCTGGACTGAAAGCCGGACGACCGCGGGTACGCACGTCGCTGCGCCCGCATCGAGTGCGTGCCGCACGCACGAGAGCCTGAACAACAAGCCAACGCTGGAGGAGAACCCATCATGTCCACCGCTGCCAAGGAAGTCTCGCGCACCGCCGAGGACACCCTCGCCCGCAAGAGCCGCGAGGGAGACGTGATCTCCGGCGGGCACCTCGTCGCCCGCGCGCTCAAGAACGAGGGCGTGGACACCATCTTCACGCTGTGCGGCGGGCACATCATCGACATCTACGATGGCTGCGTGGACGAGGGGATCCGCGTCATCGACGTACGCCACGAGCAGGTCGCGGCACACGCCGCCGACGGCTACGCCCGCCAGACCGGCGGCCTCGGCTGCGTGGTGACCACCGCCGGCCCGGGCTGCACCAACGCCATCACCGGCATCGCGACCGCGTTCCGCTCCGAGAGCCCGGTGCTGCACATCGGCGGCCAGGGAGCCCTCACCCAGCACAAGATGGGCTCGCTGCAGGACCTGCCGCACGTGGACGTCCTGTCGCCGATCACCAAGTTCGCCGCGTCGGTGAGCAGCACCGAGCGCGCCGCGGACATGGTGTCCATGGCGGCGCGCGAGTGCTTCGCCGGCGCCTACGGCCCGAGCTACCTGGAGATCCCGCGCGACGTGCTGGACCGCGAGGTCCCCGTCGACAAGGCCGTGATCCCCGCGCCGGGCCACTACCGCGCCTCCACGCGCTCCATCGGCGACCCGCGCGACATCGAGAAGCTGGCCGACATCCTGGTCAACGCCGAGCGCCCCGCGATGCTGCTGGGCAGCCAGGTGTGGATGTGCCGCGGCCACCAGGACGCCATCGACCTGCTGCGCGGTCTGAACATCCCGGGCTACTTCAACGGCGCCTCGCGCGGCACCCTGCCGCCGGGCGACCCCCACTACTTCAACCGTACCCGCGGCGACGCGTTCAAGAAGGCGGACGTGATCGTGATCGTGGGCACGCCGTTCGACTTCCGCATGGGCTACGGCAAGCGCCTCAGCCAGGACGCGACGATCGTCCAGATCGACATGGAGTACCGCACCGTCGGCAAGAACCGCGACGTGAGCCTGGGCCTGGTGGGCGACCCGGGCGCGATCATGCGCGCGGTGCTGGACGCGACCACCGGGCGCAGCGACAACGGAGCCGCGAAGCGCAAGGGCTGGCTGGACGAGCTGCGCGCGCTGGAGGCGCAGAAGACCGAGAAGCTGATGCCGCTGTTCAAGTCGGACTCCAGTCCGATCCACCCGTACCGGGTCGCGTGGGAGCTCAACGAGTTCCTGACCGAGGACACCGTCTACATCGGCGACGGCGGCGACGTGGTCACCATCAGCGCGCAGGCGGTGCAGCCGCGCGCGCCGGGCAACTGGATGGACCCCGGCGCGCTGGGCTCGCTGGGCGTGGGCACCGGCTTCGCGATCGCGGCGGGCCTCGCGCACCCGAACAAGGAGGTGCTGTGCTACTACGGCGACGGCTCCTTCGGCATGACCGCGTTCGACATGGAAACCGCGAACCGTTTCGGCGTGCCCTATGTGGCGGTGATCGGCAACAACTCGGCGATGAACCAGATCCGCTACGGACAGATCGCGAAGTACGGCGCGCAGCGCGGCGACGTGGGCAACCTGCTCGGTGACGTGCCGTTCTCGAAGTTCGCCGAGATGCTCGGCGGGTACGGCGAGGAGGTACGCGAGGCCGGGGACATCGCGCCGGCGCTGAAGCGGGCACGGGAGGCCGTGAAGAGCACCGGCCGATCGGCGGTCGTGAACATCTGGGTGGACCCGAAGGAATATGCGCCGGGCACCAAGAACCAGACCATGTACAAATAGTGCCGGTGTTCGCGGATCGAGGCGACGCGGCTTCGCAGATCGTGGCCTGACGGGTGCGGGGTGGGGCGCGCGCCTCATCCGCCTGCGTGGGTGCCGTGCCGCGACCGGGACGGTCTGGCGGGCGGGTTGCAGAGATGCGGGTCGGCGCGGCATTCGTCGCGTGGGGCCGGGGCGGAATTCCAGAGCGGGGGGCGGAGTTCACCGGACCGATGTGGCATGCAGAGAGACTGAACACCTGCGCGGGAAAGTCGATCAGCACACGCGCTCGGGCCCATTCCCTCCCCCTGTTGGGGGAGGGCCAGGGAGGGGGAGTAGAGACAA
>CBDUCN010000012.1:0-32972 GCA_965365655.1 uncultured Gammaproteobacteria bacterium | reverse complement strand
GGCCGGTGCCTGCGCCGTGGCCGGTGCCCCGGGCCGCGGCTGCGGCTCGGGCGCGCGCGGCGCGGCGCCGCGTCCCGTGGGAGGCTGTATCGCCGGCGCCTGGGCGCTGCGGGTGTCGGCGGTCTCGCCGGGCGGAGCCGGCTCGCGTGCGGGTGCGCGAGCGCGCGATTCGACCTGCTCGCTCAGGTACGGCGGCAGCGGTCTCGGCGGCGGGCGCAGGATCGGCTCCCCGGCGCGGGCCGCGGCCTCGGCGCCCGGGCGCCGGACGACGGCCTCGCGCTGCGAGCTCATCGCGGGCTCCGGCCGGGGCGCGTGCCGCGCCATGGGCCGGCGCATGCTCAGCCCCGTCCGCCGGCGCCGGCGATCCCCGGCGGCGCAGGCTTCCCGACCTTGCGGTACTCGGCCTGCATCGCGGGCACGAGGTGCTGCCAGCCGATCGCGCCGCAGCCGGCCAGGGCGCGCGCCGCGAGCACGATGTTGCGGATGTGCCCGCCCGGCAGCTCGCACTCGCCGGCGAGCCGGTTGAGGTCGGCGGCGGTGATGGCGTGGCCGTCGCCGAGGTGCGCCTGCCACAGGCCGCGGCGCTGCGGCGGGAGCGGCAGCGGGAACTCCAGCACCGCGTCCAGGCGGCGGCTGAACGCGCTGTCGAAGCGCCCCCGGGCGTTGCTGGTCAGCACGACGATGCCGTCGAAGGACTCGATTCGCTGCAGCAGGTAGTTGGTCTGCTGGTTCGCGAAGCGATCGTTGGCGTCGCGGACCTCGGTGCGCTTGCCGAACAGGGCGTCGGCCTCGTCGAACAGCAGCACCACCTCGGCGTGCTCGGCGCGGGCGAACAGCTCACCGAGGTTCTTCTCGGTCTCGCCGATGTACTTGCTGCTCACCGACGCCAGGTCCACCCGGTACAGCGGCAGGCCGAGGCGGGTGGCGAGCCAGGACGCGGCCAGGGTCTTGCCGGTGCCGGAGGGGCCCACGAACAGCGCGCGCACGCCGGGGCGGTAGCGTGCCCGCGCCGCCGGGCCGAGGCCGCGCGCCAGCGTGTCGCGGGCGTGGCAGCGCGCGGTCAGCACGTCGAGGTCGCTGCGCACGGCCGGTGGCAGCACCAGCGCGTCGTCGGCGACGTCGTCCCGGATCTGCTCGGCCAGCGCGCCCAGCTCGCCGCGGCTGGCGCCGCGTGCGGCGCGGGCGACCTCCTCGACGCCGAAGCTGTCCTCGCGCGACTCCGGGTGGCCGCGGTAGCCGCGCGCGCTGCGCGCGAGGGACCGGATGCGCGCGGCCGAGTGGCGGTGGCGCGCGCCGAGCGCCTCGGCGTCCGCGGTCCGCGCGCCGGCCGCGCGCCACAGCGCGGCGCGCGCCCCGGCGTCGGGCAGCGGCAGGGACCAGCTCGGCAGGCCGTGGCTGGCGCCGGAGGCGTCCTCGCGCCGCCAGCTCCCTTCCGGACCCGTCGCGACGATCCACGGACCGTCGTAGCCGGCGACGTGGGGCAAGGTACGGCAGGCGCCGGGCTCCAGCTCCATGCAGATCACGGGCAGGGCCCGGTGGATCCGCAGCCACGGCCCGAGCCCCCTGGGCGGCGGGAGGTCGACGCGGGCGCTGGCGCCGCCGGCCTCCCGGGCCAGCGCCCTCGCCGCGGCCCGGGCCTCCTCCGGGTGCCCGCTGCGAATCACGAGCCCACCGCCGGCCTGCAGCAGGCCCAGGGCCTCGTCGCGCACCGCGGCCACGGTGTCGTCGGCCAGCACCGGGGGCCCGTCACGGTCCAGGCGTGCCTCTGCCCAGGCGCCGTGCCCGCCGCGCAGGCTGATGACCAGCGCCGCGGGCAGGCGCACGGTCGCGTCCTGCAGGCTGCCCGACGCGTGCTCCAGCGTGAGCAGCCCGCTCTCGAGGGCAGCCCCGTCGAGGATGCGCACCATCGGCTCGGGGCCCGCCCCGGCGCCGGGGCGGTCGAGGCAGGCGAGCAGGCCGATGCTGGGGTGGGTCGCCGCGGCGCTGCCCTGCAGCCACGCCAGGGTCCGGGCGACCATCGGATCGACGTCGGCCGCGAGCGCCAGGGCAGCGGCGAGGCACTCCACCGGGGTGAGGTCGAGGGCCGCGCTGACGTCGGCCAGGCGCCGGTCGGCGGCCGGCGGCGCGCTGCGCCAGCGGGCGATGGCGGCGTCGGCGTCGGTATCCGGGTCGCCCACCGTGGCCGCGACGGACGCGAGCCAGCGCGCCTCGCTGCTCGCCGCGACGTCCGCCTGCCCGGGTGCCAGCAGCGCGAGCGCGCGGTGCGCGAGTGGAACCGCGCGGGTCGCCGGGTGCAGCTCTGCGGGGCGCGCCATCAGCCCGGATCCCCGTCGTAGTGGAAGCGCACCACCCGGCCCAGCCAGGGTACCCAGCCCGGGTCGAGGTCCAGGCCGTGGCGGCGCACCGCGAGGGACACCGTCTCCGGCGCCAGCCACACGTCGACGTTGGTCGCGGTCAGCGCGACCCGGGCCGGGCGCCGCACGAGGGTCGCGATGCCGATGCGGGCCCGGCGTCGGAGCCGGCGCCGGCTGGCGTTGATCCACGCGTCGCACAGCAGGCGTTCCGTAGGCGGCAGGTGCCCGTGACGAGCTTGCCGCGGCGTGGGCCCGGTCGGGCCCGGGGCCGGCTCCCGCCACAGCGCCAGCGGCAGGCGCCCGCCGGCGTCGAGCAGCACCCGCCGCTCGCCGTCGGCGAGCACGCGGGTCGGTCCCCGGCACAGCTCCTCGGCCCACAGCGCGGGCAGGTCCAGCCGGCCGGCCAGCGCCGGCGCCGGCGGCAGATCCGCGGCCAGCGCGCGCAACGGCTCGTCCGCCGGCGCGCGCAGGCGCTCCAGCACGCGCTCGAGGATGCGCGCCGCCAGCTCCGCGTCCCGCCACGCGGGGTTGGCCGCCAGCCACCCGGGCAACCCGACGCGTTCCAGCACCGGGAGCAGGAACAGCAGCCCGCCGTGAGCGCTCGCCAGAGCCTCGGGGTCGGCCGCGGGCGTCGGTGCCGGTCGCACGCCGGGCGCGGGGGCGGTGTCGGCGGCACGGGCGCCAGCCGGTGCGCGCACGCCGTCGCCGCCCTCGCGGGCCCCGATCGCTGCGCCGCGCGCAGCGTGCCCCGGCGCCGGCGCGCGCGCCGGCTTCGCCGGTTCCCGGTCTCGCGGGCCTTCCGCAGGCGCGCCTGCGGCGTCGTCGGGCGCGGGGGCATCGAGCCGCGCACCACCGCGGCGCGTCCGGGCCGCATCCCGCGCGGCCGCGGCACGCGACGGTGACGGCGCCGGGTCCGGCGCCCGGCGGGTGGGCTGCGCCGGCGCCGGCACGGCCGGCATCGGCGGCGGCGCCAGGGCCGCGATCCAGTGCCGGGCCGGGTCGTGCCCGCCGCGCGCGTCCAGCGTCGCGAGCAGCCGCGCCCAGGCCGCCAGGGGCCGGTCGGCGGTGGGGCGCAGCCGCGCCGGCGGCGGCAGCCCGGCGAGCCGCCCGGGGTCGCGGCCCAGGCCTGCGAGCAGGGCCTCCCCGCCGCCGCCGGCGACCACCGTGTCCAGCCACAGCGGCAGCGCGCGCTCGACCTCGGGCGTCGCCGCGACGGCCCGGGCCACGCCGGCCAGCGCGTCCGGCAGCGGGAGCTCGGCGCGGTAGCCGGGCGCCAGCAGCGGCCAGCACCAGGCCCGCGGCCGGGCGCCGGCGAGCAGGCGCCGGGTCAGGATCCCGAGGGCCTGCACCGTGTCGGCGAAGCTCACCGCCGGCGCCGCGGCGAGCGCCGCGTCGTCGGCCGGGCGGTCGCGGTCCACGTGCACGGGCGTGACGGACCGGCAGCGCCGCTCGAGCACCAGGGCCACGCTCTGCGGCGCGCTGCCGGCGCGGAACGGCGGCAGCGCCAGCCTTCGCAGCAGCACCAGCCGCGCGCCATCGCCGGGCAGGGTCGCGGTGCGCAGCGCGTCCTCGACCAGCACCCGGCCGTGCCGCGCGAGGGCGCCGTCCGGGGCGCGCATGCGCAGGCGCTGGACGGTTCGCCCGGGGAACACGGCTCAGCGCTTCCCGATGAACAGGGCCTGCATCCGGGCCGCGATCTGCGCCGGATTGAGCGCTGCCGGGCTCTCGGGCTCGACCAGCTGCACCCGGGTCTCGGCCGCGAGGTCGACCGATTCGCCTTCCACCTGCAGCACCGTCGCCGAGACCTCGCCGCCGCCCAGGTCCTCCACCCGCGCCCGCGCCACCACCCGGTCGAGGCGGTAGACCAGCGCCTGCATGCCGATGCGCGGCTTCAGGCCGGCCGGGATCCGGATCGGCAGCCGCACGCCGGGGCGGGCCGTGGTGGCCTCGCTCAGACGTCCGGAGACGATGCGGTTCACCGGTGCGTGGGACGCGAGCAGCAGGCACATGCGAATCAGGTCGTTGACCAGCGCCCGGGCGTCGCGCTCGCGGGCATCCACCTGCGCGAACAGCCAGTCGGCGAAGCCCTGCAGGCTGCGGCGAAGCGCATAGTCCAGCTCCCCGAAGCGGGGCAGGCTCGCGAGGTTCGCGAGCTCCGGCGAGTCGTCGAACTGGGACATCTGCTGCGCCCACTCGAGGCGGATCGCCGGCAGCACCGCCGAGAAGGCCTCGTGGGTGCAGGCGCAGATTCGCGACAGGTCCTCGAACAGGCTCGCCGCCCGTCGCGCGACCTCGCCGCGTCCGTGCTCGCCGTCGATCAGGTCGCCGAGGGAGATCACCTTGTCCGCCTCGGCGCGGGCGTTGGCCCAGGTGAGCCCGGCCACGGCCGCCGGGTCCACGCGCGTGACGCGCCCCCGCAGCGTATTGACCGCCGCCAGCCGCCGCTGGCGCAGCCCGGCGATGGCGCCGGTGATGCCGGCACCGGCGTCGAAGGCCGGCTGCGCGGAGACCCGCAGCGCCATGACCTGGGCCCGGAGCTGGGCCGACTGCAGGGTCTTCACGAGCAGGTCGACCCGATCCAGGCGGTCCACCACCGGCTTCGCCTTCACGAACCAGCGCGCCGGTGCCTCGCGGATCACCGCGAGCAGCTCGCGCAGGTCGTCCGGGGCGTTCTGGTGCTCGGCCAGGCAGGCCGGCACCGGCGCCGGCATCAGCCCCGGGTCGAGCTGGCGCGACGGCGCGGGGATCACCAGCTCCGCCTCGCGTGGGCGCTGGTACGCGACGAAGCGCACGTGCTCGCGCAGGGTGTCCGCGCGGCGCGCGTTGATCGCGTCCAGGCGCGCCTCCTCCTCGGCGATCAGCGCGCGGGTCAGGGCGACGTCGTGGCGTGCCTCGGCGAGATCGCCGCCGACGGCCCTCAGCCGCGACTCGTTGCCCGCGGCCTGGCGGCGCACGGACGCGAGCGCCGCCCGCGCGGCGGCGATCGCGTCGCGGTAGAGCTTCACGCGACCCTCCACCTGGCGCATCAGGGCAACGGTGCTGTCCGCCAGGTCGGCCCCTTCGGAGAACTGCGCCGACTCGTCCACCCGGCTGCGCAGCGGCGAGCGCAGCAGCAGGCGCCTGCGCCAGGGCTGGGTCAGGAAGGCGGTGAAGGGCAGGCTGCGCGGGAGCGCGTCGAGGGTGTCCTGCTGCTCCGCGTCGTCGAGGTCCGGCAGCGGATGATCCGCGTCGTCGACCTCCGCCTCGTCGTTCCAGAACAGCACCGGGTCGCCGCGCAGGCCGTGGAAGCTCACGCCTTCGAACAGGCCCGGCATCTGGCCGGCGTCGGCGGCGGTGAGCTCCTCGGCGAGCTGCATCAGGTTGCGCACCGCCTCGTAGCGGGTCGCGGCGGTGTAGTCCTTGGCCTCCTCGGCCTTGGGCGCGTTCAGGCGCTCGGCGATGCTCACCGTGCGCACCTCGGCCTTGCCGACGATCGGCGCCGCGTCGGTGATGTAGGCGGGCGTGAAGGCCTGCACCGCGAACAGCGGCGAGACCTCGCGCTCGGCGCCGACCCGGCGCACGGCCTCCGAGATCCCGCCGACCAGGAGCCCTTGCTCGCCGCCCGCGTCGACGGGCACGGCGCCGACGGCCGCGTCGCTGCTCCCGGCGACCACGGATCCGCCCAGCGCGATCGTGCCGCCGGCCGGCCCGGCGCCGGTGACCGATACGCCCGGGGCCCGCGGGGCCGCGGCCGCCGACGAGGGCGTGGGTGTCGTCGGCGCGCGAGCGGTCGCGGCCGCGGCCGCGGGCTTGAGCTCGGAGAAGAAGCTCGCGATGCGCTCGTTGCTGGCCACCGCGGTCTCGGCCTGGGCGATGTTCGCCAGCGCCGGGGAGATCGCGAGGCGCGTGGCGTCGGTGGTGCCGAGCACCAGCTGGCGCATGCGGTAGATGTCCGTCTGCACCTTGACGAAGCCGTAGTCCACCAGGTCGTCCGCGCGATCGGCGCGCGCCTCGAGGTACGCGATGAAGCCCTCGACGCCGCGCTGGTAGACCTGGTAGCGCTCGTGCCCGGAGAGGTGCGCGAGGCGCGAATCGGCGTACAGGCCCGCCAGGGCGGCGACCTCGCCGGTCTCCCCGGCACTGGCCGGGGCGTGCATGTCGCCAGCCGCCACCGACTGCCAGGTCCCGCGCAGCCGGGAGGCCTTCGGCGGATGCGACGTGAACCACACCCGCTCCGCCCCGTCGGCGTCGACGGCGCCGCAGGCGCCGAACACGGCCGCGCCGTCGAACAGCGTGAACGCCATCCCGTCGACCGGTGTGTCCCCCAGTCCGACGTCGGCGGCGAGCGCTTCCAGGCGCACCCAGGTCCCCGGCAGGGGCAGCGCGCCCAGCCGGCGCGCCGGCTCATCGCCCCCGCTGCGCCAGCGGATCCGGTCCGCGCCCCAGTACGCGCGGTGGTTCCACGAGCCCTGCGCGTGCCACTGCAGCGCGAGCTGGGTCGGCGGCCGGGTCGGATCCAGCAGCACCCACGCGAACAGGCGCTCCTCGCCGGCCACCGCGAGCGGCGAGGGGGCTTCCAGGAAGGCGTGCTCGTGCAGCCCGTCGCGGGCAGGCTCGGTGTGGCCGCCGCCTGCGGGCGGCTCACCCGTGTCCAGGGGCGCCAGCGTGCCGGTGGCCTCGAACGGCGCCCACAGGTCGTTGTGGGCGAGGTGCTGCCAGGCGACCCCCCCGGTGAGCAGCGCGCCGGCGGGCAGGCGCCCGCCGAACCAGGTGCGCTCGGTCTCGGTGGCGCCCACGGCCCCGGAGCCGGCGAAGGCCGCCCGGCCGTCGTAGAGCCGGAACACCATCCCGTCCAAGGTCGCGCCGTCCAGGTCCAGCACCGCCGCCGGGACCTCGACGCGCAGCCACTGGCCGGGCGCCGGCAGCGCGCCGCCGGCGACGCGGCTCGCGTCGTCGGGGTCGATCAGATCCTCGCCCCACCACACGCTGCGCACCTGCTCGGCCGCCCGCCACTGCAGCATCAGGCTGCGCGGGGGGTGATCCGGGTCGAGGTACACCCAGGCCGAGAGGACGTCCCCACCGGCCGCGAGCGAGAAGGTCTCCTCGGCGGCCTCGAAGCCGTGCTCGTGCAGCCCGTCGGCGAGGGTGGAGCGATGCCCGCCGCCCGCAGGCGGCGGACCCCACGGATCCAGGGACTCGGGCTCCACTGCGTCGGGGTCGTCGGCGATGTCCGGCACCTCCAGGGCGCTGCCGGAGATGGCGCGGGTGAGCACCGCGGCGCGCCGGCGCAGGGCCTGGCGCGCGCCCAGGTGGCGGGCGCGCTCGAGCAGGAACCCGGACAGGGTGATCGCGAACTCCGGGTCGATGACCTCGCGCATCAGCAGGCGCGGGTCGTACAGGGCCTCGGGCACCGGGACCAGCAGGCGCACCCGGCCGCCGGCGGTGAGGTCCACCGCGCCCAGCGCCGCGCTCTCGCCGAGGGCAGCGTCGAGCTGCTCCTGGGGCAGCGGCACCGCGTCGAGCTCGAAGCTCGCCGGGAACAGGCTGCACTGCATGAACCGCGGGCTGTCCGGGTCGAGCTCGACCACGTCGCGCGGCAGCAGGCCGAACGGCGGCAGGCAGGTGAACTGGGCGCCGGGCTGGTTGCCCGCCGCACCGTCGGCGATCTGCTCGGCAAGCTGCTCCACACGGGCCTGCCACAGGGCCGGCAGGCGCCAGTGCACCGACAGCCCGGTCGCGCCGCCGCCCATGCGCGCGAAGCGCGGCCGGCCGCCCTCGCGGGCGACCGTCGCGCGGTCCAGGAACAGCGGCGCCCACTGGCGGTCGCAGCCGACCAGCGCCAGCGGCAGGCCGAAGTGCTCCCACGGCAGCAGCTCGTCGCGGCCGAGGTCGCGCTCGGCGTCGAACACCTGCCACGCGATGAGGTTGCGCCACAGCCCGGTGCGGAACATCGGCATGGCCGGCAGCGCGCGCCACTCCTCGGGCCACGCGTACCACAGCAGGCGCACGCCGTCGCCGATGCGCCAGTCCTCGAACGCGCCCTGCACGCCCTCGTCGCAGCCGACCAGGCTGCACGGGTCGGTCTCGTCGAACGCGCCGACGCGGTCGGCGGTGACCGGCTGGGCGACCACGATCCCGACCCGCGGCAGCGCGTCCGGATCGCTCGCGATGAGCTCACCCAGCGGGGTGCCCACCACCTTGCTCGTGAGCGCGCCGCTGCCGCCGCCGGCGCTGCCGGTGCCGGCGAACAGCGACGGGTCCGCCACCACCGGCAGCGTCCCGAAGCGCGTCGACGCGCCGCGCGGCACGCGCACGTCCTCGCCGTTGACGCACAGTCCCACGCCCTGCTGCAGCGCCAGGCGCGCCGCGTCGATCCTCGGCGTGAACCCGGGCACCAGGGTCGCCTCCAGGCCGCGCACGACGCCGGCGGTGAAGGCCTGGCCGCGCAGGGTCACGTGGCGGGCCGCCCAGGCCTGGCGCCCTTCCAGCGTCGCCGCGGTCAGGCTGCGGCCCGGGAACAGGTTCGGCCTGCGCAGCAGCCAGTCCTGGGCCTCGGTCAGCGTCTGGGGCGCCAGTGCCACCACCCGCTCGCCGGGCAGGGGCTGCTTGATGGTCTCGATGCTCACGAGCCGCCTCCGCTGTCGGTGCCGCCGCCGCGCGGGGACGGCTTCTTGCTGCTGCGCTTGCCGCGGGTGGCCTTGGTCTTCGCTTTCGCCCTGGCCTTCTTCTTGCCCGCGCTCCGGGTCACGGCTCCGGCCGGCGCGGTGGACCGGGTGGCGCCGCCGGTGTCGGTGGCGACCCCCGGGCGGGTGGTTCCGGCGGTGTCGGTGGCGACCCCCGGGCGGGTGACGCCGGTGGTGCCGGCGGTGACCCCCGGGCGGGTGACGGCGGTGCTGTCGTCGCCGACGCCCGGACGGGTGCCCAGAGTGGTTCCGGTCGTGGTGGGCCGCGTGGCCGTGACCGTTCCCGTGCGCGGCGGCCGCGTGATGACCACGCCGGTCACCGGCGTGCTGGTGCCGGCAACGGCGTCGGGGTCGGTCACCCGTTGCGGCCTGAGCACCTCGCGGGCCAGCGTGCCGAGGTCGGCGCTGCTCGCGGTCTTCGCCGTCGCGTCGGCGCTGCGCCAGTCGCCGCCCCCGGCGATCTCGGCCAGCGCGGTGCGGCTCGGCTGGGTGTCCGGCGTCGCGTTCTCCAGCCGCGCGAGCCCGTCGCCCACGCCGGGTGCGGTCAGCTCGGAGGTCACCCGCAGCACCGCGGCGTGGTCCAGGGTCTCGGCCCTGGACAGCTCGCCGATCGCCGCTGCGGTCAGCGTCGGCGACGCCACCAGGCGCGGGCTGGCGAGCAGCGCGCGCGCCTCGATCGCGGCCTGCGGCGTGGCGCGCGCCTCGAGGGTGTTGAAGCGGCTGGCGAGGCCCAGGGCCGTGAGTCGCTCGCTGACCACCGGCGTGGCCGACACGTCGACCCCGGCGATCGGGATGGCCGTGCCGGCCAGCTCGTCGCGGTAGGCCAGGTTGCGCCGGCGCACGAACCACAGGTTGCCCTGGGCGGAGAGGCGCGCCCACTCGGCCTGTGCCGGGTCCGAGGACACCGCGGCCTGGAGCACCGGCGGCACCCGCAGCTTGCGCAGGATCTCCAGCGGCTTGCGGGTCGCGACCAGGTTGGCGGCCGCGGGGCGCAGGCGGCGGATGGCGGGGGTGAGGCGGGTGGACACGGCGCGCCACTCGTGGCGCGGCACCGGGGCCAGCACCAGCACCGCGGTGGACTCGAGGGTCTCCGAGCCCGCCTCCAGGTCGATGGCCGGCAGCGTCAGCGCCTCCTCGACCAGCGCGGTCAGCTCGTCCTCCGGGACGATGGAGAACTCGACGTCCATCTCCGCCGGGAAGTAGTCCTGGGTGAACTCGGCGGGGTCGATCATCCCGGGCGGCATCGGTCCGGCCGAGGGCAGCACCGGGAAGTGCTCGCGGGCCGGGAAGCCCTGGCCGCCGGTGATCTCCTGCAGCAGGTCGGCCAGGTGCTGCTGGTACTGCATCAGGTGCGCGAGGCGCAGCGCCCGCGGCGAGTAGCCGAGCCCCGGCAGGTCGGAGCGATCCGCGCCGAGCTCGCGGCGCACCATCGGCACGTCGATCCAGACCACCACGTTGTTCTGCAGCGCGAGCATCGCGATCGGCAGCACGTTGCCGGACAGTCCCGTGCCGCGCTCGCGCACGAAGATCGACGACGCCGCCGCGCCGCGGCGATCGAGCAGCGCGTCCTGGGCGCCGTCGTCGCGCCAGGGCACGAGCACGACGGCGGTGGCCTCGGCGACGTCGGCGTCCTCGTGCGTGCGCGGCCCGGTGATGCTCGTCGGGTAGGCGCCGACGCGCCCGGTGCTGAACTCCACCGGGCGCAGCGCGAGCACGAACAGCCCGGTGCGGTTGCGAAGCGGCGGATGCGGGATCGGCCCGAGGCCGAAGCGAGCGGACAGCTGCTCGGCGCGCGGCACGTCGGACAGCTCCAGGCGGACCTCGCGCGGCAGCAGCACCAGCTCGCCGGCGGGCGTCACGCCGTGGCCCGGCGCGATCACGATGTGATCGCCGCCGGTGCCGCGCCCGACGTCGAGGCCGGTGGCCACCCCGCTGCCCGCGGCCTGCCCGAGGTCGGCCTCCCGGGTGAGGAAGTAGGTCTGATCGCGGATCAGGTCCCGGGCCGCGAGGAAGCGGCCGTCGAAGTAGCGCGGGCGCTCGCGCCGGGGGTCTTCGATCAGCGTGCCCGCCGCGCGCAGGGTCGCGACCTCGTCGCTGCCGAGCGCCACCCGTGGCTTACCTGCTGTGAGATCCATGGCTCGTGTCTCCCGGGCGTGCGCTGACGCCCACCGATGTTGCTGTCCTGTCCGCTTCGCGACCCGCGCCGGCCCGGGGCTCAGGTCCCGCCCAGGCCGAGGGCGCCCACCAGCAGCCCGAGGTGCGGCAGCACCCGGCGCGCGCCGTTGTCCACCACCGCGTCGCCGCTGCGTGCGGGCGGATTGCCCGCCGCCACGGGCAGGAACACCCGGGCCAGGAACACCGCGGTGGGGTCCAGGCCCGGGGGATGCCCGGGCGGCGGCGGCAGCTGACCGTCGAGACCGGTGCTGCCGGCGAGGTCCGGCCAGGCGTCCAGCACCGCGTCCTGCAGGGCGTCGCGGCGGGCGGCGGCGTCGAGGGCCGACAGATCGGCGTCCAGCAGCGGCAGGCCGTCGAAGTCGTCGTCCAGGCCGTCGCCGCGCGGCACCAGGTGCACCTCGTAGGCGTCGCGCAGCCGCGACGCGGTCGCCGCGTCCAGCGCGTCGAAGGGGCCGGCCGCGAAGGCCGGCGTCAGGCCCTCGGAGCACGCGATGAAGCGCACGAACACGTCGGCGATCACCGCCCGGGCGCCGATCGCGACGCCGTCGGCGGCCAGGCGCGGGCTGCGGAAACGGTCCGGGTCGTCCAGCGCCGCGGCGCGCAGCTCGTCTCCGCCGTCGCCGGCGAGCTCGCCGTCGAACCAGCGCTGCACGCGCAGGCACACCGCGCGCGGGACCTCCACCAGGCGCCCGAGACGGTCCGCCGCGACCCCCGGCGCGATGCGCAGCTCCTCGACCCGGTCGCTGCCGGCCGGGGTCTGGCTGACCCGCAGGCCGGCCAGGGTGCCGCCGCCGTGGAGGCCGGTGGCGCCGGTGCCGGTGGTGCCGCCCACACCCTCGCGGCGGGCGCCGGCACCGCTGGCGAACGCGAGCGCGCGCGCCAGGCGGTTGCGGTGGTAGGTCTGCTCGTCGGCGAAGTCGCCGGCGTCGAGCAGCATGCCGGTGGCGTAGTGGGGCCGCTGCGGATCCGGCAGACCGTAGAGCGGGTCGTCGGACGGGCGGCGCTGAGCGTCGTTCATGGCTCTCTCCTGATGATGGGCCCGGTGGGCGGCAGGACCGGGCCGATCGGCTCGACGGGCCGCACGGGCTCCACGATCAGCGTGCGCACCACGCTCACCTGCACCACGTCGCCAGCGCTGCGCTGGCCGCTGTCGGTGAGCACCACGAGCTGGAATCGGTGCACGCCCACGGGCAGCCCGGCGTCGACGGTCACCCGCGGCTCGCGGGTGGTCAGGGTCTGCCCGGGTCGGAAGCTCGCCATCGCCTGCGCCTCGCGGTGCCTGTGTCCGCCGGGCTCAGCCGAGCCCGAGGTAGGTCCACAGGTAGGTGGTGACCCGCCCGCCGCCGGCGTCGAAGGAACGGCTGCCGTCGAGGGTGAAGCTGTTGCCGAAGGACACGCTGCGCGGTGCGGCGAGCACCGCCGTCGGGTTGACCGTGTCGGCGACGATCACCACCACGTCGTCCGGGACCGACGCGTTGCCGGAGTCGTCGACCACGACCAGCCGGAACGTGTGGCGCCCGAGCGGCAGCGGGTTCTGCTCGGGCACCGTCACTTCGACCGTCGGCGTCTCGGTGCGCACTTCCTGGTTGATGATGAATTCGGCCATTTCAGTCTCCTGGGTCGCGTTCGGCGGGCCGCTGCCCGCGCAAGGGAAGGGAAGCGAGGGGAAGGTCCGGCATCGCCCTCACTCCAGAATCCGCCAGCGGAACTCGGTGATGCGGCGTCCCGCGGGCGCGCTCGATCCGCTGCCGTCGAGGTCGAACGACTCGCTGAAGCGCACGCTGCGGTCGGGACCGGCGTCGGCCACCGGGCGCAGCGGTCCCACCGCCGGCGGCAGCCCGGCAGGCGCTCCGGAGATACGGGGGTCCAGGCTGCCGACGCCGAGCACCCGGTCACCGTGACCGAGGTGGCTGCGCCCGGCGATCGCCGGGCGCGGTGCGCGCGGCGGGCCCAGATAGGTGTCGACGCCGACCAGGCTCGCGATGCCCACCATCAGCGGCCAGCTCGCCACCGCGACCTGGACCTCGACATGGGCCGGGGCTTCCAGCTCGACGATGCGCCGCACCAGCCCCAGGTCCCGGGGCTCGACCTCCTGGTGCACCAGGACGAGGGCGCGGAACGCGAGGCGGTCGTAGAACGCGAGGATGGCGTCGGATTGCGCCGTGTCGGCGACCTCGTCGCGGAACAGGGCCAGCAGCTCCACGCGCTCGGCCTCGCCGAGGATCAGGGTGTCGCCGACCACGGAGTTGGTGTTGACGATCAGGCCCGGGAGCAGCGGATCGTCCTCCGCGCCCAGGTCCACGCCGAGCAGGGTCGCCATCAGGCGGCGCAGCCGGAAGCCCTCGATGACCACGATCTCGCCGCCGCGCACGCCGCCGTCGGTCGCGATGTCGAGGGCCAGGCGCAGTCCGTGGCGGGTGCCGTGATGGCGTGCCAGATCGGACGCGCTCGACAGCCACGCGCGCCTGCGCGCCGCCGGCAGGGCCGGGTCGAAGGCGACCCCGACCCAGGCGCCCAGCCAGTCCAGGGACGCTTCCGGGATCACCGTCGGGTCGCTCGCCAGGTGGGCCGCGGCGGCCCGGTCCTCGAGCGCCGTCAGCCAGCCCTCGACGTTGCCGAGGAAGCGCTCCGCGAAGTCGGCCGGGGTGCTGCGCGGGCGGTACGCGACGACCGCGTCGCGCGCCGCGTCGTCGCGAAGCACGATGCCCGGGCCCCCGTCGTGCAGCTGCCAGTGGCGGCCCGCCTCGACCACCTCCAGGCGCGCGGTGGCGCCGACGTCCAGCGGGTCGCCGAGCGCGGCGGGAATCGGACCGGCGGTGTCCAGCTGCGCCGCGATGCTGCGCGGCAGGGTGAGCACCGCCTCGCCCGGGCGCTCGGCGGCTTCGCCGTGCTCGGTCTCGTGGTACAGGCGCGCCAGGTAGCGATCCCGGTACGAGAATCGCGACGCGTAGACGCGCACCGCGGCGAGCTCCGGGCTGTCGCGGCCGTCCCCGTGGAGCACCGCGCGCAGCCACAGGTAACGCCCGACCAGGCGCCGCACCCGGGCGCCCGTGCGCTGCACCAGCACGCTCCACAGCCCGGCCCGGTGCGGCTCGGGGGCATCCCATGCGCCGAGACCCGGGTGTCCCGGGAGCTCGGAGGGAATGCGCTCCCAGGCGGCGCGCGGCAGCGGGCCGGCGGGCAGCCCGTGCGCGGGGACGTCGCCGAGCAGGTGCGGGTGCCAGGCGCTGGCCGTGGCCGGGTCGGGCTCGTCGCTGGCGGCGAGCCAGAAGAGCACGCCGCAGCCGGGCGGCACCCGCGCCTCGATGTACAGCCGGTGCCACACCGTGGCCGCGTCGCCGGAGTCCAGCAGCCGGTCGTGGCCCGCTCCGGCGAAGCTCGCCGCCTCGCCGCGCGCGGCGAGGTGCGCGATCGACAGCCGGTGCAGGGGCTCGAGGCCGGGGCCCGGGTCGCCGCCGCCGCCGGTTTCGCCCGGCCCCGTCACCGGATAGCGCGGCGGGCCGTCGAGGCGGTGGCCGAACGGACCCTCCTCGGCGGCCTCGGCGAGAGGGTGCACGTCGCCGGTGGCGATCAGGCTCTGCTCGCCGGCGTCCGGGTCGAGGTCCGGACGCGGCAGGTAGACCGGGGCGTCGCGCCGGCCCGGGGCGCGCACCGCGACCTTGCCGCCGGCGAGCCAGGCCAGCGCGTACGCGAAACGCACCCCGCCGAGGGCCTGGGGCGCGGCCAGGCGCGCCGCGTCGCGGTCCAGGGTGCGCACCCAGGACAGCCCGTCGCCGGTCCAGGACAGCAGGGCCACGGCGCCGTCGTCGGCCACGGCCAGGGACTGCGCGCGCTCCGTCGCGCGCCAGCCCGGTGCGTCGAGCACCGTGAGCGACGGCGGGGTGGCGTTCTCCTGCGCGGGCCGGAAGACCGTGTGCGCGTAGGCGGCCGCCGGGCGGGCGGGCGCCACGCAGCCCCTGAGGCGCGCGATCCGCCCGCTCGCGCGCTCCAGCAGCCAGCCACCGCCGGACGGGTCCGCGGCCAGGCGCCACGGCTGGAAGCCGGGGGTGGCGAGGATGTGGTCGGGCCAGCGCCCGCGCAGGTCGTGCAGGAGAACGCGCCCCTCCAGGGCGACGTAGAGCACGTCGTCGAACCCCGGCGCGAAGTCCAGGGGGCGTACCGGCAGCGCCAGCAGCTCCACCGCGCCGCCGAGGGCGCTCACCGCTTCGATGCGCGATCGGTCCCCGTTCCAGCGCGCGAGCGCGCCGTGGCGGTCGACGCTGCGCGGCACCTGCTCCAGCGCGCTCGCGGCGATGGCCGCGGCGTCGCCCGGCGGCGGCGACAGGGTGCGCTCGCTGGCCAGGCGCAGGGCCCGGCACGCCGGGTGCCACGCGACGTGGTCGCGGGCGGGCCAGTGGCGGTCCTCGGCGAGCAGCCAGAAGCGCTGTCCGTTGGCGTCCATCAGCAGCGCTCCGGCACCACCGGCACGGCCACCGCAGACTCGTCGGCGAACGGGTTGGCGACCGCGGACAGGTCCCCCGGCGCGCCGCCGCCTTCGGCATCGTCGACGGCCACCACGCTCAGCAGCTCGGGCAGCTGCCACGGCGTGAGCGCGAGGCGCTGGCCGGCGTCCGCGGTGTTGCGCGTGAGCAGCCGCCACTGGCCCTTGCCGTCCACCGTGGTGCGCTCGAACAGGTTCAGGCCGCCGACCTCAGCGACGCCGGCAACTCGCGACACCTCCACCTCCAGCTCGCGCTCGCGCACCTCGCGCCCCAGAGGCCAGCCGTCGCCCGCGGGGCCGAGGGGCGCCAGCGGCCAGAGCAGCCGGCGCAGCGTGGTGCGCACCTCGAACAGGACCTCGTCGCGGGCGAAGCCGTCGCGCAGGCGCACCGCCACCGAGAGCCCCAGGGGCACGTACTCGCAGCCGATGACGTAGAGCTCGGTGGCGAGCGGCGCGCGCCGCGACAGGTGCTCGTGCACCCGCTCGATCAGCGGGCGATCCGGGCGCGGGTTGGGCGCGTTGCCGAACGCGGCGGCCGGCAGCACCATCACGCTGACGACGCCGGGCACGCCGAAGCGGCGCTCCCGGGGCTTGAAGCGCGCCAGCACCTCGGCCCGCGCCACGCTCGCGCCGGGGGTCTCGCCGGCGAGGCGCCGGTAGTCGTCGCCGGTGACCGCCCGCTCCCGGTGCCGCAGGCTCGCCGGGATGCGCCGCTCGGCCTCGGCCAGGGTCTCGGCGTCCTCGCCGCCGCGCGTGGCCAGCGGCTGGGAGACCTTGATCGCCGGCAGCGGCCGTGCCGGTCCCACGATGCGGGCCGAGGACACCTCGCTCAGGCTGCCCGCGGGCAGGTTGCCGGCGCGTCCGCCGCCGAAACGCCCGCGGTCCAGGCGCACCCGCATCTGGCGCTCCGGCACGCGGCCGCGCACGCCGTCTCCGAAGCGCACGGTCCCGGCCTCGGCATCGACCTCGTACGCCGCGGCCTCCCGCGCCACGGCGGAGTCGGCGGACACGGAGGCCAGGTCCTCGACCCGGGTCCAGGGCCGGTAGCCGCGGCCCGGCTCCTCGACCTGGATCGCGAGGGTCGCCGGATCGACGGAGCCTGCCGGCAGCTGGAAGCTCTGGTCCGCGGCGCCGGTGGACACCCCGATGACCCGCCCGGCGATGCTGGTGCGCTGGTCCACCTCGGCGGCATTCACGCCGATCCAGGTGAGCGGCAGGCTGGCCACGCCGCTGCCCGGGCGTGGCCGCAGCCGCAGCCAGCCGACCAGGCGGGCGGCCTTGACCGGGTCGTCGATGCGCGGCGGGTTGTCGCCGACGCCGGCCCGGGGGTTGTCGCCGACGTCGTTGGACGGCGCCCAGATCAGGGATTCGTCGGGCATCGGCAGGCGCAGCACACCGGGACGGGTCAGGCCCGCGGTGGTGTCGTTGACGGCGCCGGGCAGCGGCTCGACCGTGAGGTAGTCGGCGTCGACGCCGTTGTCGTGGCGGGTGACCACCTCCCACAGCACGTTCACCCGCGCCCGCGGGCCGATCTCCTCGAACAGCGCCGGGGCCTCCAGCGCCGGCACCACGCCCACCGAGAGCACCGCCGTGGCGCCGCTGTCGCTGCCGCCGAGGGCGAGGCACGCCGCGGCGGTGGTGGCCGCCTGGTCCTCGGGGCGGGCCGCGGCGGGCGCGAGCAGGGCGATCCACAGCGCCCGGTCGACGCTCCCGGCGAACACGTCCACCGCGTCGGCGGCGGCGCTGCCGCCCTCGAACAGCGTGGTGCCGAGGTACCCCCTGGCGGCGCCGTCGATGCGGTGCACCCGCTCGAGGCCGGCGATCACCTCCGCCAGGCGCTGCTCGTCCGCTTCCGGGAGCGGGCGCTTGTGAATGACCTCGGCGGTGACCGGCAGCACCGTGGTCTCGCCGAGGGTCTCGAAGGGCACCGGTGCCTTGATGCGCGCGCCGGCCGCCAGGGTGACCGCGCCGAGCTCGGTGGGTCTCGCGAACGCGAGCGACACCACGCCGGAAGCGGGCCGCGCCGGCCGCAGCCCCTGGCCCAGCAGCTTCAGGAAGACCAGGCGCTGGCGGTCCGGGAGCAGGTTGACGCGGTAGAGCAGCGCATCGCCCATGAACGCGAACAGCTCGAGAAGCGTGCGCCCGGGATCCCCCAGTCGCGGATTGGTCCACTCCGGCGTGTGCGCCGGAATGCGCGCGATCAGGTCCTCGAGCAGGTCGTCGAAGCTGCGGTCGTCGAGGCGCGGTGGCAGGATCGGCATGTCAGCCTCCCTCCAGTGCGACGGTCACGGCCACGGCCCCGGGGGTCCCGGTGCGGGCCAGCCGGTAGGCAATCTCCACCCTCAGCTCGCTCGGCGCCCCGGGCACCTCCAGCACCTCGACCCGGTCGACCAGGATGCGGCGCTCCCAGCGCCCGAGGCCGTCGAGCACGAGATCGCGAATCCGGCGCCGGGTCGCGAGGTTGTTCGGCTCGTGCAGCAGGCGGTCGAGACCGGCCCCGAACTCCGGGCGCATGAGCTGCTCCCCGGGGCGTGTGCTCAGGATCACGCGGATGGACTGGCGCACGCTGGCTTCCAGGTCCGGCCATGCGAGCTCGCCGTGATCGTCCGGCAGCGCGAACAGCGGCCAGCCGATCCGGGGGCCCGGAAGCGAGCCGGCGCTCACTGGTCGCGCTCCACGGTGGGGAACGGGATGCAGACCTTGATGAACAGCATCCACCGGAAGAACAGGTCGAACAGCGACAGGAAGATGTTCAGCACGATGAACGCGCAGATGGTGATGATTGGAATGTTGAAGCTGCAGATCCAGCCGAGGCCCAGGCCGCTGCCGGCCGGCTTCTTGCCCTCGAGCAGGTCGCTCGGATCGCCCGCGAGCAGGTCCTGCATGGAGGCGGGCACCGTGAAGGCCACGTTCGGCTTGAGCTGCGCGAGCACGTTCTTGTCGCTCGGATCCGGCAACGCGACCTGGGTCGGCGGTGCGCCGCCGCCCTCGTACCAGGGGGCGATGACGAAGGCGTCGCTGTAGTCGCTCCACACCGTGCGCGCCGGGCACACGGCGTCGGCCTTGAGCCGCACGAACGCGCGCAGCACGTAGCGCGCGCCCGGGTCGTCGAAGCGCCCGGGCGCGCCGGCCAGCGCGTCGAAGCGGCGCATCAGGCCGGCCGACAGGGCGTCGCTGAGATCGTCCACGACGTTCGCCGACAGGGACGGCCACGCGAGCGGCATCGCCGGGGCCGGCGACAGGGCCTCGCCATCGAGCAGCACCGCGCTCGCCTCGGCCAGGAACTGCCCGGCCGGGCGCGTGCCGGCGGCCGGGCGGCCGGAGCCGTCGGCGAGGGGCAGCGCGATGCGGTCGAGCTCGGCCATCAGCGCATCGCTCTCGGCGGAGTCCCCGAACGCGTCGAACTCGACGGCGAGCTGGCGAAGCAGGAGCAGCAGCTGCTGCATGCGGGTGCGATCCGCGTCGCCGTCGTCGCGCGCGATGTCGGCGAGAGACGGGGTCAGGGCGCGCCCGGGGCGCGGGAAGCTCTGGGCGAGCCCGCGCAGCGGTCCGGCCAGGTGCCGCCGGAAGTCCTCCGAGCGCGGCCCGAAGCCCTGCTCGTCGAAGCGCGGGGCGCCGCCGCTCGCGCGCTCGGCGCTGGTGGTCGGCACCAGGCCGTAGAAGAGGGTGCTGCGGGCCGCGTCGCACACGTCCGGGGGGGCCACGAACATCGGGACCACGTGCTCCTCGAGCACGCTGTCCTCGCTCGCGGCGAGCAGGGAGGCCACCTCGGCGTCGAGCACGGGCTGGCCGGTGCCCGGGCGTGACAGTCGGCGCCGGGAGGCCGGGTCGTAGCGCAGCGCGCGGTCGTCGCCCGGCACGCGCAGCCAGCCGCGCACCTGATCGCCGGCGCGCATCCAGCCCTGCTTCACCTGGTGGCCGTTGCCGTCGCGGGCCAGGCGCCGGATCACCAGCCCGGCGCCCTCGACGCGCCTGGGATCGATGCGGGGCCGCCCCGGGGTGTCGCAGTGCGCCTCCATCACCGCGACGTGGAACTGGCGCTGGATGGGCTGGTAGAGCTTCAGTACCCGGGTGCCCTCGGCGCTCGCGCGCAGGGTCTCGACCTGCTCGCGCGCGCTGAGCTCGGCGACCGCGCGGGCGCCGCGCCCGCGCGGCGTGATGCGCCCGGCGCCCTGCAGCGCGCGCAGGATGAAGCGGGCGCCGGCGCCGCTGCCGCCCGCGGCGGCGGCGCTGCCGGTGCTCGCCGGCTTCGCGAGGCTGTCGCGCAGGGCCAGCCGCCCGGCGCGATTGCGCAGCCCGGTGAGCACCGCCTGCAGGAAGTCCTCGTCGGAGCGCTGCAGGATGGCCGGTGCGCCGCCCTCGGCGAGGTCTGCCGGGGCGCCGATCACGATCGCGTGGTGGCTCACCATATGTTGCCCGCCCCCGGCGTGTAGCTGGTGCTGACCACCGAGGTGGCCTGCAGCACCTGGCACTTGACGACGCCCGAGAAGTCCGCGAGCGCGGCGTCCACGGTCACGATGCCGGCGGTCACGCTGACCGTGGCCGCCTCCACCTTGACCTCGGCGGCGGCGGTGATGCTGACCCCGCTCGCCTCCATCACCACCTCGTTGCCGTTCGCGTCCTCGAGGGTGATCTTGTTCTCGCCGTCGGCGAGGGTGACCTTCTGCCCCGCGGGGGTCTCGAGCACGAGCTGCTCCTGGCCCTGCTGGTCGTCGAGGGTGATCACGACGCCGTTGCGCGAGCGCACGCGCTTGAAGCGGTTGCCCTCGTCGCCCAGCTCCGCGGGCGCGGCGGCGGACCCGTTCCAGAGTCCCCCGAGGACCAGCGGGTAGCGCGGGTCGCCCTGGACGAACATCACCAGCACCTCGTCGTCCACGTCCGGCATGAAGAAGGCGCCGCGCTGGTCGCCGGCGAAGGGGCACACCACGCGCGCCCACAGCGGCGCGTCCTGGCCGTCGGTGCCGTCGTAGGCGAGCAGGCGCACCTGCACCCGGTTGCGGCCCTCCGGGTCGGCGATGTCCACGACCCGGGCGAGACAGGCGCCGCTGAGCGCGTGTGCCAGGGGCGGGAGCTGCTGGGCGGCTCGCATCAGGGATCTCCCAGGTAGGCGCACTCGGCGGTGAACTCGGTGCGGTAGCCGGCGAGCACGTCGTAGCGGTGGCACGCCTGCACCACGTAGTAGGTGTTGTCGAAGCGGGGCGACAGGCCGCTGACGGCGACGTGAGTGCCGACCCGCAGCTGCGCGTTGCCCTCGGCGGCGCCGTCGATGCGCACGAAGCGCCGGGCGCGCTGGTCGAACACGGCCTCGGCCACGGCCCGGGCCTCGGCGTCGGTGGCGAGCGCGAGGTCCGCGACGTGCTCCTCGCGGTCTGCGAGCGCGCGGCCGAGCCACTCGGCGCCGCCCGTGCCCTGGCCGGGACCGCCGTGGGCGAGGGCCGCGGCGCGCCCGCTCACCGTGGCTCCCTGGACCGGATCCCAGCCGCCGCAGGTGACGGCGGTGACCTGGTGCGCGAGGTCCGCGGTGACGCGGGCGCGGGCGAGCTGCCCGTGGAGCTCCAGGCGCAGCTCGCCCCGCCGCACCTCGCCGCGGGGCCCGGCCTGCAGCTCCTCGCCCACGATCTGGAGGTCGGCGTCGAAGCGCCCGAGCAGCCGGCGCAGGAATGCGAGATCGCTCTCGTTGATCTGGGCCCAGGTGCCCACCGGCTCGGACAGCCCGCTCACCGAGGGTTGCAGCCCGAGCTCCTGGGCCACCTGCTCGACCACCCCGGACGGCGCCACGTCGGTGTAGACGCGGCTCCTGCGCGCCATGCGCGCGCGGCCGAGGGGATCCTCGGCCAGCACCACCAGCTCCGGCGGCGCGCCGGGTGCGAAGTCCGCCTCCAGCGCGCTCACGACGCCGCGGAAGATCTCCCGCGCCTGGGTCTCGTCCCCGGTGTACACCTCGAGCGCCGTGCCGAGGGCGAGGCGCGTGCCGTCCTCGAACGCCGACTCGGCGCCGCGATCGGTCGTGACCCAGTTCGAGAAGCGCAGCTCCGCGGTCGTCATGCCGCCTTCGCGCTCCTCGATTCGCGTCGCGATCAGCAGCTCCGAGACGCGCTCGTCCTCGCGCCCGGCGATGCGCAGCGTGGGCCGCGCCCGGTAGACGGCGGACTGCGCGACCGGTGTCTCGCTCACGGCCGCGTCTCCCGCATCGGTTCGGACCTCGTCGCGCTCATGGACCTGCCTCCGGCACGGCTCCCGGTCTCAGTCGGCGTGCCAGCGCGCGCCGCGCTCGTCGCGGATGCGCAGCTCCCGGTGCACGCGCTCGACCAGCCGCGCCTGCTCCTCGCGCTGCTCGCGCGCATCGCGCCGCTCGGGTGCCGGCGCCTCGCGCTCGGGCAACACCTCGGCCTCCATGTCCTCGATCACGATCGGCATCACGCTCGCTCCTCTACCGGCTCTTGATCTCGAAATCGGCATCCGCCCCGACGTCGACGCGCAGCCCGCTGCTCGCGCCGCCGCCCGACAGGCGCCCGCCGGCGGCCACGCCGCCGCCGGTGGACACCGACGGCGTGCTCGCGATCAGCTTCGACGGCGACAGGCTGCGGCTCGCGACGGTGGTCGAGGTGCGCAGGCCGGAGAATCCCGCGCCCGCCGCGATCCCCGTCCCGGCCGATGCCGACAGGCCCGCTCCGGCCCCGGCGGACGCCCCGAAGCCGGCGCCCGCGGACACGCCGAGGCCCGCGCCGGCCGAGGCTCCGGCCCCCGCGCCGATTCCGAGCCCGGCGCCGGCGGAGACCCCGAAGCCCGCGCCGCCCCCGGCACCGATGCCGAGCCCGGCGCCGGCCGACGCGCCGGCGGCGCCGCCGGCCACGAAGGTGGCGGCCGGGAGCAGGTTCGCCCCCGCGCCGCCGCCGGCCGCGGCGGACAGCCCTGCACCGGCCGAGGCCGACGCGCCGCCGCCGGCCGACGCGCCGATGCCGGCGGAGAAGCCGGCGCCCACCGACGCGCCGGCCGAGAACCCGACGCTGGCCGACGCGCCCACCGCCAGGGCACCGCCGGCACCGAAGCGCAGGGACGCCGATCCGTTGGCCGCGCCGATGGCCCGGGCGGCGCGCGGATCGCCCGCGGCGCTGGCCGCGCCGGCGGGGCCGCCGCCCGGTCCCTCGCTGTCGGGCACCACCACCGGCTCGGCGGTGATGTCGGCGTCCACCGAGGCCTTGTCGCTGCGGGTCCCCGCGTCGAAGACCACGTCCTGGCTCGCCAGGGTCAGGTTGATCGTCGAGCGCAGCGGCAGGCCGCCGTCGGCGAAGAAGTCGATGGTCTCCTTGTACTGCTCCACCATCCCGGTGAACGCGTACGCGCCCCAGCTGAAGGTCACGCGGGGCGGGACCTTCTTGTCGTTCTGCTCGGGGATGGGCTCGAGCAGCTTCGCCATGTTGTTGGTGACGGTGCGCACGTCCTCACCGGTGTCCGTGGTGTCGAACACCAGGTCCATCGTGAGCTTCGCGGTGGTCTTGCTGACGTACTGCTTGCGCGCCGCGCCCTCGCCTTCCTCCTGCAGGGTGTTGCTGACCGTGTACTGCAGGGAGGCCGGGTTGAAGTGCACCGTCACCTGGACCACCGGGTCCTCGATGGTCTCGAAGGTGGCGGTCCTCACCACGCTCGGCGCAGGCGACTCGGGCACGGCTCGTCTACCCCTGCACCAGCACCAGGCCTTCGTGGGCCAGGTGCAGCTCCTCGATGCCGATCTCGCTGCCCTTCGCGTTGAGGTCGGCTGCCTTGAACTTCACCGGCAGCGCGCTTCGCAGCTGCCAGCGCACCGCCGGCCGGTCGGCCGGATCGCGCATTTCGATCTCCACCTGCATGCGGCTCGCATAACCGCCCGCGGCGACCTTCTGGAACCAGTCCCAGAGATCGCGCGTCTCGCTCATGCCGCGCTTGAGCACCACGGTTCCGAAGGTGACCGGGCCGGCGCGCTGCACCGCGCCGTAGTTGCTGCCGCCGACCTTGATCACCTTCGGCTCCATCGTCGCCTCGAGGCCGGTGACCTCGGAGAACGCGCCCTGGCACAGCGCCACGTCGGCGCCCGGCTCCTTGCGCAGCGGCTGGCTCTTGAAGCTCACGTGGAAGCGGAACACGTGCAGCGGCGTGTCACTCATCACGCCACCTCCCGCGTGACGGCCGCGCCGCCGCCGACCAGGTCGAGGACCACGGTGATGCGCTCGACGGCCGCGACCGGCAGCACGCTGATCTCGGCGACGAGGCGCCCGGCGTCGAGGTCGTTCTGGGTCATCGTCGAGCGGTCGCAGCGCACGCTGAAGGCCTCCTCGGGGCTGGCGCCGCCGAGACCGCCCTCGAGCCAGAACGCGGTCAGGGTCTGCTCCAGGCTGCGCACGACGCGCTGCCACAGCGCCGGTCCGCTCGCCTCGAAGAGCACGGTCTCGCCGGTGCGCCGTGCCGCGCGCAGCACCGCGCCCATCAGCCGGCTGACGCCGCCGCTGCGCCACGCCTCGTCGGCGCTGGCGGTGACGTCGGACAGCAGCGCGTGCCCTTCCGGCGCCGGCGCGACCAGGCAGGCGCGCCGGGCCAGGCGCTCGGACGGGGTCTGCGCGCCGGCGCTCAGCGAGACGCGCGGCTCGGTGTCGTAGACCGCGCGCAGGACGCGGCCGGCGACGCTGCGGAAGGTGCCCCGGGCGAGGGCGTTGCGTGCGATCTCGCCGCACAGGATCCCCTCCGGGGGCTCCAGGCGTCCGGGCAGGTCCAGGCCGTGTCGGGTGCGCAGCCAGGGCCACGCGTACTGCACGAACGCGCTGGCCGTCGCGCGGCCGTCGTGGCTGGAGCTCGGGTCGCCGAGCACGCCGGCCGCGTCCAGGTAACCCAGGTAGTCGGCGTCGGCGGCGAAGCCGCCGCTGCGAAGACCGGCCGCGGGCAGCGGCAGGGACGCGATCAGCAGCACCTCCCGGTGGTGGCGCACGAGGCGCTCGCGCACTCGCCCGACGGCATCGCTCCAGGCGACATAGCCGGCGGCGTCGAGGCGCGGCGGCGCGAGGTCGCGCAGGCCGACGTCCTCGATCACGGTGCCGGTGTCGGCACTGCTGCACTCGACGAACACCTCCGGAGACGAAGGCGCCTCGACCGCGACGTCCACCGCGCCGGGCGCCGGCGCGCACAGGTCGCAGAGATCCGGCAGCGCGAGCAGCGAGACCTCCGGGAGGTCGAACAGCAGTCCCATGCCGCGCCAGGTCTCGGGGTCGTGCGGAGTCGCGCCGGGCGGGCCGAGCAGGGCGTCCACGCGTGCCGCGCGGGCGGCGCTGCGCAGCGCATCGGGCTCGAGGTGAGGCCAGGGGTCGCCGGCGCGCACGATGACCGCGCGCCGTCCCCCCTGCGCGAAGAAGCTGCGCACCGCGGCGCCGAGGGCCGTTGCCGATCGCCGGGTGCCCGTCTCGCTCACCGGGCGCCGGTCCCACGCGTACAGGGCGTCGAACGCGGCCCAGCTCTCGACCACGACCGGGAGCTGCAGCAGCGAGTCCAGGCTCTCGGCCGTGCGCGCCCACGGGCCCTCGCCGAAGCGCGAACGTGCCAGCGCGTCGCGCACCGGCGCCGGCGGGCGGCCCGGACGCCGGCCCACGAAGCCGACGAAGCAGGCCACGTCCACCCGCCGGGGATCGGCCAGCGCGGCCGGGGCGGCGGTCTCGAAGCTCAGGGCCTGCATGCGTCGGCGCTCGGGTCGCGGGCGGGGGCGCGGCCGCTCAGGCCGTGACCTCGAAGCCCTCGGCGGACAGCACGATCTCCTCGAGCGCGACGTCGCCGCCGCCCTTCGCGGCCAGCGTCGGCCCGGTGTACTTCATCGGGATGCAGCCGCGCAGCAGCCACGTGCGCACCGGGTTGCGCGCCTCGTCCATCAGCGTGATCGCGACGGTCTTCTGGGCCGACGGGCCGTCGGTGCGGGTCTGCTCCATCCAGGCCCACAGGCTGTCGAAGTTGACGATGCCGCGCTTGCAGGTGACGTCGCTCACCTTGTGCACGCCGGCCACCTTGCGCACGTGGTTCTCGCGGTCGTTGCCGGCGCGGTACTCGGCGACGGTGACCTCCGACCCGATGCCGGAGACATCGGAGAAGCCGCCGAACTCCTCTCCGCCGTCGAAGTTGACGATGAAGTTGAAGGCGCCGTAGGGCGTGATTCGTTCAGCCATTGCTCAAACCTCCTCGATCAGGCGCGGGCATCGGCGGTCTTCTGACCGATGCGGAAGATGACGAACTCGGCCGGCTTGATGACCGCGACGCCGATGAGGCACACGAGGCGGCCGTTGTCGAGGTCGTTCTGGGTCATCGTGCTGCGGTCGCAGCGCACGAAGTAGGCCTCCTCGGTCTTCGTGCCGAGCAGCGCGCCGTTGCGCCACTCGTTGTAGAGGAAGTCGGAGATGGTCTGGCGCACGTTGGCCCACAGGCGCTCTCCATTGGGCTCGAACACCGCCCACTGGGTGCCGCGGTCGATGGAGGACTCCAGGTAGTTGAAGTAGCGGCGCACGTTGACGTACTTCCACTCGGGATCCGACGACGCGAGGCGCGCGCCCCAGACGCGGAATCCGCGCCCGGACAGGTAGCGCAGGCAGTTCACCCCGATCGGGTTCAGCATCTCCTGCTGGGCGAAGTTGACGTCCACCTCGAAGCGCAGCGCGCCGCGCACCACCTCGTTGGCCGGCGCCTTCCAGACCCCGCGCTGGACGTCGTTGCGTGCGTAGATGCCGCACACGAAGCCCGAGGGCGGCAGCTCCAGCTCGCGCGGGATGTCCTCGCGCCCCGGACGGGCGAGCGGGTTCGAGACCACCACCCACGGGTAGTAGACGGCGGCGTAGCGCGAGTCGATGAGGCCGCGCAGGGTGCGCGCCTGGCCAGGGGTCTGGGCCGGCGGCAGGTCCAGCACCGCGATGCGGTACGCGCGGCGGGCCTCTGCGTGGGAGATGAGCAGGTTGTTGATCGCCTGGGCGTCGGCATAGGCCGCCGCCCCGGGCGCGGCGACGATGGAGACGTCCTCGAGGCCCGACAGCTCGCCCAGCGCGAGCGGGTAGCTGGCCTGGGCCGGCGCGGCGCCGTCGAGGCCGCCGGCCAGCGTGATGGTGCGCTCGAGGTCGCCGGCGGCGTTCGCGGTGGCGCCGGCGAACATCGCGTTGCGCAGCTCGAGCGCGCTGACGTTGCCGCCGATGCTGACCGCGAACAGATTCTGCAGGTGATCGGCGCGTCGACCGGGAGCCGCGGCCATCACGTGGCCGATCCACGCCGGGTGGGTGCGGTCGAAGCCGAGGCCCTCGAAGCTCAGGTCGTCACCGTCGGCATCGATGGCCACCACCAGGGCGGTCACGATGCGCGGGGTGTCGCCGGCCAGCGTCGCCGCGTCCTCGGCCGCCGCCGTGGGGTCGACGGCCGGGTGCCAGGTGTCGCCCACCTTGAGGTGATACACCTCGGCGCCGGCACCGCCGGTGACCAGCAGGGTGCCCGTCGGCGCGTTGGTCATGCCGGTGGCCGCCACCGGCGCGAGCGTCTCGCGCACCACGATGCGCCCGTTGCCCGCCGTCCCCGGGAAGCGCGACACGAACTGCACGGCCTCGTCGGCGGCGGTGCCCGCCGGGGTCACGTCGCCGCTCGCGGTCGCCGCGCCGGCGCCGACCACGCGCGAGACGTAGAGCCGCGAGCCCCCCTCGTTGAAGAAGGCCTGCACCGCGTGGGCGAGGTAGTTCGTCCTCGCCACTCCGGCGGTGGTCAGCGCGAGGTCGGCGATGCCGCCGTAGATGCGCTCGAAGTCGCCGAAGCTGGTGAGCAGCTCGGGCACCTCCTGGGCGTCGGCGGTGGCCCGGAACGGGCCCTTGCGGGTGGGACCCACGAAGGCCGTGGTGCTGGTGCCGACGCCCTCGATGGACTTGGCGCGGAAGCTGGTCTCCTCGACGTAGACGCCGGGTGCAAGGTACTCAGGCATGACTGCTCTCCTCATGTGGCTCGGGGCCCGGCTGGGTCGACGGCCCGTCGAGCGGACTCGGTTCTCGCGACGGAGGTCTCATGGCAGGGCGAGATCCAGGTTGACGTTCACGGCGCCGCGGGCCGCGAGGCTGATGGCGACCGAGGCGCCGGGCAGAGCCGCGCGGCGGTCCTCCAGGTCCTCCGGATCGACCACCGGCAGCGCGCGCGGCGCCCTTCCGGCGGCCACCTCGGCGGCGGGTGTGCGGGTGCCCGCGGCGGGGTCGAAGACCGCTTCCAGGGTGGCCGGGATGCTGGTCACCACCACCGGGTCGCCGTCGCCCGGGGGGCCGCCGCCGCCCGGAGGCCCGCCTCCGGGGGGGCCTCCGCCCGGCGGGCCCCCGCCCGGCGGGCCGCCGTCGCCGTTCGACCAGGTGGTGACCGGCACCCCGGCAACCGGCACCAGGGCCTCGCCGCGCCAGTCCGTCAGGCCGCGCGCCAGCACCGCGCCGTCGGCCACCACGCGCAGCAGCGCGCCGCCGAGGGCGTCGCCGTTGTCGCCGGCCGCGAGGTGCACCCGCAGCGCGGTCCAGTTGCCGCTCAGGCCCGCCGTGGGCGAGCCGTAGAGGGGCACGTCCACGGCCGTGAACAGGGAGTCCGCGGCCTGCGGATCCGGGTCGCGCGGCAGCGCGAGGCGCACGCTGCGCGGGAGGTAACGACCGGCGGCATCGCGCAGGCTCAGCGTCAGGGTCTCGTCGCCCACCGGCGGCGCCGGCGGCGGTGCGTCGAAGCTCGCCTCGTGGGCCGCCAGGGTGTCCCAGCGCGCGACCACGTACAGGCCGCGGCGGTTGCGGCGGATGTCGGCGCCGTCGGCGGTGACCACCAGCGGCGCGCGCACCGGCACGCGGCTGGTCGCGTCCAGCGGGCGCACGGCGGCGAGCACCCGCCACTCCACCCGCTCCAGCTCGCGCAGCTCGCGAACCCTCATCGCGCCGCCTCCTCGCCGTAGGCGAAGCGCGCGGCCACCACCGGCCGGAACTCCGCCTCGTCGCTGGTCGCGTCGATGCGCACCACGCGCGCGACGTAGGACACCGACAGCCGGTAGGAGGCGGTGAGCGCGTCCCAGACTCGCATCAGGTCCTCGGTCGAGAGCTGGGAGGGCACGATCTGGATGACCTCGTCGGTGCCCCAGCCGGCTTCCGGCGACAGCGAGGAGGCGTCCAGAACGGGGTGCTGGTGCAGGTGGTGCAGGGCCCAGGTGAGGGTCACCTGCTCGTCCTCGGCGGTCATTCCCCACGCGCTCATCAGGAAGTGCAGGTCCAGCCCCAGCGGCCCGGCGCCGGCCTCGCTCGCGTGCAGCCCCACCTGCCGCCGGGAGTGCTCGCTGACCGCGATGCGGTACAGCCACAGCGTGATGCGGGTGCCCTCCTCGGCGTCGCCGGCGAGCTGGCCGGCGCTCACCAGCTCGAAGTCGCAGGCCGGCATGGCCCGACCGCCCAGGGTCTGGGGGTACGTGGTTCGCAGGAAGGTGGCGATCGAGTTCCCCACCGAGTGCACCCCGAGGATGTTGGCCATTCGCGTTCGGACTCCGGTGCCCGCGGGCCGGTGCTAGTGCCGCCGCCCGGCGGGCGGGCGCGCGGCGGAGTAGATGCGCTCGCCGCTCGGCAGCGTGCGGGCGGTCACCACGCCGCGTTCCAGGAGTCGAGCCAGCGCCGCACGAACGTCCTCCACGCAGTCCTCCATGCCGTCGCGGGCGAGCCACCAGCGGGCGATCCCGTCGGCGCTGTCCGCCGCTTCGGGGTGACGCTCGAGGTAGGCCTCGATCGCGGCCACCACGCGGTCGAGCTCGGCACCGGGCATGGCGGCGCACTCCCCGCAGTCCACTGCGATCGGGCTTAGCGAGGTTCGTGCCAGGTGGCGGGGCGCAGCCGCGAAACCGCGTCACGACGCGGGTTCGGCGCCAGCCGCCCGCGCCGCGGTCCCCGGCGCCGGGGCCGGCGGTGGGTCGCGTCGGACCCACGGGGACACGCCGCGGCCGGCGCGCGAGCGCCTGAGAGGACGGGGGGATCCGGCGAGCGGCCTGCCGCGCGCCGGGGGCGGTCGGGGATGCCCCGGTGGGTCAGCGCCGACCCACCGCGCCCGGCGTAAGCTGCTCGCCGTCCGGGACGTCCCGGCGAGCCGCAGCGAGCGCCCCGCATGTCCGACAGCGTCTCCCGGCGCATCATCTCCACGGCCACGCTGAGCGCGTCGGCGCTCGCGATCGGGCTGCTCGCGAGCCGCCCGGGCGGCCCGGTGGCGTCCGGCGCGGCGACGGCGGCTTTCGTCGGCCTGCTGCTGCTCTCGGCGACGCTCGCCGCCTGTTCGGGCGTGGCCGCGTGGCGTCACCGGCGCACGATCGCCCGCGGTGTCCTCGTGATCGGCAGCGTGCCCTTCGTGCTGGTCACCCTGACCGCGGCGCTGGCGCTGGTGCTCGGTATCTGACGCCGCAGGCAGCGGCGGTGTGGCGCGGGCGTCCGGGGCGCGACGCGCGCGCGGAGCTCCGCGCCCGGGTGCGCGAGCCCGCGCGGCGGCCCGCCCGCGCTAGCGCTTGATGTCCAGGCGCCGCTTCTCGGTGTAGAGCAGGCGGATGAGCTCGTACTCGAACGGCGAGCCCGTCTGGTAGTAGCGGAACGGCAGGTTGCGCCGCGTGTCGATGGCGTAGCCGGCGTAGAAGCCGGCCTCCAGGCCCCCGTTGTCGTCGAAGTCCAGGGGATCGAGCGCGGAGAACGCGACGCTGTCCACGGCGAGGCCCACCGTGTCGCGCAGGTTGGAAGGCCCCAGCAGCGGCAGCACGATGTAGGGGCCGTCGCCGACGCCGTAGAAGCCCAGCGTCTGCCCGAAATCCTCGTCTCGCTTCGGGATGCCGATCGGCGTCGCGAAGTCGATGAATCCCGCGAGGCCGAAGGTCGAGTTGAACACGAAGCGGCCCGCGGTCTCCGCGGCGGCCGTGAACTTGCCCTGCGCGAGGGCGTTGGTGAAGGTGGTGAACTCGTAGATGTTCGAGAAGAAGTTGCTGACCGCGGTCTCCAGCGGATCCGGCATGACGGCCTCGTAGGCCCTGACCACCGGCAGGAACACGACCTCGTCGAAGCCGGCGTTGAAGCGCCACATCCCGCGGTTGAAGGACTCGAGCGGATCGTAGACGTCGATCACGTAGTCGCGATCGGGGCTGACGTGCTCGCTGACGGGACGCTTCGGGGGCTCGGCGGCCGCGCGCTCGTACTCGAGCGGCGTGGTGCCGCACGCGCCCAGCAGCAGGCTTGCAGCGAGCGCGCACACCGCCGCCGGCACGCGACGCAGGATCTGATGGGGTTCGGAACGCATCCCGGCTACTCCTGCAGGGCCCGCATCACGGCGTCCAGGAACGCCGGTGTCGCGAGGTTGCCGCAGTGCCCGCCCGTCGGGAAGACCCGCGCGCGATCGCCGAGGACATCCGTCAGGTACTCGATCTCTCCCGGTGCGAGGATGATGTCGTCGGCGTTGGTCACGAGGCGGAGCTTGGGCGAGCGCCTCAGATACCCGTCGATGGTCTCGATGCTGGAGGCGGCGATGACCGACTCGACGGTGGTGCCCGGTGCACGCCCGGCCATGAACGGAACCATGTACTCCCGCAGGTAGGTGTCGAAGCTGGTGCGCAGGGCGACCTTGCCGTAGTCGGTCAGGGAGTCGGTCACGCGCAGGGTGACCCCTGCGGGCACGTAGAACCCGCCTCCGGTCATCACGTCCGACGTGAAGGACATGTTGGCCGCCGAGATGCGGAACGCGAGCGCGATCAGCGTCTGCAGCGCGGAGCCGAGCTCCTCCGGGCTGCGGCCGCTTCGCCGGTAGACGCGGTAGAGCACGTCGTGGTTGAAGTCGAACTCCTCGGTTTCGAGGTACACCTCGGACACGCGCTTCATCGCGCGCTCGTAGAAGCGCTTGAACTCCTCCTCGCTGGTGAGGTTGCGCGCGAGCAGGTCGTCGAGCAGGGTCACGGAGCTGTACAGGCTCACCGGCGGATTGATCATCACGGCGCGGCCGAAGCCGAAGCCCCCGCGCTGCTCGTCGAGGCGGGCGACGAACGCCGCCTGGGCGCCTCCGAGGCTGTATCCCGCGACGTCGTAACCCGTCACCTCCACGTCCGCCTCGAGGTCGGAGCGGATGCGCTCCATCACCCGGAAGAGATCGGCCGAGTCCGAGGCCAGGTCGCCGGGCACCCCGGTCTCGGAGGCCGCGACCACGAAGTTGGGATGGGTCGGCGAGGACAGCGACACGACGTGGTAGCCGCCCGCGTGCAACGCCGCCTCCAGCGTAAGCATCGTGCTCGACTCGTAGCTCGCGCCCGTGCCGGCGATCACGAAGACCAGGGGGGCGGGCCCGCGCTGGGGCGCGACGGCGTAGCGCATCTCGCGGGCGTACCAGAGCACGCTGGGCACGACGCGATCGGGAAACACCGTGAGGCTGCGCTCGCTGCGCGGGTAGTCCCGCGGCAGCGGGGCCGCGTGAGAGGACGGAGTGCCCACCACCGTGGCGAGGTACGGATCGTCGATCGGGTACGCGTATTGCGGCGGCGAGCCGGCTGCGGGCGCGTCGAGGCAGGCGATGAGCAGAAGCGTCGCGACTCCGACGACGAGGCATCGGGACGCAGGCGGCGTCGTCACCGGGCACGGCATGCCGCGCAGCGTCGACGGTCTGTTCACGGTCACCCCCGTTCGAATCATCGCATGCAGGCTCACCGAGAGCGGCTTCCGGCAAGCGCCGGCCGGCACTGCAGAGCATCGGCGGCGGCTTCGTCGGGCCGCTTCGCGACCGGACGGAGGTTACCACTCGTCGCCGCCCGGGGAATCGCCCGGCGCCCGCGCCGCCGCCGCACCCGGAAGCCACCTCGTCGCGGTCGCCGGGGAGCGGGGTGGGGCGGCTGGAAGAGCTTTGCAACGCGATCGCCGCTGTAGCAGGCTCTTGCACGGCGATCTGGGCCCGCACGCTTGTCCAGCCGGAACGCATCGAGGCGATGGATTCGAAGCTGAACCCCCTGGTCACCGCGCTCCTGCTCGCGATCGCAATCCTCGCCATCGGAGTGTGGGCGTGGGGGGACAGCGCGGCGAAGGCGCTCGGCGGACCCGGCCGGCTGCTGCTCGGCCCGCAGGGCCATCTCTACGTCGCGATCCAGGATCGGTTGCTGGAGCACGGCGCCGACGGCAGCTTTCTCAAGGCCCACGATCTGGGAACGCTCGGCGTCGACGGACTGATCGGCGACCTCGCGTTCTTCGCCGACGGCGACCTGCTGCTGCGCCTCGGCTCGGATCCGAGCACGCTGCGCGACCGTGTTCGAAGCTTCGTGCGCGCGACGGA
>CBDUCN010000011.1:0-33725 GCA_965365655.1 uncultured Gammaproteobacteria bacterium | reverse complement strand
GGGATGCCGCTCGCGAGGCTGACGCCCGCGCCGGTGAGCACCACCAGCATGCCGCCGTCCAGCGCCTCGACGCGCCGCGCGAGGCGGTCGGCCGGGCCGTCCTGCGGGACCCCGCTCATGGCCCGGCCCCTCCGCGCCGGCACACGCCGCGGTGCGGCGCGCGCCGGGCCGGGCCCTGTTCGTCGTTTCGGGTGTTGCCGTGCATCGTGCGCTCCGCTGCGATTCTATCGAGGTCCGGACGCCCTGATACCGCGCCCGGACCCGTTGCCGGCACGCGGCAGGCGTTTCGGCCCGCGCGTGGACCACACTGCAGCCGCACCGCCCTGCCCGCGGTCGGTCGAGCGCCCGCACGCGGCGCGACCCGCCCGTACCCGGAATCGCCGTGCCGGCGGCGCTGCGCGGGACCAGCCCGAAGACCGATGCCGCGCTCCATCCGTCGACGGCTCCGGATCTCGGCTGCCCGTTCGACCACCTGCCGGGACTGCGGCTCGACGCCGCGGCCGTCGGCCTTGCGTGGTGACTGCGCGGGCGCGCGACGGCGCCCGCGCGTCCGGCCCCGCCCGCGCGTATACTGCCCGGGTCGAACGCGCCATCCGGAAGGGCGCATCCGCTCGCGGCTGATCCCTCACCGTCCAGGCTCTCATCCCCGAACGCTCACCGGACCGCTGGCTCGGCCACGGACTCACGCGCGCCCCGTGCATTGCACGCGCGTGGGATCCTCTTCGCGCAGTGCACGTTTGCAAAGAGACCGATTGATGAACATCTACGTAGGAAACCTGGCGTACGGCGTCACCGAGGAAGAGCTTCGCGAGGCGTTCGCCGCCTATGGCGAGGTCTCCAGTGCCAGCCTGATCACCGACAAGTTCAGCGGCCAGTCCAAGGGCTTCGGCTTCGTCGAGATGCCGAACAACTCGGAGGCCGACGCGGCCATCAAGGCGCTGAACGACACCGCCCTGAAGGGCCGCAACGTCAAGGTCAATCAGGCCAAGCCCCGCGGGGAGCGTCCGTCGCGCCCGCGCTACTGACCGCCGTCGTCGCGGTGCCGGGGAGGTCGCGCGGCGGCCTCCCCGGCGCTGCGGCGTGCCGACACCCGATGCGTGGCTTCCCATCCGCGCTCCCGCCGGTGCGCCGGCGGACGCCCGCTCCAGGTCAGCTGCGCCCGAACACCTTCAGCACGAACGCGTAGACCATCGCCGTCTCGCGCAGCCGCTCCAGGCGCCCGGCGGCGCCGCCGTGGCCCGCCTCCATGTTCGTGTGCAGCAGCAACGGATTGACGTCGGTCTTCGTCGCTCGCAGCTTCGCGACCCACTTCGCCGGCTCCCAGTAGGTCACGCGCGGGTCGGTGAGCCCGGCGGTCACGATCATCGCCGGGTACGGTTTCGGCTCGACGTTCTCGTAAGGGCTGTACGCCGCGATGTAGTCGTAGGCCTCCTTCGACTCGACGGGGTTGCCCCACTCGGGCCACTCCGGAGGCGTCAGCGGCAGGGTGTCGTCGCACATCGTGTTCAGCACGTCGACGAACGGCACCTCCGCGACCACGGCCTTGAAGAGGTCCGGGCGCATGTTGACGGCCGCGCCGACCAGCATGCCCCCCGCGCTGCCGCCCTGGATCACGATCTGCCCGGCGCCCGTGAAGCGCTCGTGCACGAGGTGCTCGGCGGCGGCGATGAAGTCGCGAAAGGTGTTGCGCTTGTTCATCAGCTTGCCGTCGGTGTACCAGCGGTAGCCGCGCTCCATGCCGCCGCGGACGTGCGCGATGGCGTACACGAAGCCGCGGTCCACGAGGCTCAGGCGCACGGTTCCGAAGCTCGCCGGCATCGCGTGGCCGTAGGAGCCGTAGCCGTAGAGCAGCAGAGGCGCGCTGCCGTCGATCGGCGTGTTCCTGTGGTGCAGCAGCGACACCGGCACCGGCTCGCCGTCGTGACCGGGCGCCATCACCCGCCGCGTGACGTAGTCCGACGGGTCGTGACCGCTCGGCACCTCCTGCACCTTGCGCAACGTGCGCTCGCGCGTCGCCATGTCGTAGTCGAACACCTCCGCCGGCGTGGTCATCGACGAGTACGAGAAGCGCAGGGTGTCGGTGTCGAACTCGTAGCCGCCGCCCATGCCGAGCGAGTAGGCCTCCTCGTCGAAATCGATGACGTGCTCCTCGCCGGTATCGAGGTGGCGCACCACGATGCGCGGCAGCGCGTTCTCGCGCTCCAGGCGCACCAGCCAGCGCTCGAACACCTGGAACGCGACGATCAGCACGCCGGGGCGGTGCGCGACCAGGTCGGTCCAGTGCTCGCGGCCCGGGTTGTCCACCGGGCACTCCACCAGCTTGAAGTCCTCGGCGCCGTCGGCGTTCGTGAGGATGATGAGCCGCCGGTCGTGGTGGCTGACGTCGTACTCCACGCCCGGGTCGCGGGGCGCGACCATCACCGGCTCGCTCTGCGGCCGCGCGGCGTCGATGAGCCGCACCTCGCTGGTCACGTGATCGTGGGCGTCGATCATCACGAAGCGGCGGCTCTCGGTGAGGCTCACGCCGACGAACACGCCCGCGTCCGGCTCCTCGTAGACCAGCACGTCGTCGTCCGCCGGCGTGCCGAGGCGATGGCGGTAGACCTTGCACGGGCGGTGGTTGTCGTCGAGCACGGTGTAGAACAGGTGCTCGTCGTCGCCGGCCCACTCGAAGCCGCCGGAGCAGTGCTCGATGACGTCCGGCAGCAGCTCGCCGCTGTCGAGATCCTTCACCCGCAGCGTGTAGAACTCCGAGCCCGTCAGGTCGACCGTCCACGCGTACAGGCGGTGGCCGTTGCTGTGGCCGCCGTCGCCGATGTGGAAGTAGCTCTGGCCCTCGGCCTCCGCGTCGCCGTCGAGCAGGATCTGCTCGCTCGCCTCGTCGCCCGGCAGGCGGCGGCACACGATCGGATGCTGGCCGCCCTCGCGGTAACGCTCGTAGTACTCCCACGGGCCGTCCTTCGCGGGAACGCTGGAGTCGTCCTCCTTGATGCGCCCCCGGAACTCGGCGAACAGCGCCTCCTGCAGCGCCTCGGTGTCCGCCAGCGCGGCCTTCGTGTACGCGTTCTCCGCCTCCAGGTACTCGCGCACGTCCGCGCGCAGCTTCGACGGGTCGCGCATCACCTCCTGCCAGCGCTCGTCCTTCAGCCACGCGTAGTCGTCGCGCCGGCGGTAGCCGTGCTGCTCGTGGACGGTGGGCTCGCGGCGGGCGGCGGGCGGGTCGGCGGGAACCGGGGCGGGAGGGGTCGAGGCGGCCGGGCGGCTGGACATGGTCGGGCGGATTCGTCGGCGGATGGACCCTGGAGCCTACGCGCGTCCGCGCCCGCGCGGTGCGCCGCGCGGGCGCGGACATGGCCACGGACGCGCCGCAGCGCCCGGGCGCGGCCGGCGCCCGCGGCTCAGAACCCGAGCCGCGCGGCGCGCTCCGGGTCGTCGATGAACGGGTTCCGATTGCCCTGGATGCGCTCGATCCGATCGTTGCGGCGCCGCTCCTCGCCGGACACCGGGTCCTCGCGGCTCCAGCGCTGCAGCAGCCTGCCCTGGCGCGGGAAGATCTGCAGCCCGTGCTCCTCGGCCATGTAGAACATGCTGCGCGCGATCTCGCCACGCGCGGCGGGCCTGGGCTCCACGCGCCGCTGGCGCCTGTCCACCTCGAAGTCGCACCCCGGGAACGCGTGGCGCTCGCCGGGGATGCTGGAGAACGCGAAGCTCGAACGGCTCTCGTTCACCTCGCGCAGCGCCGGCCACAGGTTGTGCAGATCGGATTCGATCAGGTTGAAGCGCGCGCTGCGCTCGCGGCACTGCTTGCGCCGCCCGCAGCCGAGCTGGCGGGTGACCCAGCCCATCGGAAACACGTGCTCCACGTTCACGCGCCGGCCGTCGTGACGGCGGAAGCGCTCGCCGCAGTAGAGCGTCTCGCCGCCCTGCGGGTAGAGCCGGCCCCAGAACAGCGGCAGCGCGCCGGCCAGGTAGTCGGTGATGCGCTCGCCGTCGCGGTGCACGTAGCGCGGCGCCTCGGCGCCCGCCAGCGCAGCCGCGAGCAGCGCGACGACCAGCACCGGGACGCATCGAGCCGGACTCATGCGCGGATCATGCCGGGCGCGCCCGGTCGAACCAACCGGCGCGTCCCCGGCCCCCCGCGGCGCGCGGGGCCCGCCCCGGAAACGGCCGCGGCCGCCGAGAGCCTGCGCACCGCGCCCGGCAGGCGCATACTTCCGGTCGGCGGCGCCCGGAGCCCGGCGCCGCGGCACGATCCGGGACCGCGCGTGACGATCGTCACGCCCCGGGGCGCCCGGGCCTGCTAGCCTGCGCGCTGCGAACCGCAACCGAACAACGACACAGGGGGAACTGAATGAACAAATCGGACATCGTGGCGAAGGTCGCCGCGGAGACGGGCATGTCCCAGGGCGCGCTGGACACGGCGCTCGCAAAGGTGCTGAGCACGATCAGCGACGGCCTGGCGCGGGGTGAGGACGTCGCCATCGCCGGATTCGGCAGCTTCACCGTCCGCGAGCGCAAGGAGCGCCAGGGCCGCAACCCGGCCACCGGCGCCACGATGACCATCCCGGCATCGCGCAGCGTCGGCTTCAAGCCGGCCAAGGCGTTGAAGGACGCCGTGAACTGACACGGGCGCCGCGACGGCGCGTCCCGCGCTCGTTGACGTCGCTGCGCGCGGGACGCGTCCCGCGCGCAGCGACATGAATCCAGGCGCCTGCGTGCCGGCCTGACGCGCGCACGGCCGCTCGCCGGCACCGGCGCGGGGAAGCCTGTGCGCTTGACCGACCTGCCGGGCACCCCGCGGCACCGGCCTCGCGGCCGATCCGCTTCCGGCAGGCCTCGCGCCGGCCTGTCTCCTTCCCGACATCGCGACGGACCGGCACGACGGCGCCGCGGCGGGCGGCGCGTACAGTGACGGGCTCCGGCCACGGACGACCGTCATGAGTCCCCTGCCCGCCCTGTTCGTCTCCCACGGCGCACCCACCCTGATCGTCGAGACCGTTCCGGCGCGTGCCGCGCTGCGCGACCTCGGCCGGCGCCTCGGCCGCCCGCGCGCGGTGGTGGTCGCGTCGGCGCACTGGGAGCAGGCCGCGTCGCCGCTCACCGGCGCCGCGGCGCCGGAGACGATCCACGACTTCCACGGCTTTCCGCAGCGCCTGTACGAGCTGCGCTATCCCGCCCCGGGCAATCCCGACCTCGCCGCCGAGGCCAGCGCGCTGCTCGAGGCGGCAGGCATCGCCTCCGGCGTGGACGCTCAGCGCGGCCTGGACCACGGGGCGTGGGTGCCGCTGATGCTGATGTATCCCGATGCGGACGTGCCGGTGCTGCAGGTCGCGGTGTCGCCGCAGGCCGGCGCCGCGCATCACCTGCGCCTGGGCGCCGCGCTGGCGCCGCTGCGCGCGCGCGGCGTGCTGGTGATGGGCTCCGGGAGCGCGACCCACGATCTGCGCGCGTTCCGCGGCCAGCCCATCGACGCGCCGGCGCCGGAGTGGGTCAGCGGCTTCAACGAGTGGCTGGCCGAGGCCGTCGCGCGAGGCGACGTGGGGGCGCTGCGCGACTATCGCGACGCGCATCCGCACGCCGCGCGGAACCACCCCACCGAGGAGCACTACCTGCCGCTGCTGGTGGCTGCCGGCGCCGGCGGCGGACCCGGCGAGCGGGTGCACCACAGCTATACGTACGGGGTGCTGTCGATGGACGCGTACCTGTTCCACTGAGGGGCTGTCGAGACCCGGGGTCCTGGCGGGTTTCAACGCGCTTCGCGGAAGACGCGCTCTTCCGCCCGCGCCATGAATCAATCGGTTGCGTGACCGATTCATGCCGGCACATCCCCGTGCCGCGCGCACGCGGTCGAAATTCGACACCTGATGACGGCCCCGGGCGGACGCGCACCGCGGCAGCGGATGCCCGGCCGGCTCGAGGGCGTCGGCGGCGCGCGGGATCGCGCGCCGCTGTCAGAACAGCTCGATCTGCTGGTCGGTGATCTGCGCGAAGCTGGTGTCGAGGAAGTGCAGGATGCCGTCCGCCGCCGGCGCGAGCTGGCGCTCGCGGTAATGCGCGTAGTCGGGCCGCGGCAGCGCCTCGCCGTCGCGCACCGGCTCCGGACCCGACGCCGTGATCACGTAGCGCACCCAGCGCACGTCCCCACCCAGCTTGCGCGCCGCCTGCACGTGGGGGGGCACGTTGCGGGTGTAGTCGTCGACGCGGCGGCGCAGGCGCTTGCGGTAGACCAGCTCGTCGTCGAGCCTGCCCGCCAGCAGGTCGTGCAGCGTGGCCTGCACGTAGTCCTCGAACGGCTCGCGCGCGAACACGCGGCGATAGAGCTCGCGCTGGAAGCGCCGCGCGAGCGGGGTCCAGTCGGTGCGCACGCTCTCCAGGCCCTTGAACACCAGGCGCTGCGAGCCGTCCTCGCCGCACACCACGCCCGCGTAGCGCTTCTTCGAGCCGGTCTGCTCGTTGCGCACCGTGGGCATCAGGAAGCGCGCGAAGCAGGTCTCGAACTCGATCTCCAGGTAGCTCTCGAGCCGGAACTCCCGTGCGACGTGCTCGCGCCACCAGCGGTTGAGCCCGGCGGCGAGGGATGCGCCGCGCTCGCGGGCGCCGGCCTCGCTCACGCCCTCGCCCGCGAGCACGAACACGCTGTCGGTGTCGCCGTAGATCACCTCCAGGCCTTGCGCCTCGATGCGCTCCTTCGTGCGGCGGATGATGTCGTGGCCGCGCAGCGTGATGGAGCTCGCGAGGCGCGCATCGTGGAAGCGGCAGCCGCTCGCGCCCAGCACGCCGTAGAAGGAGTTCATCAGGATCTTCACCGCCTGGCTCATCGGCGCGTCGCCGCGCCGCTTCGCGGCGTCGCGCTCGGCCCACAGCTCCTCGATGAGCCCCGGCAGGATGGCTCCCTCGCGCGCGAAGGCCGCGCCGCGGAAGCCGGGCACCGGGTCGTCGCCCGGCACGGCGAGCCCGAGCGGGTCGATCAGGAAGGTACGGATGATGCTCGGATACAGGCTCTTGAAGTCCAGCAGCAGCACGTTGTCGTACAGGCCCGGCTTCGAGTCCAGCACGTAGCCGCCGGGGCTCTCGCCGCTGCTCGCGACGTCGGCGAGGCTGGGCGCGACGCGCCCGCGGCGGTGCAGGCGCGGCAGGTACAGGTTGTCGAACGCCGCCACCGAGCCGCCGAGGCGATCCAGCGCGAGCCCGGTGAGCTCGCTCCTGCGCCGCGCGAACGCGACGAGGCCGGCGTGCTCGAAGATGTCCGCCGCGAGGCGGCAGTCCTCGAGGTTGTAGGCGGCGAGCGCCGAGCGGTCCGCCGCGTACAGCCTGTCGATCTCGTCGACCCGTTCGCGCGCATGCTCGATGCGCTTGCCGCGCCCCAGAAGCTCGCGCGCGACGTGCTCCAGCTCGAAGCTCTCGAAGGACCAGAACGCGGCGCGCAGCAGATCGATGCCGTCCAGCGCGACGCGCCCCGGCAGGCGCGCGACGCGCGGCCCGTCCAGCGACGACGGCGCGAGGATCGCCGCGCCCTCGCCGCCGCGTCCGAACGCGAACGGCCGGTGCAGCGCCCTGCAGCGGCGCTGCAGGAAGTCGAGGTCGAAGCCCACCACGTTCCAGCCGAGGATCAGATCCGGATCGTGGCTCGCGAGCCACGCGAAGAAGGCGTCCAGCAGCGCACGCTCGTCGGCGTGCACGTCCACCGGGCAGTCGTCGCAGTGCACCGCGCTGTCGCTGACCATGAACACCCGCGCGAGGTCCGGGCCGCTGACCGCGATGGAGTACAGGCGCCCGTCCAGCCCCTCGGTCTCGATGTCCAGCGACACCCAGCGCAGCGCCGGCTGGCAGTCGCTTCGCCTGACGCCCGGATTCACGAACTCGGTGTAGCCGTCGCGCGCGACGGCCTCGCCGTGCACCGCGATCGCGCCGGTGACGAAGCGCTCCATCAGGAAGCGGTCGACGGGCTTCAGATCCGCCTCGTGCAGCGCGACGCCGGCGGCCCGGCACGCGGCGCGGGCGTCGTGCAGATCGCGCTGGCGGCGGAAGTACAGGGCGTCGACGTCGGCACCGGCAAGGGAGCGGAGCTCGAGGGGCCTGCGCTCGCAGGCCACGCCCGCCGGAAGCGGCGTGCCACGGTCCACGAAGCACACGGCGCGCTCGCCGGTGACGGTCACGCGCACCGGGCCGCGCTGCGTCGCGAGCCAGCACGCGAGCTCGAGCCCCTGCGGCCCGTCTCGCCACTGGCGGGTGAGAAGGCACCCCTCGGCGGTGGGCGCGGCGTCCGCGCCGGTCACCGGGACCGGCGCCCCACGGCCGTGGGGCCGTTCGACGCGTCGCGGCCCGCCGGTCCGCGGCGAGGGTGCGTCCGGCGCCGCGGCGGCCTCGCCGTCACGGGCTGCGGCGGGGCGCGAGGGGCCGGCGCACGCTCAGCATCAGCAGCAGGCAGCCGCACGCGGTCGCGGCCAGCAGGTGCTTCAGCGAGTGCCCGCTCAGCGTCTCGCCAGTGGCGCTGAAGATGGCCGCGTCGTACGCCTCCGCGACCTTCGCGAGCGCGTACGCGCCGAGCGCCGCGAAAAGCAGCCACTGGTGGGTATGGCTTCCGCGCAGCAGCGCGACCATGAGCGGAATGGCCGCGAGCGGCGCGAGCTGCACCGCGATGTACGGGCGCAGATCGCCCGTCACGCGCCAGTACACCACCGAGCCGAGCCCCAGCAGCACCGCGGGAACGAGCAACGGCGACGCGCGGCGGCTGCCGAGATACTCGCCGAGCAGCGCGACGAACAGCCCCATGAATCCCATCGTCATCGGCAGCCGGTCCCAGGCCAGCGCCGCGTCGCCCGGACTCCAGTGGTAGTACACCGAGCCCGCGCTGACCAGCGCCACGCCGGCGAAGAGCACCAGCCACGCGTCGCGCATCGGGCCCACGCGGCCGCGCAGGCAGCGGCGCACGCCCGCGAGCCCGACGGCCAGGAACGGCAGATTCGTCACGATGTCGAGAAAGTTCGGGATGCCGAGGAACGCGCGCGTGTCGGCAAACGCGTGGTAGCGAACGTCCTGGGTCACGGGCCCGAGGCTCGCGACGGTGCCGAGCAGTACCGCGCCCAGCGCCACGGCGGCCGCGAGCCGCCACCCCGATGCCCCGCGACGGGGGTCTGAAGCCTCGGCCATCGTGCGCTCCGCGCCGTGCAGATCGCGAGAGACTACCCGCGGGCGGCCGGGCCGCCCCGGACCGGGCGTCATGCCCGGTCCCCGCCCGCGTGCGCCGCGCGGTGTGCCAGGAAGCGCGCCAGCCGCCCGTCGTCCGGCAGCGCCTCGAGCGCGTGGTGCGCCATCGCCTTCAGCGTCGCGACCGAGCGCGGGTCGGGACTGTCGCGGGCCACCGCCGCGGCCTGGTGCCGGCTGCGCGGCGTGTTCACGGCGAGGTGGCGATCGCCCAGTGCCTCGCGCGCGAGCTGCTGCGCGAGCGACTGCTGCGCCGCCATCACGGACTCCGCGAGGCGGTTGCCGCGCATCCACCAAAGCAGACCGCGCGACGGATTGCCGCCCGCCGGCAGCGCGGCCAGCTCGCGGGTGGTGCCCACGCTGAGCATGAACACGTCCTCGCGCGGCTTCGCGAAGAACACCTGCGCCTCGTGCAGCGCGAGCGCGTCGGGGTCGTGCGCGATCAGGGCGCCGTCCACGTACTCCGCGTCGCCCACGCGAGCCACGGGGAACGCCAGCGGCGCCGCCGCGGTGGCCATGGCCACGTCCGCCAGCAGCGTGCCGGCGTGTGCCGCATGGGCGCCGTGGTGCGGGGAGCGGAAGGTCTGGCCGGCGCCCGCGGTGAGGGCGACGGCGGGCACCAGCAGCGGCGTGCGCAGATCGCCCAGGCGGGCGTCGCGGCCCACCACGCGCTCGATCACCGCGCGCAGCGGGCCGGGCGCGTAGCGCGCGCGGAACAGGCCCGCGACGCTTCGCCAGCGCCCGCGCGGGAACACCGCGGGCCCCGCGTCCTCGATGATCGCGCGCACCTCGGCGGCGCTTCGCCCGAGCGCGAGGCCCAGCGCGATGATGCCGCCGATGGAGGTGCCGGCGACGAGGTCGAAGCACTCGCCGATGCGGCAGCCGGCGCGCGCCTCCAGGCCCTCCAGCACGCACGCGGTGTACAGCCCGCGCACGCCGCCGCCGGACAGCGACAGCACCTGGAAGCGGCGCCCGGCGGCGGGCGGCGGCCCGGACAGGTCTCGCCCGGCGGTCACAGCCCGGCGCGCGCGTAGGGGTCGATCACGTTGACCCCGAGGCGGCGGTGGTGCGGCGCGCGGCGGGTCACCAGCGAGAAGCCGTTGACCCGCGCGGTGGCCAGGATCAGGCTCTCCTCGGCCGGCAGCGTCTCGCCGCCGCTCCTCGTTCCGCGGATCAGCCCCCAGTCCTCGGCGGTGCGCAGATCGACGTCCAGCACGCGGCCGTGGAACGCGTTCGGCAGATGCTCGCGCAGGCGCGCCTCCCACTGCCGGCGCAGCGCCGGCCCGCGCACCGCGCCGATCGCGTCGACCAGCTCGCCGACGCTCACCACGCTCACGAACACCTGCTCGTTGCGCACGCCGCGCTTCCACGCGATGACGGGGTGCGACTCGGGCTCGGGCTTGAGCAGCGCGAGGAACGCGTCGGTGTCGAGCAGGAAGGCCACCCGCGCGGGCGCGGCGTCAGCCGAGGCGCGGTGCAGGCCTCGCCGGGCGCCGCGCGCGCGGGGCCGGGCGCTCGCCGCCGATGGGATGGGCGCGGAAGTAGTCGACCATGTCCAGCTCGCCGTCGGCGCGGCTGAGCAGCGAGCGGTAGGCGTCCTCGCTGAGCACCACCACCGTTGCGCCGTCGCGGCGCGCGATGCGCTGCGGGCGCTCCAGCGCGCCGCTCACCAGCTTGCTGAGCTGGGCCTTCGCGTCGCGCACGTTCCACTCGCGCGGGGACTCGGGTCGCTTGCGGGCCATCGGGGCGCTCCGGCGAGGTGACTACATCGGCCGATTATGTAGTCCTCTCGGGAGGGGTCAAGGGCAGCGCCCGCGATCGCGGATGTCCGCGCGGCCGGGCGGCGCCGGGCGCGCCAACGGCCCGGCGGGCGCCGGCGCGCCCTTGCGGCAGCCTCCGCGCGCACACAGTATCGCGCGCAGCGTGAGCACCCGTCCCGCCAGCACCTTCCGGCCCGCCCGGCACCCGCCGCGCGCACGCGCGCGCCGCGCGGCGCGCGTGCGCGTGCGCGCGGCCCGCACCCGGCGCCGCCGGTGAGCGTCCACCCCGGGCGCCAGGACCGGCCGCTGGCCGGCATCGCGCTGATGGTGGGCGGCATGGTGCTGCTGGTGCTGAGCGACGCGTCGGCCAAGTGGCTGACGCAGGGCTACCCGGTGACCCAGGTGGTGGCGCTCCGCGGCATCGTCATCGTGTCGCTGCTCACGGCCATCGGGCTGCGCAACCGATCGCTGCGCGTGGTGAGCGTGCGCGGGCACCTGTGGCGCGCGGTGTTCGCGACCGGGTCCAGCTACCTGTTCATCTTCGGCCTCGCGTACCTGCCGCTCGCCGACGCGTCGGCGGCGGCCTTCGCCGGGCCGCTGTTCCTCACCGCGCTGGCGGGGCCCGCGCTCGGGGAGAACGTGGGCTGGCGGCGCTGGTCGGCGGTGCTGGTGGGCTTCGCGGGCGTGCTGGTGATGCTGCGCCCGGGCAGCGAGGGGCTGAACCTCGCGATCCTGCTGCCTGTGGCCGCGGCCTGCAGCGGCGCGCTGCGCGACCTGGTCACGCGCCACATCAGCACCCGCGACAACGCGACCTCGATCCTCCTGACCACCAACGCGATGATCGTCGCGAGCGGCGTCGCGTTCTACCCCGAATGGGTGATGCCGGATGCCACGGGGCTCGCGTTGCTCGCCGTGTCGGGGCTGCTCATCGGCGCCGCGCACTACATGCACATCGAGTGCTTCCGGCTCGCCGAGGCCGCGACCATCGCGCCGTTCCGCTACACCAGCATCGTGTGGGGCGTGCTGTTCGGCTTCCTGTTCTTCGACCAGCTGCCGGGGCCGTGGGTGATCGCCGGCGGGGCGCTCGTGATCGGCAGCGGCCTCTACATCATGCGCCGCGAGCGGCTGCGCAAGACCAGCGAGAGCGCCGCGGGCTGATCGGCTGCCGGCGCGGCCGCGCCGGCGAAGGACGGCGGCACCGTCACCCGGATCCTTCTACGGCACCGGGCTGGAGGACGGCGCAGCGGATCGCGGCGGGCCGGCGACACGGGGACGGCGATCGCGAGCGGCAGGCGCATACGGCTGCGCGCACCGTGCGAGCCCGCGACGGGCCAGCGCCGGACAAATACACCATGTGCGCCCCCGGTGCCCGGGGACGCAGGAGCGTCGAGCAACTCGCCGGGACCGGGTGCGTGCACCCGGTCCCGGCGCCGGTTCATCCGGTGCTCAGTAGCGCCCGCGCGGCGGACGGGGACCGCCGCGGCCGGGACCGCCGCCACCACCCGCGGCGCGCGGGCGCGCCTCGTTGATGCGCGCGGGACGGCCACCGAGATCGTTGCCGTTGAGGGCGTCGATCGCGGCCTGGCCCTCGCTGTCGTTGGGCATCTCGACGAAGCCGAAGCCCTTGGAACGGCCGGTCTCCCGGTCGGTGATCACGTTGGCGGATGAGACCTCGCCGTAGGCCTCGAAGGCTTGCCGCAGGTCATCGGAGGTGATGCTGTAGGCGAGGTTGCCACAATAAATATTCATCTACGCGTCTGACTCTTGAACATCGTGACATCGAAGTACGTCTCACCGCGGCGCCGGCCAACGTCACCAGCCCGACTCGCGGCGGTGGGACTATCGACCCCGTCCCGGGGCCTGCTCTGTACGGTCCCACGCCGCGCACTATAGACCACAGCGGCCACGGCGCGCGCCTTCCGCGCGTGCAACGGAGCCTGCCCGCAAGCGCGGCAGCCGGACGGTCGAACGCACGCGGACGACGCCGGCGTGGCGGCCGCCGTCGCGGCGGCGCACGAACGCTCAGGTCAGGTCGATGGCGTGGCGCTTGAGATCCGCGAGGTCGACGATCTCGAGGGTGCGCTCGTGAGTGGCCGTCAGCCGCACCGCGGGGGCGCATCCCGCCTCCATTGCCTCGCGCCAGCGCGCCGCGCACAGGCACCACTGGTCGCCGGGCTTCAGGCCGGGAAAACCGAACGCTTCCACCGGCGTGCTGAGATCGTTGCCCCGTGAACGGCTGAACGCGAGGAACTCGGCGGTCACGCGCGCGCACACGGTGTGCACGCCGGCGTCACCGGCGCCGGTGTTGCAGCACCCGTCGCGGAAGAACCCGGTGAGCGGGTCGTGGCTGCAGTCGGCGAGCGGCTCGCCGAACACGTTTCTGGCATCGCTCATCGCACCTCCGATCGACCTCCCGCTTCGCGCGCGGGTCCGCGCACGCCCGGCGCCCCTATAGCGTGCACGCGCACCGCGACGGTGCCTTCACCGGCGCAGCAGCGGCACCAGGAACACGAAGCAGGCCGCGAGAAAGACGAGACTACCGGCCAGCGCCAGCGCGTCGCCCGCGCGCAGGCTGGCCGCGGTGAAGCACAGCGCCGAGACGACGAACAGCGCCCAGCCGAGCACGTGGGCCGTGCGCTCGCTCATGCGCCCGCGGTCTCCAGCACCGCGTGCAGCAGCACGTTGGCACCGGCGGTGGCGTGCTCGGGCACGATGTTCTCCGTCTCGTTGTGGCTGATGCCGTCCTCGCACGGGATGAACACCATCGCGGTGGGAGCCACGCGCGAGACGTACACCGCGTCGTGGCCGGCGCCGCTGACCGCGTCCATGTGGGAGTAGCCGAGCGCGTCGGCCCCGCAACGGACCGCCGCCACGAGCTCCGGGTCGAACACCACCGGCTCCGAGTACCACACCTGCTGCAGCGCGACGTCCACGCCGCGCGCCTGCGCGACCTCGGCGCAGGCGTCGGACAGCGCGCGGTGCATGGCCTCGAGCGCGTCGGCCTCGGGGTGGCGCATGTCGACGGTCAGCTCGACCCGCCCGGGCACGGTGTTGCGCGAGCCCGGGTGGATGCGGAACTCGCCCACCGTCGCGCGGCCGTGCGGCGCGCGGTCGAGCGCGGTCGCATAGATGCGCGGCAGCAGCTCGCCGGCGGCGGCGAGCGCGTCCTGGCGCCGGTCCATCGGCGTCGGCCCCGCGTGACACTCGGCGCCGGTGATCGTGATGTCGTACCAGCGGATTCCCTGCACCCCGGTGACGACGCCGACGGTCTTGTGCGCCGCCTCGAGGATCGGCCCCTGCTCGATGTGCACCTCGAAGAACGCGCTCAGCGGCCCGCCCATCGCGGCGTCGCCACGGTAGCCGATCGCGTCCAGCGCCTCGCCGACCGTGACGCCGTCGTGGTCCTTCTGGCCGTGCCCGTACGCGAGGTCGAAGGCGCCGGACCACACGCCCGAGCCCATCATCGCGGGCGGGAAACGCGAGCCCTCCTCGTTGGTCCACACCACGACCTCCACCGGCGCCTCGGTCTCGATACCGTGGTCGTTCAGCGTGCGCAGCACCTCGAGGCCCGACATCACGCCGTAGATCCCGTCGAAGCGCCCGCCGGTCGGCTGGGTGTCGAGGTGGCTGCCGGTGGCCACCGGCGGCTTCGACGGATCCTTGCCCGGGCGGCGTGCGAAGATGTTGCCCATCGGATCCACCCGCACGCTGCAGCCCGCGTCCTCACACCAGCGCACGAACAGGTCGCGCGCCTGACGGTCGAGGTCGGTCAGCGCGAGGCGGCACACCCCGCCCTTCTCGGTGGCACCGATCTCGGCGAGGTCCATCAGGCTGCGCCACAGGCGCTCGCCGTCCACGGTGAGGTTGCGCGGGCTGGGCGTCGAGTCGCTCGTGGATTCGGTCATGGGTCGTCCTTCCGAAGAGATGCGTGGACGGACAGGCTACGCGCGCGACGGGCCCTCAGTGAAAGCGCTCGGCGCGGTACGGCGTGACGTCCGTATTCACCGGTTCTCCGGTCGCCATCGCCGCGACCAGCCGCCCGGTCATCGGCGCGCCGGTCAGGCCCAGGTGCCCGTGGCCGAAGGCCAGGATCACGTCGCGATGCCCCGGCAGCGGGCCGATCACGGGGATGGTGTCCGGCAGCGTGGGCCGGCGTCCCATCCACTCGCTGCCCTCGTCGACGTTGAGCTTCGGGAACAGCGCCTTGCCCAGCGTCTTCATGATGCGCGCGCGGCGCATGTCCGGCTCCGCGTCGAGGTGGTTGAACTCGCTGGTGCCGGCGCAGCGCACGCCCCCTTCCATCGAGCTCGCGACGAAGGTGCGGTCGGCGTCGTGCACCGAGTTGTGGATCGTGACCCCGGGGTTCGCGAACTCCATGTGGTAGCCGCGCTCGCCCTGCAGCGGGATCCGCACGCCGAGCGGCGCGAGCAGGCGCGCGGAGAACGCGCCGGCGGCGACGACCAGGCGCGGCGCGTCGATGTCGCCGTCGTCGGTGTGGAGGATCATGCCGCCGCCTTCGCGCGGCGTCAGCGCGCGCACGTCGGCGCGGCGGTAGCGCCCGCCGCCGTCGAGCACCAGCTCGCCGAGCGCGCGCACCAGCCGCCCCGGGTTGGTCGTGCGGCCCTGCGCCCCGATCGCGATGCCCTTCACGTACTGCGGCGCGAGGTCCGGCTCCATCTCGCGCAGCTCGCCCGCACCCAGGACCGTGATCGGCGCGCCCACCGCCCGGCGCATCGTCCAGCCCTCGCCGTGCTCGTCGAGCCCGTTCGCGCGGCGGGTCACGAACAGGTAGCTCGAATCCGCGATCAGCGACTCGTGGCCGCTGCCGGCGAGGAGCTGGCGGAACAGCTCCACCGTCGGCTGGTTGAGGGTGAACATCGCTTCGGAGATCGCCGCGATGCGCTCCGGGCGCGCCTCGCGGGCGAAGCGCAGCAGCCACGGCGCCAGCCACGGCAGGTAGCCCAGCTTCAGCGACACCGGGCCCAGCGGATCGGCCAGCCAGCCCGGCATGTCCTTCCACAGCCCGGGCTTCGCGAGCGGCTCGCAGGACCAGGACGACAGCACCCCGGCGTTGCCGAACGAGCACCCCGCGCCGATGGGCTCCCGGTCCACCAGGGTCACCGGCAGGCCGCGCTGCTGCAGGTAGCGCGCGCAGCACACGCCCACGATGCCGGCGCCGAGGACGACGGTGGGCTTCGCGACGTCGTTCACGTCGCGGCCTCGGCTGCCGGCACCTGCTCGCGCTCCCGGCGCCAGACGAGCACCTGCTGCGCGAGCACCGGCGCCAGGAACGCCAGCGCGAACAGGTCGCTCTTCATGTTCGGAGCGACCAGGAACAGCCCGGCGAGCGCGACCAGCCAGCGCCCCCACGCGGGAAGCGTCGCCAGCATGAAGCCGGAGATCGCGATCGCGAGCAGGAAGATGCCGCCGGCGCAGCTCAGCGTGGTGGAGAAGAACGAGCCCCACGTGAAGTGGTCCTCGATCACCAGCAGCATCGCCGGCGAGTACACGAACACCATCGGCACGATCAGCTTGGCAATGCCCAGCGAGAACGCCGAGATGCCGGTGCGGAACGGGTTGGCGCCGGCGATTCCCGCGGCCGCGTAGGCCGACGCGCACACCGGCGGCGTGATCTCGGAGATGACGCCGTAGTAGAGCACGAACAGGTGCGACGCGAGCGGCGGCACGCCGAGGTTCGCGAGCGCGGGCTGCGCGACCGTCGCGAGCATGATGTACAGCGCCGTCGTCGGCAGGCCCGCGCCCATCAGGATGCAGGTGATCGCGATCAGGACCAGCGACAGGAACAGCTGCAGATCGAACAGCTCGAAGTTCGAGAACGGGATCCACTGCACCGTCGGCAGGATGTTCTCGGCCAGCGTCTGCGCGCCCGCGGTGACCAGGAAGCCGAGGCGGAAGCCGAGGCCGGTGGTGTTAACGACCCCGACCACGATGCCGATGGCCGCGCACACGGCACCGACCGCGAGCGCGTAGCGCACGCCCAGCGCGGCGGCATCCGCGACGTCGCGCACCTTGATGCGGTGGTACGGGTTCACGAAACCCACGATGAGCGCGGAGGTGATGCCCCAGAACGCCGCCATGTAGGGCGAGTAGCCGGAGAACAGCACGTAGATCAGCACCACCAGCGGCAGCGCCGTGGGCCAGCCCACCTTGAGCACCTGCCACAGCTTCGGGATCTCTTCCTTCGGCAGTCCCTTCAGCCCGAGCCGCCTGGCGCTGAAGTGCACGATGCACAGCACGCCCAGATAGTGCATCGCCGCGGGGATGGCCGCCGCGAGCACCACGGTCGTGTAGGGCACCTCCAGGAACTCCGCCATCACGAAGGCCGCCGCGCCCATGATGGGCGGCGTGATCTGCCCGCCCGCGCTGGCCGCCGCCTCCACGCCGCCGGCGAGGTGGCCCGGGTAGCCCATGCGCTTCATGTTCGGAATGGTCAGGGAGCCCGTGGACACGGTGTTCGCGATGGACGACCCCGAGATCGTGCCGAAGAAGGCCGACGACACCACGCTCACCTTCGCGAGCCCCCCGGTGTAGCGCCCGGCGATCACGGTTGCGATGTCGACGAAGAACTGCCCGAGCCCCATGCGCTGCGCGAGGATTCCGAAGAGCACGAAGTGGAATACCACCGTGGACACGATCCACAGCGTGACGCCGAAGATCCCCTCCTGCGGGAAGTACATGTTGTTCACGAACAGCGCCCAGTCGACGCCCGGATGGCGCAGGGTATCGACGGGGATGTACTTGCCGAGCACGGCATAGCCGGTGAACACCAGGATGATGATCGGCACGATGATCCCGAGCGTGCGCCGCACCGCCTCGAGCAGCACCAGGATCAACGCGGTGCCCGCGATCACGTCCAGCCTGTCCGGGTCGCCCTGGCGCAACGACTGGTCCGGCATCCGCAGGTCGATGCCGAGCCCGGTGAGGTCCACGCCGTCCCAGGTCAGCCCGATGTAGAGCGAGGTGAAGATGCCGATGCCGGCCAGCACCCAGTCGTACAGCGGCACGTTGCCGTAGCGGAACCAGGTGTTGAAGCGGACTTCCGAGTAGTCGTCGCGCTTGATCAGCGGGAAGCCGATGTAGATCAGCAGCAGCACGCCGGAGAGGTGAATCCCCATGTGCCAGTGGTCCACCGGCACGGTGTAGCCCGCCGTGATGTAGTGATAGAGGGCGAACAGCAGCGAGAAGCCGAACGCGAAGGCCGCGACGGCGGGCCCTACGGGTCGGACCTGCAGGCCCGATTCGTACTTGCGCTCGTACTCCTCGACCTTCGAGACGTCGGAGAGATCGACCTGCGACATGGGAAACCTCCGCGGTGGGACGCTGCGCGCGGCGCCCTGGCCGGGCGCCGCGAGAGCGCGTGGACGGGGCGCGGCGGCGGCACGCGGCCGCCGCCGCGCCGGGCGGCGTGGTCGGTCCCGTGCGAGCGCTACTTCAGCAGGCCCGCTTCGCGGTAGAAGCGCTCCGCGCCCGGGTGCAGCGGCGTCAGGATGCCCTTCAGCGCCGTCTCCTTCGTGATCACCTTGCCCTTGGAGTGACCGTTGTCCAGCAGCTTGCGGGAGTTGTCGTTCCACAACGCCTTGGTGATCTCGTACACGAGCTCCTCGGGCTGGTCCGCGCTGGTCACGAACAGGCCGTTCACGGCCACGGTCGGCACGTCGTACGGCACCGCCTCGTACTCGCCGCCCGGGATCATCGACTCGACGTAGAACGGGATGATCTCGTTGATCGCCTTGCGCTCGGCGTCGCTGAACTTGTAGAGGTCGAAGCCCTTGGTGCTGCCGAGCTGGATCAGCGCCGAGGACGGCGTGCCCATTGCGTAGAAGTACGCGTCGAGCTGACCGTCGGCGATGCGCTGCGCGCTCTGGGTGTTGTTGAGCTCGGCGGCGTCGATGTCGCTCTTCTTGATGCCGTTCTGCTCGAGGATGCGCAGCACCGCGACCTGGGTGCCGGAGCCGGCCTGCGCGATGCCCACACGCTTGCCCTTCAGGTCCTTCAGCGAGCCCAGCGACGCGCCCTTCGGCAGCACCAGGTGCATGTCCTCGGGATAGAGGTTCGCGATGACGCGGATCTTGTCCTTCTTGTTGCCCTCGAACTTGCCCACGCCGTTGTAGGACTCGTACACGGTCGCGGCGCCGGCGAGGCCGGCATCCAGGTTGCCGGCCTGGATGGCCGTGACGTTGTACACCGACGCGGTGGTCGACACGGCGATGGCCACCAGCCCGGGCACGCCGCACTGGCCGCCCTTGTCGCAGGGCCGCGCGCCGGGCGGGTTCGAGATGGCGTTGGCGATCAGGCCGCCGATGGGAAAGTACGTGCCGCCGGCACTGCCGGTACCGATGCGCCAGAACTTCATCTCCTGCGCACCCGCGGTGCCGGCGGCCACGGCCGCGGCGACGAGCACGGTGGCGGCGATCTTTGCCGTGAATCTCATGAGCAGTCTCCTTCCAGGGTTCATTGTTGTCGGGTCCGCCGCGCGTGCGGCCGCAAGGCACCGGCGCCGCCGGCCGCGCGCCGGACGGCGCTCGAACGGCGCTCCCGGCCGCGGCGATCCCCGGGGCGCATTCTGGTGGAACGGGCCGGGTCAGGCCAGGGCACCGCGGAGCGCGGGCGGCGCCTGGACGCTCGCGGCCGGCGACGCCGGTGGGACCAGTGGTCGCGAGCTGCTTGGTCCAGGCGGCGTCCACCGGACGGCACGCCGCGACTCGTGCGGCTCGCGGCGCCGCCGGGCCGGCGGGCGGAGCCGATCGCATACCGCGCGCCCGCCTCCGTCCTTTGCCGGGACGCGGGCCGGCGCCCGGGCACGGACGCGGGCACGGCGGCGGCTCGCACGGCGCGCAGGCCCGGCGGCCCGTACGCGATGGACGCTCGAACGCGATCGCCCGATACTCTTCCGCTGACAGCAAACGGCGCCCCGCGGACGCGGCCGGCGAGACCGCGATGGCATCCTCTCCCGCGTTCGATCATCCGCTGACCCGGGACGCGCTGCTCGCCGCGATCGTCGGCGGGATCCCGGATGCCGTGCTGGTAACCGACCGCGAGCGCCAGGTGGTGCTCGCGAGCCCCGCCGTCGAGCGCGTGTTCGGGCACTCGCCGGACGCACTGCAGGGCCACTCGACCCGGATCCTGTACGCCGACGAGGCGGAGTTCCGGCGTGTCGGAGACGCGTACCTGCGCGCCGACGCGGCGACGCCGGGCGAGGCGTACGAGGCGCTCTACCGCCGGCACGACGGCGAGACCTTTCCCGGGGAAGCGGTGAGCAGCATCGTGCGCGGCGACAACGGCACGGCACTCGGGTGCCTCGCGATCGTGCGCGACGTCAGCGCGCGGCACCGCGAGCAGGCGGCGCTCGCGGACATGCGGCGGCGGCTGGAAGACGCGCTCGAGGCGCTGGACGAAGGCTTCTCGCTGTGGGACGCCGACGACCGGCTCGTGACGTGCAACAGCCGCTACCGCGAGCTGTACCCCGTGAGCGCACCGCTGATGGTGCCCGGCGCGGACTTCGAGTCGCTGGTGCGCGAGGCCCTCGCGAACGGCGAGTTCGACGTGCCGCCGGCGCGGCGCGAGGACTGGCTGCGCGAGCGCGTGCGCCGCCACCGCGAGCCGCCCGAGAGCGCGTTCGAGCAGCAGCACGCGGACCGGCGCTGGATCCTGGTCAAGGAGCGGCCCACGCGTGACGGCGGGGTGGCCGGCATCCGCGTCGACATCACCGCGCAGAAACGCACCGAGCTCGCGCTGCGCACGCTCGCGGCGATCGGATCCGACCCCGCGCTGGACCTGGACGGGCGCTTCGAGCGGCTGCTCGCGCTGGGCAGCGAGCACTTCGGCCTGCCGCGCGCGATGATCGCGGTGCGCGACGGCGAGACCCTTCGTGTTCGCTACGCGATCGGCGACGGCCCCGGGCCGGTGCCCGGCACCGCGTTCGATCCGGCCGGCACCCTGTGCGCGCGCATCCTCGCCGACCGCATGCTCGACGCCGGCAGCGCCGCGGCGGCGAACGCGAGGCCCGTGCCGCTGACGCGCACCTTCGCGGTGCGCGCCTGCGTCGGCGCCGCGTTCGACCTCGGAGGCCGCGCGACCGCGGTGGTGGCCTTCTTCTCCGACACGCCGCGCGACGCGCCGCTCGTCGACGGTGACCGCGAGCTGCTGCGCCTGCTCGCGCAGTGGGCGAGCCACGAGCTCGCGCGCGACGACGCGATGCGGGCGCTGGACCAGGCGCGGCAGGACCTGGAACGCCTCGCGACCACCGACGAGCTGACCGGGCTGCTCAACCGGCGCGCGGTGCTCGAGGCCGGCCGCGCCGAGTTCGAGCGCTCCAGGCGTTACCGCCATGCCCTGTGCGTGCTCGCGCTGGACGTGGACTTCTTCAAGCACGTGAACGACACGCTGGGCCACGCCGCCGGCGACGCCGTCCTGCAGGCGGTCGCGAAGTGCTGCAGCCAGGGCGTGCGCAGCGTCGACTTCGTGGGCCGGATCGGGGGCGAGGAGTTCGTCGTGATCCTGGTGCAGACCGCCCAGGCGCAGGGCCTGGAGGTCGGCGAGCGCATCCGTCTCGGCATCGCCGCGCTGGCCCCCGGCCGGGACGTGACGGTGAGCGCGAGCATCGGCGTCGCGGAGCGGCGCAACGAGGACGGGGACTTCGAGGGCCTGCTGGCACGCGCGGACGCGGCCCTGTACTGGGCGAAGGAACGCGGCCGCAACCGGGTCTGCCTCGCGCCCGGCTGAACGCGCCGGGTCCGTCACACCATGCTTGTGAGGCTGCGCGAGGCCGTCGTACGCCACCCGGGACTGGCCGTTTCCGCGCTCGTCGTGGCCGCGCTGCTGCCGTTCGCGCTCGCGCGCACGGCCGCGTTCGCGGAGTCCGCGGCGCGCGCCGAGATCCGCGACCAGGCGCGCCGCGTGCTCGACCTGACCCGCGCCAACCTCGCGAGCGAGATCCGGCGCCACGAGGCGGTGCCGCAGCTGCTCGCGCGCGACCAGGCGGTGGCGCGGTTCCTCGCCTCCGAGCGCCATCGCGGCGACGTGGGCGCGATGAACCGGCGCCTGCAGGCGCTCAACGCCGTCTCCGGGGCCGACGTCACCTACCTGATGGACACCAACGGGCTCACCGTGGCCGCCAGCAACTGGAACGGCGAGACACCGTTCGTCGGGCGCAACTTCGCGTTCCGTCCGTACTTCAGCGAGGCCATGGGCGGTGCGCTGGGCCGCTACTTCGGCCTCGGCAGCACGTCGAACCGGCGCGGCTACTACTTCGCGGCGCCGGTACGCGACGGCGCGACCGTGTCCGGCGTGGTCGCGGTGAAGGTGGACGTGGAGGCCATCGAGAAGCGCTGGGCCGAGAGCCGCGCCGAGGTGCTGGTCAGCGACCCCGACGGCGTGGTGTTCATGGCCAGCCGGCCGCCGTGGGTGCTGCGCTCCCTCGCGCCGCTGGACGACGCCACGCTCGCGCGCATCCGCGAAAGCCGCCGCTACGACCAGGCGCCGATCCACCCGCTGCCGGTGTCGCCGCCGGGCAGGCCCGACGAGCTGGTGATCCGCGCCCCCGACGGCGGCGAGGCGCACTACCTGGTGGTGTCGGCGGCGATGCCGGAGAGCGACTGGACGCTGCGCGTGCTGGGCGACCTTCGCGGCGTGGGCCCTGGCGTGCGGCGCGCGGTCGCGGGCGCCGGCCTCGGGTTCGCGTTCCTGCTGCTGCTCATCGGCTTCGCGCTGCAGCGCCGCCAGCGCGTCCTCGAGCGCCTGGAGACCGAAGCCGCCACGCGCCTGGAGCTCGAGCGCCGGGTACGCGAGCGCACCGCGGAGCTGGAACGGAGCAACCGCCGCCTCACCGGCGAGATCGCCGAGCGCGAGCACGCCGAGGCGGAGCTGCGGCGCACCCAGGCCGAGCTCATCCAGGCGAGCAAGCTGTCCGCGCTGGGCGAGATGTCCGCGGGCATCAGCCACGAGCTCAACCAGCCGCTGGCCGCGATCCGCGCGTTCGCGGAGAACGCGGAGGAGTACCTCGCGCGCGAGCGCACCGGGGACGCGAAGGCCAACCTCGCGCGCATCAGCGCGCTCACCGAGCGCATGGCGCGCATCATCGCGGCGCTGCGCACCTTCGCCCGCAAGGACTCGGCGCCGCCCCACGGCGTCGCGCTGGCGCCGGTGCTCGACGACGCGCTCGCGATGCTGGAGGCGCGCATCGACGAGCAGGGGGTGAGCGTGAACGGGCCGGGGGCGACGCCCGGCGTGATGGTGCTCGCAGAGCCGGTGCGGCTGCAGCAGGTTCTGGTGAACGTGCTCGCGAACGCGCTGGACGCGATGCGCGAGGTATCCGCGCCGCGCCTGGACGTGGCCGTGCAGGCGGGCGAAGACCGGGTCGCGGTGACGGTTCGCGACAACGGCCCCGGCATCGCGCCGGAGCGCATCAGCGACATCTTCGACCCGTTCTTCACGACCAAGGACGTGGACCAGGGGCTGGGGCTCGGGCTGTCCATCAGCTACGGCATCGTGGCCGGCTTCGGCGGCACCATCCGCGCCGGCAACGATCCGCGCGGCGGTGCGGTGTTCACCGTGACCCTGCCGCGGGCGGCGGAGCACCGCGAGGCGGCGCGCCGTGCGGGGTAGCGCGATCGTCGTCGGCGACGGGCGGGGCGGCGACGCGACGGTCGCGGGCGCGGGGGCGAGGCAACGGCGGGAGGCGACGCGGCGTGCGCGGTAGCGTGCTCATCGTCGACGACGACGAGGCGGTGCGCGAATCGTGCGCGCAGGCGATGGATCTGGCCGGCTACGCGGTGGACACCCTGCCCGGAGCCGACGGTGTCGTCGAGCGGCTGTCGCGCGACTGGCCCGGCGTCGTGATCAGCGACGTGCGCATGCCGCGCACCGACGGCCTCACGCTGCTGCGCCGGATCCACGCGCTGGACCCCGACCTGCCGGTGGTGCTGCTGACCGGCCACGGCGACGTGCCGATGGCGGTGGACGCGATGCGCGAGGGCGCCTACGACTTCCTCGAGAAGCCGTGCCCCCGCGATCGCCTGACCGAGGTCGTCGCGCGCGCGCTCGAGAAGCGCGCGCTGGTGCTGGAGAACCGGTCCCTGCGCGAGTCCCTGGCGCGTGCCCGGGGACTGGAGAGTGCGATCGTGGGCACGTCGGACGCCGCGTCGCGGCTGCGCGCGCGCATCGCTGCGCTGGCCGACACCGACGTGGACGTGCTCATCTGCGGCGAGACCGGCACCGGCAAGGACGTGGCCGCGCGGGCCCTGCACGAGCACGGCGCGCGCGCGAACGGCCCGTTCGTGGCCATCAACTGCGGCGCGCTGCCCGAGAGCATCATCGAGAGCGAGCTGTTCGGCCACGAGCCCGGCGCGTTCACCGGCGCGACGAAGCGGCGCATCGGCAAGTTCGAGCACGCACATGGCGGCACGGTGTTCCTGGACGAGATCGAGAGCATGCCGCTGGCGCTTCAGGTGCGGCTGCTGCGGGTGCTGCAGGAGCGCAGCATCGAGCGCCTCGGCAGCAACGATCCGGTCGCGCTCGACGTGCGCGTGATCGCGGCCACCAAGCGCGACCTTCGCGCGGCCAGCGACGCCGGCGAGTTCCGCGAGGATCTCTACTACCGCATCAACGTCGTGACGCTGGAGATCCCGCCGCTGCGGGCGCGGCGCGACGACATCCCGCTGCTGTTCCGGCACTACGTGAGCGCGGCCGCGGAACGCTACGGCCGAGAGCCGCCGCCGGTCGGCGCGGCGCTGCAGCAGCGGCTGCTCGAGGGCGAGTGGCGCGGCAACGTCCGCGAGCTGCGCAACGCCGCCGAGCGCCACGCGCTCGGCATCGGCGACGAGCCCGCCGCGGCCGACCCGCCCGAGGCCGGGGGACTCACGGCACGCGTCGACGCGTTCGAGCGCGCGCTGATCGAGCAGGCCCTGCGCGATGCCGGCGGCAGCGTGAAGGACGCGCACGAGGCGCTCGGGCTGCCGCGCAAGACCTTCTACGACAAGATGCGCAAGCACGGCCTGTCGCGCGACGACTTCGTCTGAGCGCCGCCCAGCTCCTGCCGAGCCGGGCTGGGCTGAACATACAAGCCGCGTCCGCCCCGCCGGTGCCGGCGCGGGCAAGCGCCCGCCGCGGCCGCGCGATCCGTCGCCGGCAGCGGACACGACCGGGCCGTGACGCGCGCGCGACGGCACCCGGCGAGCACGGCTCCCGTGGACGCCGGCACGATCTCTCCCGATAACGGGAAGACGCGCGTCGGCGCGCGCCCGGTCCACGGCGCCGGCCGCCTGGCCGTGCGGGCATCCACACACCGACGCCGGGCCGTGTGCGGACGCCCGCACGTCGTCGCGCCTGCCGCGCCGCGGATTGCATTCCGGCAGCACTCGTAACACGCTGATCCCGCGGGCCGTAAGCGCTCCGGTCCCTGCCGGGCGCGAAGCTGGCCTCTTGCTTGCACTGCACAACGCCAGCGCGCCGCCGACCGGCCGGCCGCCGACGTCACACCGCACAACCAGGGGAGACCGACCGATGCGAAAGACCCTCTTCGCGGCCGCCATGGCCGCCGCCCTCGCCACCCAGGCCCCGTCCGCGCTCGCGCAGTGCGACCCGGGCGAGCTCGTGATCAAGTTCAGCCACGTCACGAACACCGACAAGCACCCGAAGGGCATCGCCGCCAGCCTGCTCGAGAAGCGGGTCAACGAGGAGATGAACGGCAAGGCCTGCATGCAGGTGTTTCCGAACTCCAGCCTCTACGACGACGACAAGGTGCTCGAGGCGCTCGCCAACGGTGACGTGCAGCTCGCCGCGCCGTCGCTGTCGAAGTTCGAGGAGTACACGAAGAAGTACCGCCTCTTCGACCTGCCGTTCCTGTTCGAGAACGTCGACGCGGTGGATCGCTTCCAGAACTCCGAGGCGGGGCAGAAGCTCAAGGACGCGATGACGCGCCGCGGGCTCAAAGGCCTCGAGTTCTGGCACAACGGCATGAAGCAGCTCTCCGCGAAGCGCCCGCTGATCACGCCCGAGGACGCGAAGGGACTGAAGTTCCGCGTACAGGCCTCCGACGTGCTGGTCGCGCAGTTCAACCAGCTCGGCGCGAACCCGCAGAAGATGTCGTTCAGCGAGGTGTACGGCGGCCTGCAGACCGGCGTCATCGACGGCCAGGAGAACACCTGGTCCAACATCTACGGGCAGAAGTTCTTCGAGGTGCAGGACGGCATCACGGAGACCAACCACGGAATCATCGACTACATGGTGGTCACGTCCACGGACTGGTGGGACGGCCTGAAGCCCGACATCCGGGACCAGTTCGCGAAGATCCTCAAGGAGGTGACCGTCGAGCGCAACGCCGAGTCCGAGAAGGTCAACCAGGAGAACAAGGAGAAGATCATCGAGGCCGGCGGCACGGTGCGCACCCTGACGCCGGAGCAGCGCAAGGCCTGGGTCGACGCGATGAAGCCGATGTGGAAGAAGTTCGAGGACAACATCGGCTCCGACCTCATGGAGGCTGCGATGAAGGCCAACAACAGCTGACGCACGGGCGCCGGCAAGCGCTGACCGCACCCGCGGTGCCGGGCGGATCCGAGGATCCGCCCGGCACCGCACCCACGAGTGCGGATGCCGATCCGATGCCGATCCAACCGGGGGGATAAAGCCTGATGAACACGCAAAGTGCCGGCGCCGTCGGACGCTTCGTGGACTGGGTGGAGGAAACGCTCATCGCGTTGCTGCTCGCGGCGATGACGATCATCACCTTCTCGAACGTCGTCGCGCGCTACGTCTTCAACGACAACATCCTGTGGGCGCTGGAGGTGACCGTCTACCTGTTCGCGTGGCTGGTGCTGCTGGGCGCCTCCTACGCCGTGAAGAAGCACATCCACATCGGCGTCGACGTGGTGGTCGCCAACGCGCCGCCGCTCGCGCGCAAGGTGCTCACCGTGATCGCGGTGCTGTGCTGCCTCGCGTTCAGCCTGCTGCTGCTCAAGGGGAGCTGGGACTACTGGTACCCGTTCGCGACCAAGCGCGCCTTCCTGGTGACCGAGGACGTGCCGATGCCGGAGTTCCTGCAGTTCCTGTCGGACTCGATGAACGAGGGCGAGCGCTACGAGAAGCTGCCGCGCTTCATTCCCTACTTCGCGCTGCCGCTCGGCATGGCACTGCTCACGCTTCGCTACCTGGTGCTCACCTGGGAGGTGATCACCGGCAAGGTGGACTCCATCATCGCGAGCCACGAGGCCGAAGAGGTCAAGGATCTGCAGCAGGAGCTGCTCAGCGACGCGGACACCACCGCGCGCAAGGAGGGCTGAGCCATGGCCGTCGTTGTCCTCTTCGCAATGGTGGTCGGGCTGCTGCTGATCGGCGTGCCCATCGCCGTGGCGCTGGGCCTGTCGAGCATCGTGTTCCTCACGACGCACTCGGGCGGCTCGCTGTCGTCCATCGCCCAGACCCTGTTCAACGCGTTCCAGGGCCACTACACCCTTCTCGCGATCCCGTTCTTCATCCTGGCATCCACCTTCATGACGACCGGCGGCGTCGCGCGGCGCATCATCCGCTTCGCGATCGCGCTGGTCGGCCACTTCCAGGGCGGGCTCGCCATCGCGTCGGTGTTCGCGTGCATGATGTTCGCGGCGCTGTCGGGCTCCTCGCCGGCGACCGTCGTCGCCATCGGCAGCATCGTGATTGCCGGCATGGTGCAGGTCGGATACAACCGCGGGTTCGCCGCCGGCGTCATCTGCAACGCCGGCACGCTGGGAATCCTGATCCCGCCGTCCATCGTGATGGTGGTCTACTCCGCCGCGACGGACGTGTCGGTGGGCCGCATGTTCCTCGCCGGCGTGATCCCGGGGCTGCTCGCCGGATTGATGCTGATGGGCGGCATCTTCGCCTACGCGAAGTGGCGCGGCCTGCCCGCGCAGCCGTGGGGCGGCTGGGGCGAGGTGCTCACCGCCGCGCGCGACGCGTTCTGGGGGCTGATGCTGATCGTGATCATCCTCGGCGGCATCTACGGCGGCATCTTCACGCCCACCGAGGCGGCCGCGGTCGCCGCGGTGTACGCGTTCCTGATCGCGAGCTTCGTGTACCGCGACATGGGGCCGTTCAAGAACGAAGGTCCGGGCGGCGCGATGCTGCTGTGGCGGGCCGTCTCGGTGCTCTGGCACCCGGACACGAAGCACGCGCTGTTCGAGGCCGGCAAGCTCACGATCATGCTGCTGTTCATCATCGCCAACGCGCTCATTCTCAAGCACGTGCTGACCGAGGAGCGCATTCCGCAGATGGTCACCGAGGCGATGATGGGGGCCGGGCTCGGGCCGATCGCGTTCCTGCTCATCGTGAACATCATCCTGCTCATCGGCGGACAGTTCATGGAGCCGTCGGGGCTGCTGGTGATCGTGGCGCCGCTGGTGTTCCCGATCGCCATCGAGCTCGGCATCGACCCGATCCACCTCGGCATCATCATGGTCGTGAACATGGAGATCGGCATGATCACGCCGCCGGTGGGCCTGAACCTGTTCGTGACCGCGGGCGTCGCCCAGATGTCGGTCACCGACACGGTGAAGGCGGCGCTGCCCTGGGTGGGCATCATGTTCGTGTTCCTGATCCTGGTGACCTACGTGCCGATCATCTCGACGTGGCTGCCCACGTCGCTGATGGGCCCGGAGATCATCATCAGGTGACGCGGGACCGGCCGGGGCGCCGCGTGCGCCCCGGCCGGTGCGTCGTCACGCGGCCACGGCCTCCGCGCCGCCCAGCGCCGCCTGCCACACCGCCAGCACGCCGAACAGCGCGAACAGCGCGGCCGCGGCGCGGTGCATCCACGCGCGCGGGACGCGGCGCAGCAGCGTCGCGCCCAGCACGATGCCGATCAGCGACACCGCCCACAGCGCCAGCGTGCCGCCCACGAACACCGCCCACGGCGCGCCGGTGGCCGCGACCAGCGCGATCAGCGCGAGCTGGGTCTTGTCGCCCAGCTCCGCGACGAAGATGAGCGCGAAGCTGCTCGCGAACGCGCGGCCGTTGCCCGCGTCCGCGACCTCGCCCACCTCCTCGCCATCCGCCGCGTCGCGCCAGGAGCGCCACGCGAACACCAGGAACAGCGCGCCCGCGGCGAGCAGCACCACGCGCTGCGGCACGTACAGGAACAGCACCTGCCCGACCCACACCGCGAGCAGGTTCAGCACCAGGAACGCCGCGAACACGCCGGCGGTGACGGGCGCCACGCGGTAGCGGTGCGCCAGCGTCATCGCGACGAGCTGGGTCTTGTCGCCCATCTCGGCGAGAAACAGCAGCGTGAAGGCGGACAGGACGACGGACAGGTCCATCAGAGCACCCCTGGACACGGATCGCCCGCGCGGACGGCACGCCGCCGGGGCGCGCGGATGGTACGTGACCGCGCGGCGCGGCACCGCGTCTCGACCGCGGCGCCGCCGGCGGGCCTGATCCAGGTCAAGCGCGCGCCCGCGCGGGGCGCGTTCAGAGCTCGTGAATCTTCCGGGCGCCGTCGCGAGCGGGCCGTGCGGCGAGCGAAGGATTCACCAGCTCTCAGTACCACACGCCGGAGGCGCGGCGCCGCGGGCGGCGGACCACCGCAGGGAAGTCGTCCGCGGCAAGCGCCGGCACCCCGGACGCGATGCGCCGGCCCGCCGGCACCGGCTCCAGCGCGAGCAGCCGCTGCACGCGATCCGCGGTCGGCGGGTGGGTGCGCAGCAGCGAAGGGTCCGGGATCCGGTTGCCCGGGAGCAGCACCTGCTCCAGGAAGCGCCCCTGGTAGCGCTCCATGCGATCGAGCGCGAGGGCCAGCCCCCGCGGATCGCCGGTCAGCGCGGCGGCACGCAGGTCCGCGTCGTACTCGCGGGTGCGCGACAGCGCGAGCTGCATCAGCGCGCTCACCCCGGGCGCGAAGAGCAGGATCGCGATCGCCGCCCAGCTCAGCGTGTATCCCGACAGCGCCAGCAGCGGCAGGTTCACGAGCACCAGCACCTGTCCCAGGGTCGCGAACACGCTGGTCATGCGGCTGAACAGGTCGGCCAGGCCCATCACCCAGGTGTCGTTGTGGCTGACGTGGCTCACCTCGTGGGCCAGCACGCCCGCGAGCTCGCGCGCCGACAGGCCGCGCAGCAGCCCGTCCGACACCGCGATCGCCGAGTGGCCGCGGGTGCCCACCGTGAACGCGTTCATCACCGTGCTCGGCACGTAGAACAGCCGCGGCGCGCCCGGCAGGCCCGCGCGCCGCGCGAGGCGCTCGACAAGGTCCACCAGGCCGGGCGCGCTGCGCGCATCCAGCTCGCGCGCGCCATAGGCGAGAAGCACCATCCGCGGCGACAGGCCGGGGCTCAGCAGGACCAGCGTGCACCCGGCGGCAACGGCCGCGACGGCGCCCGTGCCCCCGCCGACGACCCATCCGAGGCCGCACAGCACCGCGCCCATCGCGAGCAGCAGCAGCAGCGACTGCAGCGCGTTGCGCAGGCGGTGGCGCCTCCATGCCTCGGCGTCCAGCGGGCGGTACGGAGGCGGCGGCGCGATCAGGCTCATGCTCCGGCGGGCGGCGCGTTCCCGCGTCCGCAGCGGCACGCGGGCGTCAGGATGTCGGGGTCGACCGCGCGCGGGGCGTGTCCGCGTCCAGCGTGCCCGCGAACTGCCGAGTGTGGTAGCGGTGGAAACGCAGTGCCGGATCCCAGAACGTCACCGGGACGCCCAGCTTGTGCTTGAGATGGGCCAGGAAGTCGCGCGGTTCCGGCAGCGTGTGCCAGACCTTCGGCAGGAAGGTCGCGCGGCGCTCGCCCAGCGTCATCAGCAGCCCGTCCACCCCCGGGCGCAGCGCGGCCAGCAGCGCCTGCTCGGAGTCCACGGCCAGCGGCGTCAGCGGCCCCAGCAGCGAGATCTCCAGCGTCAGGCCGGGCACCTCGCGCTCGCTCAGCGGCGGGAAGCGCGGGTCGGCGAACGCGGTGCGCTGCGCGTTCACCCATACGTCCTCGGCCAGCGCCCGGCGCGCCTCGATGCTGCCGCAGCACCCGCGCAGCGCGTCGCCGCGCGACAGCGTCACGAAGCTCGCGCCGGGCGCGGCCAGCGCAGGCGGCCAGCGCTCGGCGGGCAACCCGGCGGGCCGGCCGGCGCGCAGCGAGTCGAGGATCGACGCGCGCGCGAGGTCCAGCAGCCGAGCGTCCAGCGCCGCCTCGTCGGGCGCCGGATCAGGCGTCGATGGCGAAGCTTGCATAGCCCACCACCCGGTCGCGCGGGCCGGCGGTGTCGCCGGAGTTGCGCGCGTCGAGCAGCCGCAGGTCCAGGTTCCGTCGCCGCGCCGCCTCGAGCAGGCCGTTCAGCGCGTGGCAGCCGCAGGCCTGCTCGCCCTGCAGGTGCGGGTCGCGGGCCAGGATCGCGTCGCAGGTCGCGCGGTCTATCGCGCGCGCCTCGGCGTAGCCGTGGAAGTGGCTCATGTCGGTGCTGACGACGATCAGCGTCTCGTCGCCGCCCCACACCGCGTCCAGCAGGTCCGCGACCCGCTCCGCGCGGCCGACGCCCACCGACACCGGCAGCAGCGCGAAGTCGCCGAGCTGCGCCTGCAGGAACGGGAGCTGCACCTCCAGCGCGTGCTCGAAGCGGTGCGGCTCGTCCGACAGGCCCGCGAGGCCGGCGTCCACCAGCCGCGCGACGCCGTCGCGATCGACCGGGATGAGCCCGAGCGGCGTCTCGAAGAAGGCCGCCGTCGGCACCGCCGCGCCGCGCAGCGGCACGTGGTGGCTGGGCCCGAGCAGCACGACCTTGCGGATCGTGTCGGCGGCGCCGTCGAGCAGCGCGTACGCGAAGCCGGCGGTGGGCCCCGAATACACGTAGCCGGCGTGCGGTGCGACGAGCGCCTTCGGGCGCGCGCCGCCGCGCGGCGCCGCGGCCAGCATCCGCGCGACCTCGCGCCGCAGCGTGTCCGGGTCCCCGGGGTAGAAACGCCCGGCGACAGCCGCCGGGCGCACCGATTCGACGGGCCGTGTGCTCATGCAACCTAAGATGGACCCGGGCGGGAGCCCGATCAAGGCGCGTCCGGCCCGCCACTTGATCCGGATCGCCCCGGCCCCGATCTACAGGGGGATGATCACGATCCGGAGCGCGACGCCCGGAGGTATCCATGAACGATGTCACGGCACCCCGGCCAGTGGGCTACTGGCACGCCCTGTCCGACGGGCGGCTGCAGTGCGACCTGTGCCCGCGCTTCTGCAAGCTGCGCGAGGGCCAGCGCGGCCTGTGCTTCGTGCGCGGGCGCGAGCACGACACCATCAACCTCTACAGCTACGGGCGATCGAGCGGCTTCTGCGTGGACCCGATCGAGAAGAAGCCGCTGAACCACTTCCTGCCCGGCTCCGCGGTGCTGTCCTTCGGCACCGCCGGCTGCAACCTCGCGTGCAAGTTCTGCCAGAACTGGGACATGTCGAAATCCCGCGAGATGGACACGCTCGCGGACCGCGCGACGCCGCAGATGCTGGCCGACGCGGCAAAGCGACTCGACTGCGCGAGCATCGCGTTCACGTACAACGATCCCGTGATCTTCATGGAGTACGCGAACGACGTCGCGGACGCGTGCCGGGAGCACGGGATCCGCACCGTCGCGGTGACCGCGGGCTACGTGACGCCCGAGCCGCGCGCGGAGTTCTTCCGCCACGTGGATGCCGCGAACGTGGACCTGAAGGCGTTCACCGAGCGCTTCTACCGCAAGATCTGCGGCGGCTCGCTGGCGCCGGTGCTGGACACGCTGCAGTACCTGCACCACGAGACCGACGTGTGGATCGAGACCACCACGCTGCTCATTCCCGGCGAGAACGACTCAGACGCCGAGCTCGACGAGATGACGCGCTGGGTGGTGGAGCACCTGGGGCCCGAGGTGCCGATGCACTTCACCGCGTTCCACCCCGACTGGAAGATGATGGACACGCCGGCGACGCCGCCCGCGACGCTGACCCGGGCGCGCCGCATCGCGATGGGCAACGGGGTGCGCTACGCGTACACCGGCAACGTGCACGACAGCGACGGCGGCTCCACCTGGTGCCACGGCTGCGGGGGCCTGCTGATCGAGCGCGACTGGTACCGTCTGGGCGCGTGGAACCTGACCGATGACGGGCACTGCACGACGTGCGGCGAGCGCATGGCCGGCGTGATCGAGGGCCCCGCCGGCACCTGGGGCGCGCGGCGCATGCCGGTGCGGCTGTCGGCCTGAGGAGCCCCGAGGACGAGATGACCGTGCTGGAGCATGGCAACGCGCACGGGGCTCGCCCGGAGGCGACCCCGGGCGGCCCGTGATCTGCGTGCAGGAACGCCGATTCAGCGCTGGATGCTGAAGTTGAGCGTCTCGCGGCGATCGTCGACGGCCTGGTAGTCGTCCCCGGACACGTGCTCGATGTTCTTGCAGCGCTCGGAGCGCTGGGGACGCTCGGTGCACCACAGGTCGCCGTCGATGCGCCACTTGCCGTTCGTGCTCCAGTCCGCTTCCGGCACGCGCAGCACGTAGGTGCCGTCGGGCGAGTAGTCCCCGTACCAGCGCCTGCCGCTACGGCTGCTCACGCCGGTCGCGGTGTTGCCGACCATGACCTCCCGGATCTGATCCCCGCTCAGGGTCCCGTGATCGGCGACGGCCTGCCCCGACAGCAGCAGGACCGCCGCGGCCGCGGAGACGCATCCGAGGATTCGGGTGATGGACGACTGGGACATCGGGGTCCTCCTTGCAGCTCGTGAACCGTGGCTGGACGGTAGCATCGCCGCGGCGCCGGAACACGTGAGAAATCGCACCCCGCG
>CBDUCN010000010.1:0-35677 GCA_965365655.1 uncultured Gammaproteobacteria bacterium | reverse complement strand
CGCGTCGAGCAGGCGCAGCAGGTCCCCCTCGTGCGAGAGCCCGAGCTGCAGGCGCATGCTGCTCGCGTACACGCGATAATCGCCGACGTTGAGCTCCATCCCGGTGTCGAAGGGGCGCTGCGCGTCGATGACGTACTCGAGCTGCGGCACCTTCGCCTCGCGGGCCGCCTCGCGCAGCGCGTCGATCCAGTCCAGGCGCTGCTCGCGCCCGATCAGGCCCTGCTCCTCGAGCGCCAGGTAGCGCGGGAGATAGGTCGCGATGATGTCCTCCTCGTCGTCCAGCGCGTGGTAATGGCCACGCGCCGCGAGCAACCGCGAGCGCTCGCGCTTCAGCCCCGCCTCCTGCTTGCTCCAGAACTGCTGGCTGGTGGCCAGCGCCGCGACGCCGACCAGCAGCGACAGCGCCAGCAGGATCATCGCGCCGCGCAGCACACCCCAGTCGATCTCCGAGGCCTTCATGCGCGTGCTCCGTCCTCGCGCACCGCCACCCGGAGCTGGAAGCGCGCGCTGGCCCCGGCGGCCCGCTCCCGCGCGTTCCCGCTCAGGCTCGCCTCCGGCCCGATGTCCAGCGGCAGCGACTCCACGCGCACCTCCTCCACGCCGGGCACCGCGCGCAGCCTGTCCGCGAAGCGTCTCACGGTCGCCAGGGCCTCGCGGTAGTCGCCGTCGAACGGCGCGATGTACGCGGTGACCAGCGCGACCTGGTAGAGCGACAGGTCCTGCTCCGGCGGCGGCGCCTCGTTCAGCCGCCCGCGCGACGGCACCGGCGACGGGACGGATGCGTCGACGGGTACGCCCGGGTCCACGCTCACGCGCCACTCCAGCTCGTCGAGCTGCACTCCGGGGAAGGCCTCCAGGCTGATGGACAGCGCCTGCAGTAACGCCATCGGCGACGTGCGGAAGGCCTGCAGCTTCTCCACCGCCTCCACCACCCGCTTCATGTTGCGCGGATCGGTGGGCGTGGCCGGCAACCGCGAGCGGGCGCGCTCGTAGCGGCTCTCGTAGAAGCCCGCCTGCTTGCGTGCGCCGTCCATGTCCTGGATCGCGCTCAGGCCGTCGACGAAGGTGGCCGCGCTCCACGCGAGGCTGCTCATGAGCAGGATCACGCTCGCCGCGATCAGCCCGCGGCGCGCCTGGTGCATGCGGAAGTAGCGGGTCTGCGCCTGCGGCGCGTACTGGTTCGCAGGCGCCCGCTTCGCCAGCAGATGCGCGAATATCCGATCCGAGTAGCGCTCGCGGTACGGCCCCTTGATGCCCACGCGCCGCGCGACCTCGGGCAGCGGGATCACGCGGTGGCGCGCGGTGATGGATGTGGGCGAGTGATGCTCCACCTCCGCCGCGACGCGCTCCGGCGCGAGGATGCACACCTCCAGCGGCTCGTTCGCCGGCAGCATGCGCAGCGAGTTCAGGTAGCGGCGCACGCGCTCGACCTCGCCCAGCATCGCGGGCGTGAACGCGTCCGGGCTCGGCTCCGGCAGCATCGCGAGACGGCTCACCTTGAGCTCGCCGTCGAGGAAATAGGTCTGGCGCAGCCCGCCCGAGGACTGCAGCGTCACGAGCAGCAGGTTGCTGGCGTCCAGCTTCAGCGCCTTGATCAGCTCGCGGCCCACCAGCGGCAACGAGTAGATGCCGGCCACGGGCGTCTTGTGGGCGCCGAGCTGACCCATCCACGGCGCCAGCAGGTCGGGGCGGATGAGCGCGGTGAACAGCATCCGGTCATCGCGCCGGCCGTCCTTGCTCCGTCCCTGCAGGATCGCGTGGCTGTACGTCGTGTCGCGGAACAGGCGGTTGATCTTGGTGCGCACCACCGCGGCGCGGTCGCCTCCGAACACGTGCGGCACCGTCTCCTCGCGGAACTCCTCCTCCACGAAGTCCACCAGCACGTACACCGGGTCGCGCCACGGCTGCTCGAGGTACTGGCCCAGCAGCTCGAGGCCGTCCTGGTCCGCGCGGAACTCCAGCGGCTCGCCGAGCTGGCCGTCGTGGTGATAGACCCGCAGCCGCCCGCTGGTGACGAAGAAGATGCGCCGTCCCATCACATGCGCCTCAGATGCCCGCCTCAGATGCCGATCGTCGCGATGAGATCGTAGATCGGGCCGTACACCGACACGATCACCCAGATCAGCACCGAGCCCACCATCACCGTCATTGCGGGCATGATCATCTGCTGCACCCGCTCCATCGACTCGTCGACGTCGCGATTGTAGAAGTACGCGATGTTGAGCAGCGACGTGTCGAGGCCTCCCGTGCTCTCTCCCACACGCAGCATGCGCAGCACCAGCGGCGGAAACAGCCCGGTGGACTCGAAGCCGGCGCTGATGCTGGCGCCGTCGGCGATCTGGCGGGCGGCCCGGCCGGTGGCATCCGCGACCACGAGGTTGCCGACCAGGAACTCGCTGATGCGCAGGCATTCGAGCACGGTGATGCCCGACGAGTACATCAGCGCGAAGTAGGTCGCGAAGCGCGCGAGGATGACCTTCTTCAGGATCGGCCCGATCATCGGTGCCCGAAGCTTGGCGGCATCGATCGCGTAGCGAAACGCCGGGCTCGCGTTCGCGAGCGCCGCGAACACGACGAACAGGATCACCGGCGCCGTCAGCACCAGCCACCAGAAGTCCACGAAGAAGTTCGAGGTCGCGATCAGCACCTGCGTGTGCAGGGGCAGCTCGCCGCCCATGTTCTTGATGAGCTTCACCAGTTCCGGGACCAGGAAGGTCATCAGCGACGCGATCACGATCAGCACCACCACGCCCACGAAGGCCGGATACATCAGCAGGCGCTTGACCCGCGTCGCCTGCTCGTCCTGCCACTTCAGCGACTCGGTGATCTTCTGCAGCACCACGGCGACCCGCCCGCTGGCCTCGCCGGCGCGCACCAGGTTCACGAACACCGCGTCGAAGACGTGGGGATAGGTCTCCATCGCCTCGGACAGCGTCTGCCCGCCCTCGATGGCCTCCACCATGCCCGCGATCACCTCGCGCAGGCGCTTGTCCTCGACCGTGTCGCGGAGGTCCGCGAGCCCCTCCAGGATCGGCACGCCCGAGGACATGAGCTGCTCGAGCTGGAAGCAGAAGTTGATGAGCTCGCGGCGGTCGACCCGGGCGCCCGCCGCGCGCCCCCCGCTGACCTTGGCCTCGCGGTAGTTCACGAGGTCGAGCCCCATGCGGTCGAGCCGCATCTCGAGGTCGGCCGGGTTCACCGCCTCGATCTGGCCGGTCTGCATCCGCCCGCGCGGATCCATGGCCTTGTAGTGCATCAACGGCATCGGGCGACCGGCACCTGTGAATGGCCTGCCCACCGTCTCGACACGGTCGACGCACGGTCCCGGTGCGGCGCGACGTGCACGCGATCGCGCACGCGGCCGGCGGGCGTCGCGCCACGCGCGGTCGGGAATTCACGGGCGCTCACTGGATACCTTCGGTGAGGTCGAGCACGCGCCCGATCTCGTCCATCGACGTGATGCCCTCGAGCACGCGGCGCACGCCGTCGTCGGCCAGCGTGCGGTAGCCCTTCGAGCGGGCGAGCTTCAGGACCTCGCGCGCGGTCGCACGGCGCGCCACCATCTCGTCCAGCTCGCCGTCGAAGCGCAGCAGCTCCATCAGCGCGAGGCGCCCCTTGTAACCGCTGTGGTCGCACTGCGGGCAGCCGGCCGCCTGGTACACCGGCGGCGACTCGGAGCCGACGCCGAGGCGCAGGATCTGGCGCTCGAAGCGCGACGGATTGTACTCCTGCTTGCAGTGCACGCAGAGCTTGCGCACCAGGCGCTGGCCGATCACGCCGATGATGTTGCCGGCCATGATGTCCGGTGCGACGCCGGTGTCGAGCAGTCGGGGGATCGCCCCGACGGCGGAATTGGTGTGCAGCGTCGAGTACACCTGGTGGCCGGTCATCGCCGCGCGGAACGCCATCTCGGCGGTGTCCTCGTCGCGGATCTCGCCGACCAGGATGATGTCCGGGTCCTGGCGCATCATGCTGCGGATGCCGGTCGCGAAATCGAGGCGCACGGCCTCGTTGACCGAGGTCTGGCGGATCATCTCGAGCGGGTACTCGACCGGATCCTCCAGCGTCATGATGTTCACCTGCTCGGTGTTCAGGTGGCTGAGCATCGAGTACAGCGTGGTGGTCTTGCCGCTGCCGGTGGGCCCCGTCACGAGGATGATGCCCTCCGGGCGCGCCATCATGATGCGCAGCGTGGTGAGCGCGTCGTCGTCGAGACCCAGCGTGTCCAGCGGCACGATACCCTTCTGGCGATCGAGCACGCGCAGCACGATGTTCTCGCCGTGCGTGGTGGGCAGGCTCGAGACACGGAAGTCCACCGGCCGCCCCGACACCGACAGCCCGATGCGCCCGTCCTGCGGCGCGCGCATCTCGGCGATGTTCATGCCCGACATCACCTTCAGCCGCACCGCGATCGCGCTCCAGTAGTTGCGGTGCAGGCTGCGGATCTGGCGCAGCACCCCGTCGATGCGGTAACGCACCCGCAGGAAGTCGTGCTCCGGCTCGAAGTGGATGTCGGATGCGCCGCGCTTCACGGCGTCAGACATCAGCGCGTTCACCAGCCGCACGACGGGCTGGCTGTACTCGTCGCTCTCCGCCTCCAGGCTGGTGTAGTCGATCTCGCCGGTCTCGATCTCCTGCAGGATGCCGTCCACGGAGAGCTCGAATCCGTAGAACTGGTCGATGGCCTTGTCGAGCTCCGCCTGGCCGGCGAGCAGCGGCTGCACCAGCACGTCGCCGCCGAGCAGCGCGCGCACCTGGTCCAGCGCGATCACGTTGAACGGGTCCGACATCGCGACGGTCAGCGCGTTGCTCTGCTCGTTGAAGGTGAGCGCGAGCATGTGGTAGCGGCGCGCGACGTGCTTCGGGATGAGCTGCACCACCTCGCTGTCCACGACCACCTTCGCGAGGTCGACGCTGTCGTAGCCGAGCGCGCCGCCGAGCACGTCGCGGATCACCGCCTCGGTGGCGAAGCCGAGCCGCACCAGGATGCGTCCCAGGTGTTCCTTGGTGTGGCGCTGCTCGGTGAGCGCGATGCGCACCTGGTCCTCGCTGACCACGCCCTTGCCGACGAGCAGCTCGCCGATGCGCCGGTTCTTGACCGGCGCCTGGAGGTCGATGGTCGGGGAATCGGTGGTCATGGGCACGTGCCGTCCATGGCGTGTCAGGGGCTCGTGAGCATCGCGATGCGGCGCGCCGCCCCGGCGTCGTCGAAGCTCGCCGGGCGCGCGGCCGCGAGCTCGCGCGCCCGGCGGTACCAGTTGAGCGCGGCCTTGCCCTGCCCCAGCCGATCCAGGCTCACCGCGAGGTTGAACGCGTAGTCCGGGCTTTCCGGGTCAAGGCGCAACGCCTCGAAGTAGGCCGCCTGCGCCTCCGGCCAGCGCCCCTGCTCGGCGTACAGGTTGCCCAGGCTGAAGCGCAGGTTGCCGTCGTCGGGGTGGCGCGCGATCAGGTTCTTGACGTGGCTCTCGCCGGAGACGGGATCCAGGTCCTCCTGCAGCGCGATCAGCGCCGCCTGTGCGACGGGGTCACGCGGGTTGCGGCGCAGCACCTCGAGGTAGTAGCCCGCGGCCTGCTCGTACGCGCGCGCACGCATGTGCACGGCGGCGGCGCCCAGCAGCGCGTCGCGGTTCGTCGGCTGGCGGGCCAGCACCGACTGGTACGCCTGCATCGCGGCCCCGTCGTTGCCGCGGGAGAAGGCCTCGTACGCCTGCACCAGCGCGCGGTGGGTGCGATCGGGGACCCGCGAGCGCGATATGCGCAGCCCGGGCAGGGACGCGTCCGGCGGCGCCGCGGCGCCGCCGCTCGCGCGCAGCACCTCCGCGAGCGGCACCCGGGCCACCGGCTCCGGCTGCGCGGCCGCAGCCTGCTGCGGCTCACGCGCCGGGGCAGGAGCCGCTCCGGTCTGCGCAGGCGCGGCGCCGGCCTGCGGTGCCTGCGCAGGCGGCGCCGCGAGCGGTGCCGCGCCGGCGAGAGTCCTGGCGGCCTCTTCCGCGTCGCGCGCTGCCTGCGCGGCCGCAGCCGCGCGGGCCTCCTCCAGCGCGCGCTCCTCGGCGCGCGCCGCCTGCGCCGCGGCGAGCAGCGACTCGCGCTCCTCGGCCGCCGCCGCGGAGCCGGTGGCCGGCGGCGGTGCCGGCCGCGCCGCCGGCTCGGGCGCGGCCGGCGGCGGCGGACGGCGGGCCACCACGGTCTGCCGCTCGCCCAGGAACACGGCCGTGAGCTGATCCCGGAACAGCCACGCGCCGCCCGCGAGGCCGCCCACCACGATCAGCAGCACCGCGGCAGCCGCCGCTGCACGCCCGCCCCGCGAGGGCGCCGCCGCCTGCGCTCCGAGCACCGCGCGCGCGCGCTCCCGCGGCGACGTGTCGCCGTCGATGGTCGTGTTGCCCTCGTCCGCTGGCGGCTCCCCGCCTGCGGCCTCCTCGCGCTCGCGCTCGATCGCGCCGCGCACGTCGTCCATCGACAGCGACATGGAGTGGGTGCCGTCGAAATAGTCCTGCACCGAGCGCTGCGCCGACTTCATCGACGGCAGCGTGGATTCGGTGTCGTCCAGCGGGATGTCCCCGTAGTCCAGCGACAGCGACAGCCGCGCGGACGACGCGTCGCGCTCGTCCTGCCCGGACGGCTCCGTGGCGCCCTCGCCGCCCGTACCGGGCGCGGGAAGGTGGTCCTCCAGGGACTCCTCCATCGCCTCGATCTCGCGGCGCACCTCGTCGGGCGTCAGCTCCAGGGAGTCCTCGGTCTCGTCGCGCGCCGGCCTCGCCGGCTCGGGCGCGTCGTCGCGCCGGGCGCCGCCGCGCGCCGGGTCGTCGTCCATCGGGTCCAGCGACAGCTCGGTCTTCTCCGGGTCGTCGGCACCCTCCTCCTTCGCGCGCTCGGCCTCGGCCTGGCGCGCCTTCTCGGCGCGCTTCAGCGCGTCCATCAGCAGGCTCACTGCGCGTCGCTCCCCCCGAGCCCCGGCACCGGCACGAACGGCGCCTTCTGACGGTCGAAGTCGCGAAGGTTCTCCGGCAGCAGCTCGCGGAAGCCCGACAGGTCGGCGCCGACGTCCGGGGTGCGGATCACGGTCGGGCGCAGGAACACCACCAGCTCGCTCTTGACCTGCCTGCGCTCGCGGAAGTTGAACGCCTCGCCGAACACCGGCAGCTCCGAGAAGCCCGGCACCGAGTCGTCGTCCTTCGTCACGCTGTCCTGCATCAGGCCGCCGAGGATCGCGAGCTGGCCCGACCCCACGCGCATCACCGACTCCGTCTCGCGCACCGCGATCACCGGAATCTCGTTGGAGATGTTGAGGTCAACCGTGTTGCCCGACTGCGCCAGCGCCACCGGGATCGCCGGATCGGAGACGAATTCGCGGATGCGGCTCACCGTCGGACGCACGTTCAGGGTCACCTGGTCGGCCTGGCTGATCTGCGGCGTGACGTTCATCACGATGCCCACGGAGACCGTGCGCACGGTGGTGTCGAGGCTGACGACGGCGTCGGTGTTCTGCGTCGCCGGCGAGAGCTCCGTGTCGACCTCGAAGTAGACCTCGTTGTCGACGACCTTGAGCAGCGCGGGCTGGTTGTTCAGCGTCATCACCTTCGGGCTGGACAGCACCTGCGCGTCGCCGAACTCGCTGAGCAGGCTGATCGAGACCTCGACGTCGCGCTTGGGGCTGCCGGTGGGCGCGTCGGATGCATTGAAGACGAGGCCGGTGACCCCGCTCGCCGCGGCCGTGAACGCGCTGCCGACGTCGGTGCCGAGCGTGATGCCGGCGCCGAGCAGCCCGCCCGCGCGTGTGAACACCTGCCAGTCGATCCCGGCCTGATAACGGTCGTTGAGCTGCACCTCGACGATCGTGGCCTCGATCAGGACCTGCCGCGAGACGCTGGCCATGACCTGGTCGAGGTAGCTCTGGACCAGCTCGTGCTGCGCGGCGGTCGCACGCACGAGCAGGACGCCGCCCTCGCGGTTGACGATCACCCGTCGCTGCCCCGTGGCCGCGTCGGCGGTGATGCCGGGATTCACGAGCTCGTCGATCGACGACTCGAGCGTCTGCCAGAACTCGTTGCGCGTCGTGGTGTTGATGCCGGCGCTGGACGTGTTCGTGAACTGCGCCTGCCCCTCGCCCTCCAGCGACGACGTCGCGCCGATGCTGCCGCTCGCGTCCCGCGTGACGTTCACGTAGTCCACCCGGTAGGTGCGCAGGAACGGGCGGTCCGGGACGATCACCAGGGTGCCGTCACGGTTCTCGTAGCGCACCGAGAGCTGGCGCGAGATGCGGTCCAGGATCTGGTTCAGGCTCTGATCGATCGCGTTCAGCGTGACGTTGCCCTCGATGTCCGGGTGCACGTCCACGTTGACGTTCGCGTCGCGCGCGAGCGCGAACAGGAGCTCGCGCACCGGGACCTCGTTCACCACCACCGTGAACGTCTCCTCCGGCGGCGCCGGCACCGGCACCGGGACGAAGGGCCGGCGCTTCACCGGCTCGGGGATCTGCGCCTGCGCGGCCGGCGGCGGCGTGCTGCCCAGATGTCCCGAGGAGGTCGGCCTCGGCTCCGGCGGTGCCACCGTGCACGCGGTGAGCGCCATCGCCAGGGACATCAGCGCACCGGCGCGCGCCACTGCTCGTGCGGCCATGTCAGCCTCTCCCCGGGTTTTCAAAGCGATACAGGATCTTGTCGATGATAGCTGATGAGTCTCATCACGGACCATGACCGGGCGCACAACGGAGCCTGCCAGCTCTGCCGGCCGCCGGCCCAGCGGCCAGCAGCGCCGCCCGCGTAGGCCACCGCCGCGTGCCGGGCGTCAGCCCAGAAACGCGATGTCGCGGATGTTGCGGATGAACGGCTCGTGGCGCCGCAGGTCCGCCGGCAGGCCGTCCAGCGCATCGCGCGCCTCGCTGAAGCTCTCGAACTCGCCGTACAGCACCCCGTACCACGGGCGGCCGCGGATCAGCGTGCGGTACACGTAGACCTCCCGGATCTGCCCCGCGCTGCTGCGCCGGCGCAGGAAGTGCTCGAGATTGCGCTGCTGGGCCGCGTCGGTGGCGAGGAGCTGGATGCTGTAGTGGCTGTCGTTCACGCCGCGCAGCCAGTCGCGGGTGATCGCGAGGCGCTGCGACAGCATGCTGCCCGGCTCCGCGCCGCGCTCGCCGGCTCCGTCGCGCGCGGCGTCCGCGTCGCGCGGCGACGCCGCCCCCGCGGCCGACGCCGACACCGCGGAGGCGGCCGGGGCGGCCGCGGGAGAGGCGTTCGCTTCGCCGGCGCTCGCGCCGCGGGCTGCGGCCGCGTCGGCAGGCGGCCGCTCGGGCGCCGGCACGGCCGCGCTCCCGCTCACCCGCGCCGCGCCGCCGGGCGCGTCCAGGGACCGCGCGAGCGCGACGAAGGTCGGCGACGGGTCCTCGGGTTCGGCGGGCGCCTGCGCCACCGGGACGGGCTGCGGCCCCGCCGGACGGCCGGCGCCGCCGGCGTCCACCGCGATGGCCGCCGGCGGAGCGGGCCCACGGTCGGCGGTGGCCGCCGCGACGGCCGACACGGCAGCCGGCGCCGGCGCGGGCTCCCGGGCAGCCGCTGCGGCAGGCGCCGCGGCGGAGGCCACCGCCAACGGCGCCGGCGGTGCCGCCGCAGCAGCGTCCTCGTCGGCGGTCCGCGCGGGCGATTGCCCTGCGCCGGCCGCCGGCGCCGGCGGCGCCGGCACGTGCGCCGTGCGCACGGCCGCAGCGGCGACCTTCCCCGCGCGCGCCGCGACGGACGCGAGGTCCGCCGCGGGCGTGCCGGACGACGGCGCGGGCGCCGGCTCGCCGGAGCCGGCCGCGGCGCCCGGGTCGAGCGCCACCGGGGCCGAAGCCGCGGCGACGGGCTCCGTCGCGGCGGGCCGGGACGCGGCGCGCGCATCCGCGCCGGGCGCGACGACCGCGGACGCCTGCGCGGCCCGCTGCGGCGGCGCGCTGCGCCCCGCGTACCAGCCCACGGCGCCCGCGAGCAGCGCGAGCGCCGCCGCTCCGGCCGCCAGCGCGCCCTTCGCGCGCGCGGCGCCCGCGCGGCGACGGCCGGCGTCGAACTCGCTGTCGCGCACCGCGTGACGCACGTGGCGCGACGACACCTCGTGACTGCCCTCGGCGAAGGCCGCGAGCATCGCCTTGTCGGCGATCACGTTGACGCGCCGGGTCAGCCCCTGCGACGCGCGGGCGATGAGCCGGTACGCGCCCGCGGTGAACACGTCGCGGCCGCGGTAGCCCGACGCCCGCAGCCGGAAGCCCACGTAGTCGCGGATCTCGTCGCGCGCGAGCGGCGTGAGCTGGAAGCTGTGGGTGATGCGCTCACGCAGCTGGCGGATCGCGCCGCGCGCGAGGTTCGCGTCCAGCTCGGGCTGGCCGAAGAGCACGATCTGCAGCAGCTTCTCGTTCTTGGTCTCGAGATTGCTGAGCAGGCGGATCTCCTCCAGCGTGTCCACCGGCATGCTCTGCGCCTCCTCCACGAGCGCGACCACCCGCTGGTTCGCGGCGTGGCGCTCGAGCAGCACCTCGTGCAGGCGGTGCATCACCTGCAGCCGGCTGGCGCCCGCCGGCGGGTCCAGCCCGAGCTCGAGCGCGACGGCGTGCAGGATGTCCTCGGGGGTCAGGCTGGGATTCGCGAGGTAGGCGATCTGCACGTTGCCCGGCAGCTTCTCCTCGAGCATGCGGCACAGCATCGTCTTGCCGGTGCCCACCTCGCCGACGACCTTGACGATGCCCTCGCCGCTGGTGATCGCGTACACCAGGGCCTCGAGCACGTCGCCGCGCCGCCCTCCGGTATAGAACAGCCGCGTGTCCGGCGTGATGCGGAACGGCGGCCGGTCCAGCCCGAAATGCTCCGTGTACATGACTAGATAGCCGTTCCGAAAAGTGCCGTGTGCACGGACTCCGCCCGCGACCTCCCGCGCCGCCGCGCCAACGCGGGGCGCGGCGTCGAGCGGCCCGCGGCCTTCACCTGCGCGCGCCCGTTCAGTCCTCCGGCTCCGTTGCCTTCTCCCGCGACAGGCGCTGGATCTTGCCGTAGAGCGTGGTGCGGTTGACGCCCAGGAGACGGGCCGCCTCGCTCAGGTTGCCGTCCGCGAGGCGCAGCGCCGCGTCGATGTAGCGCTGCTCCCAGCCGCTCAGGATCTCGTCGAGCCGGAACTCCGCGCTGCCGAGCGAGGCCAGGGAGTCCGGGTCCGTGCTCTCGGCGGCGCTGTCCAGCTCCGCCTCCAGCGCGGTGAGCCCGACGCGCTCGCCGGGATGCTTCGCGCCGAGCCGGATCACGATGTTGCGAAGCTCGCGCACGTTGCCGGGGAAGCTGTACTCCAGCCAGCGTCGCTCCGCGGCCTCGTCCAGGCGGAAGGGCGCGACCTTGCCGGCGTACAGCTCGCGGAAGTGATCCAGCAGCAGCAGCCGGTCGCGGCCACGGGCGCGCAGCGGCGGCACCGCGATGGCGAGCACCCCGAGGCGATGGAACAGGTCGTGGCGGAATCGTCCGGCGTGGATCTCGGTCTGCAGGTCACGGTTGGTGGCGGCCACGACGCGCGCGCCGGCCTGGCGCGGGCGCGTCTCGCCGATGCGGTAGTACTCGCCGTTCTCGAGCACGCGAAGCAGCTTCGGCTGCAGCTCCAGCGGGAACTCCCCGACCTCGTCCAGCAGCAGGGTGCCCTCGCCCGCCTCCTCGAAGAAGCCTGCCCGCGCGCTCGTCGCACCGGTGAAGGCCCCCCGCGCGTGTCCGAACAGCTGGGCTTCCAGCAGTTCCGGCGTGAAGGCCGCGCAGTTCAGGCTCAGGAACGGCTGCCCGGCGCGCTCGCCCTGCTCGTGCAGCAGCTTCGCGACGAGCTCCTTGCCGGTGCCGGACTCGCCGTGCACCAGCACCGGGAACGGGGTGTCCGCGTAGCGCCGGACCTGGGCGCGCAGATCCTCCATCGCAGCGCTCTCGCCGAGCAGCGTGGTCGCGTCGGGACGCACCGCTTCGCGCGCGCGCTCCGCGTCCAGGATCATCCGCTGGTGGTCCAGGCGCGCGCGCAGCAGGCTCGGGTCGCAGGGCTTCGGGATGAAATCGGCGGCGCCCAGCGACAGCGCGTGGGCCACGTTCTCGCGCTCGCTCTGACCGGACAGCACCAGCACCTTCATGCTGGGATTGAGCGCCAGCAGCTCCTCGACCAGCGCGAAGCCGCCCTCCGGCGAGTGCGGCGACGGCGGCAGGCCGAGATCGACGAGCGCGAGGTCCGGCACGCCGCCGCCCCGGCGCAGCAGCCCCAGCGCCGCGCTGCGGCTCTCGGCGATGCGCACGTCGAAGTCGTCCGCGAGCACGAAGCCCAGCGACTCGGCGATGATCGGATCGTCGTCCACCAGCAGCAGCGCGGGCCGCGGCTCGACTCGATCCATGTGCGACGGTGTTCCGCTCAAGACGCTCTGCAGCCTGTCATGTCGATCCGGAAGGCGCCGGCCGCGCCGGCAACCCGTTGATCATAGTGGGCGCGTGCCGGTCGCGCATCGTGGGTTGCCGCGCCTCGCGACGCAATGGCGGGCCGCGCGCTCAGCGCTGCGGCGACGGCAGCGCGTCGCGGTAGCCCCAGGTCCCGCGCAGCAGGCGCTCGCTGTCCTCCAGCGCCTGCGCCGTGGCCGGTGCGAGCGCACGCAGGCCCACGCCTTCGAGCGCGCGGCGGCCGGCGGCCGACTCCGACGCGGCCCGCAGCGCACGGGTGAGCGCGGTACCCGCCTCGTCGGCCAGCCCCGGCGCGACCGAGAACGCGCGATCCGGCGACGCGTCGGTGACCAGCGCGACTTCGCCGCGCTGCACCGGCTCGCCGTCGCGCAGCGCGAGCACCACCGCGTCGACGCGCCCGCGCGCGAGGGCCTCCAGCGCGGCATCGGGGCCCGGCAGCAGCAGCAGGCGCGGCCCGCGGGCCGGCTCCGGGAACAGCTCCAGCAGCCGCAACGCGGCGAGCGCGGGCGGCGCCGGCGCCGCGACGCGGCGCGCCGCCAGGTCGCCCGGCGCCGTCACCAGGGTTCCGGGACGCACCACGACCGCGAACCGCCGGTCCGCCGCGGCGCGCGCCAGCGCCACGAAACCGTGCCGGCGGATGCGCCAGGCCGCGAACTGCGGCTCCTCCAGCGCCATCTGGTAGCGCCACGGGGTGCGCACGAGGCGCCAGTGCGACAGCGCGTCGTCCGCCTGCAGCACCTCCACCGGACGCTGCAGCACGCCCGCGGCCAGCGCCGCCAGGGGCGCCGCGTCGTAGCGCCGGTCGCCGTCGCTCCAGGCTGGCGGCTGCACCAGCAGCACCACGGGCTCCGCCGCCGTCGCGCCGGGCGAGATCAGCGCCGCCGCGAGCCCGGCGAGCGCGCGCCACGGGACGCGGCCCCGCATTCTGGAAGCCCCGGATGAAATTGCGCTCGCCTCCCCCGTCAGTCAGAATCCCGGGCCTTTTTCCGGGGCCCCAGGCCGCCCCCCGGCCGGCCGATTCCGGCCCCTCAGCAGGGACTTCCGATGCCTTCCCGCACAGAGCTTGCCAACGCCATCCGCGCGCTCGCCATGGACGCGGTGCAAGCCGCCAACTCCGGGCACCCCGGCATGCCCATGGGCATGGCCGACATCGCCGAAGTGTTGTGGAACGGCCATCTGCGGCACAACCCCGCAAATCCGTCCTGGGCCGACCGTGACCGCTTCGTGCTCTCCAACGGGCACGGCTCGATGCTGCTCTACGCGCTGCTGCACCTGTCCGGCTACGACCTGTCGATGGAGCAGCTCCGCCGCTTCCGCCAGCTCGGCTCGATGACGCCCGGGCACCCGGAGTGGGGCGACGCGCCGGGCGTGGAGACCACCACCGGACCGCTCGGCCAGGGGCTCGCGAACGCGGTCGGCATGGCCATCGCGGAGCGCGCGCTGGCCGCCGCGTTCAACCGCGACGAGCACGTGATCGTCGATCACCACACCTTCGTGTTCGCCGGCGACGGCTGCCTGATGGAGGGCGTGTCCCACGAGGCCTGCTCGCTCGCGGGCACCCTCGGGCTCGGCAAGCTCATCGTCATCTACGACGACAACGCGATCTCCATCGACGGTCCGGTGGACGGCTGGTTCACCGAGAACGTGCCGCAACGCTTCGAGGCCTACGGATGGCACGTGGTGCCGGCGGTGGACGGCCACGACGCGGACGCGGTGGACGCGGCGCTGCGTGCGGCGAGGGAGGAGACGGCGCGCCCCAGCCTCGTGTGCGCGCGCACGGTGATCGGCTACGGCTCGCCGAACAAGCAGGGCACCGCCGGCACCCACGGCGCGCCGCTCGGCGCCGACGAGGTGGCCGCGGTGCGCGAGCGCCTGGGCTGGACCGCACCGCCGTTCGAGATCCCGAAGGCCGTGGCCGACGGCTGGGACGCCCGCCAGCGCGGCGCCGCCGCGGAAGCCGAGTGGAACGAACGCTTCCAGGCCTACCGCAAGGCCCACCCGCGCCTCGCGCGGGAGTTCCTGCGCCGCACCCGGGGCGCGCTGCCGGACGACTTCGACGCCCACGCCGGCGGCGTGCTGTCGCGCACCAGCGACGACGCTCCGACGGTGGCCACCCGCAAGGCCTCGGAGATGGCCCTGGAAGGCCTGGGCCCCGAGCTGCCCGAGCTGCTGGGCGGCTCCGCCGACCTCACCGGGTCGAACAACACGCGCTGGAGCGGCTCGAAAGTCCTCGACGCGTCCGATGCCGGCGGCAACTACCTGCACTACGGCGTGCGGGAGTTCGGCATGACCGCCATCGGCAACGGCATCGCGCTGCATGGCGGGTTCATCCCGTACACCGGCACCTTCCTCACCTTCTCCGACTACGCGCGCAACGCGGTGCGCATGGCGGCGCTGATGGGCATACGCCAGGTGCTGGTCTACACGCACGACTCCATCGGCCTCGGCGAGGACGGCCCCACGCACCAGGCCGTGGAGCACGCCGCATGCCTGCGCCTGATACCCAACGTCGCGGTGTGGCGCCCGTGCGACGCGGTGGAGACGGTGGCGGCCTGGAAGGCGGCCGTGAAGCGCGCCGACGGCCCCACGGCGCTGCTGCTGACCCGCCAGAACGTGGCCCACCAGGAGCGCAGCGCGTCCCAGCTCGCCCTGATCGAGCGCGGCGGCTACGTGCTTCGCGACTGCGAGGGCCAGCCGTCGGTCATCCTGATCGCGACCGGGTCCGAGGTCGAGATCGCCGCCGCCGCCCGGGACGCGCTGGCCGCGGACGGGATCGCGGCGCGCCTCGTGTCCATGCCGTGCGTGGAGGCCTTCGACGCGCAGCCCGCGGACTACCGCGAGTCGGTGCTGCCGGCGGCCGTCACCGCCCGGGTGTCCGTGGAGGCCGGGGTCAGCGACTACTGGTACAAGTTCGTCGGCGCCGAGGGACGGCGCCTGGGCGTCGACCGCTTCGGAGAGTCGGCGCCGTACAAGGAGGTATACGCGGAGTTCGGGCTGACGCCCGAGGACGTCGCCGCGGCGGCGCGCGAGGTGCTCGGAGGCTGACCCGGCATGCGCGTACCGGGCGTCCTCACGGGAGGGGGTCACGGCCCGCGGCGCGCCGTCACGGCGCGTGGTCGCGACCTCACCTCACCTCACGGTGACGCGCCCGGCGCGGCGTACTGAACACGCACTCTCGAATGCAATCCACATAGCCCAATCCACACGACCAAGGGAACACGCGACATGCCCATCAAGGTTGCCATCAACGGCTACGGCCGCATCGGCCGCAACATCCTCCGCGCCCTCTACGAGAGCGGGCGCACCGGCGAGATCCAGATCGTCGCCGTCAACGACCTGGGCGACGCCGAGACCAACGCCCACCTGACCCGCTACGACACCGCCCACGGGCGCTTCCCCGGCAAGGTGGAGGTGGACGGCGACCACATGGTCGTGAACGGCGACCGCATCCGGGTGTTCGCGGAGCGCGACCCGTCGAAGCTGCCGTGGGGCGACATGGGGGTCGACGTGGTGCACGAGTCCACCGGCTTGTTCACGAGCAAGGAGAAGGCCGGCGCGCACCTGAAGGGCGGCGCGAAGAAGGTGATCATCTCCGCGCCGGGCGGCGCCGACGTCGACGCCACCGTGGTCTACGGCGTCAACCACCAGACGCTTCGCGCGTCGCACCAGGTGATCAGCAACGCGTCGTGCACGACCAACTGCCTCGCACCGCTGGTGAAGCCGCTGCACGACAAGATCGGCGTGGAGCGCGGCCTGATGACGACCATCCACGCGTACACCAACGACCAGGTGCTCACCGACGTGTACCACAAGGATCTGCGCCGCGCGCGCTCCGCCACGCAGTCGATGATCCCCACCAGCACCGGCGCCGCGAAGGCCGTGGGCCTCGTGCTGCCGGAGCTCAACGGCAAGCTGGACGGCTTCGCGATCCGCGTGCCGACGATCAACGTGTCGATGGTGGATCTCACCTTCACCGCGGCGCGCGAGACCAGCAAGGGCGAGATCGACCAGATCCTGAAGGCGGCGTCGGAGCAGGAGCTGAAGGGCGTGCTGAACTACAACGACGAGCCGCTGGTCAGCGCCGACTTCAACCACGATCCCGCGTCGTCGACCTACGAGGCGCCGCTCACGAAGGTCATCGACGGCCGCCTGGTGAAGGTGGTGTCGTGGTACGACAACGAGTGGGGCTTCTCCAACCGCATGCTGGACACCACCATCGCGCTGATGAGCGCGCCCTGAGCAGCCGCCGCCATGCCCGGGTTCATCCGCATGACCGACCTCGATCTCGCCGGCAAGCGCGTGCTGATCCGCGAGGATCTGAACGTGCCGGTGAAGGACGGGAAGGTCGCGAACGACGCGCGCATCCGCGCGAGCCTGCCGACGATCGAGGCGGCGGTGCGCGCGAAGGCGAAGGTGATGCTGCTCTCGCACCTGGGCCGGCCCACCGAGGGCCAGCCGGACGCGAAGTACAGCCTCGAGCCGGTCGCGGCGCGGCTGCAGGCGCTGCTCGGGCGCCCGGTGGGCTTCACGGCCGAGTGGCTGGACGGCCTCGACCTCGCCGACGGCGAGGTGGTGCTGTGTGAGAACGTGCGCTTCAACGCCGGCGAGGGCAAGGACGACGAGGCGCTGGCGCGGCGCATGGCGGCGCTGTGCGACGTGTTCGTGATGGACGCGTTCGGCACCGCGCACCGCGCGCAGGCCTCCACCCACGGCGTCGCGCGCTTCGCGCCGGTGGCCTGCGCCGGGCCGCTGCTGGCGGCCGAGCTGGACGCGCTGGACAAGGCGCTCGCGAAGCCGGCGCGGCCGATGGTCGCGGTGGTCGGCGGCGCCAAGGTGTCCACCAAGCTGGAGGTGCTGGAGTCGCTGATCGAGAAGGTGGACCGCCTCGTGGTGGGCGGCGGCATCGCGAACACCTTCATCGCCGCGGCCGGGCACGGCGTGGGCGCGAGCCTGTACGAGGCGGACCTGGTGCCGGTCGCGCGGCGGCTGATGGACGCCGCCACGCGGCGCGGCGCCGAGATCCCGGTGCCCGAGGACGTGGTCGTCGCGAAGGCGCTCGCGCCGGACGCCGAGGCGCGCACCATCGACGTGTCCGGCGTCGCGGACGACGACCTGATCCTGGACGTGGGCCCGCGCACCGCTCAGCGCCTCGCGGGCCTGATGGGCGAGGCCGGCACGATCGTGTGGAACGGCCCGCTGGGGGTCTTCGAGATCCCCGCCTTCGCCGGCGGCACGCGCACGCTCGCCGAGGCCATCGCCGCGAGCAGCGCGTTCTCGATCGCCGGCGGCGGCGACACGCTGGCCGCCATCGACCAGTTCGGCATCTCCGGCGCGGTGTCCTACGTCTCCACCGGCGGCGGCGCGTTCCTGGAGTACCTCGAAGGCAAGACGCTGCCCGCGGTCGCGATGCTCGAGCAGCGCGCCGCCTGAGAGCGCACGGGAACGGCGAAGCGCTGCGCTGAGGCCGGCCGCGCCGGCCCCCGCCCGTAGACGCGGCGCGACGCCGCCGGTCAGCCGTCCAGGCTGGCCGCCCGGTGAGCGCCGCCGGCAGCGCCGAGGCGCCCGCCCTCCAGCCACGCCAGCAGCGGGCGCCACTGGTCGCGGTCGGTCTGCGAGCGCGCACCCTCGAGGTCGTGGATGCCGACGCCCAGCTCCGCCGCGCGCTCGTAGTTGCTGGATTCGCGCAGCGTCGCGATGAACGGGAACGCCTGCTCGGCGAGAAAGGCCTTGAGCTCGCGCACCAGGCGACGGTTGCCGCGCACCCGGTTGCCGACGACCGCGACGCGCTTCGAGCCGTCGCGCACCAGGGGCTGCTTGCCCAGGTTCTCCAGGAAGTCCGCCGCCGCGTCCATGTCGATGCGCGAGGCGAGGACCGGCACCACGATGGTGTCCGCGCGATGCACCATGTCCGGGATCTGGGTCAGGCTCAGGCCCGCCGCGGTGTCCACGACGACGCGCTCCACGCCCACCGGCAGCCGCATCTGCCATGCGCGGGTCACGCCCGCCGGCATCCGCCACGCGGCGAGGCCGTGGATCGCGTCCAGCTCCGGCGGGCGCGCCGCCAGCCAGCGCGTGCTCGATCCCTGGCTGTCGTAGTCCACCAGCGCGGTCTCGCTGCCGCCGGCCGCGTAGTAGCTCGCGAGGCTGGTGGCGATCGTGGTCTTCCCGCACCCACCCTTGGGATTGAGAAGCATGATGCGCTGCATGAAGATCCCCCGGAAGCGGTTCGACGTGGGTCGCGCGCGCGGCGCGCCGGTGTGCCGGATCGGCGCCCGCACCCGGACGCGACCTCGCGAATCCCGAAGCCGGGCCGGGATTTCCCCGCGCCGCCGTCCGGGCCGAATTCTTTACCGGCCCGCAGGTTGTATAGCGGTTCTTGAAGCGTTTTCCAACCTTGCGGGAATTTTATGTGTCGCCAAACACTCTAGCGGCACCGCGCGCGACGGCGCGGCAGGTATGCTCAGCCGGCGCCGGCGCCGGGCGCGTCCACCGAGGAGAACCCGCTTCCATGCGCTCCCGCCCGTGGCTCCCCCCCGCACCGCGGCGCCGCGCCGCGCGGCCGACCCTCGCGGCTGCCGCGCTGGCCGCGGTGGCCGCGCTGGCAATCGCCGTGCCGGCGCGCGGCGCCGAGATGGACCGCATCCTGTCGGCGGTCGTGGGCCTGCGCGCCGAGGTGCCCGAGGACGCGCGCACCGCGCCCGGGCTCGGCACGCGGCGCACCGGCTCGGGCGTGGTGATCGACGCCAACGGCCTGGTGCTCACGGTGGGCTACCTGGTGATGGAGTCGTCGCGCATCTTCGTCGCCCCGCAGCCAGGTCAGGTGCCGGAGGTCGCCGCCGACTTCGTCGCCTACGACCACGCCACCGGCCTCGGCCTCGCGCGTGCCCGCGAGCCGCTGGACGTGACCCCGATCCCGCTCGGCGACTCTGCCGCGCCGACGGTCGGCTCGCCGATGATCGTTGCCAGCTACGGCGGCGCCGCCGGCGCGCGGCCGGCGCTGCTGGTGGACCGGCGCGAGTTCGCCGGCTACTGGGAGTACCTGCTGCCGGGCGCGCTGTTCACCGCGCCGCCCCACCCGCTGTTCGGAGGCGCCGCGCTGATCGGCACCGACGGCGCGCTGCTCGGCATCGGATCGCTGATCGTCAACGACGCGCGCCGCGGCGACGAGCCCGTCGTCGGCAACATGTTCATACCGGTCGACGCGCTGAAGCCGATCCTGGGCGAGCTGCTCACGACGGGCCGCGGTCCCGGCCCGCACCGGCCGTGGCTGGGCCTGCACAGCGAGGCCGTGGACGGGCGCATCGTCGTTCGCCGGGTGTCGCCGGAAGGGCCGGCCGACGAGGCCGGCGTGATGGCCGGCGCCATCGTCACCGCGGTCGGAGGCACTCCCGTGCGCTCGCTCGCCGGGTTCTACCGCGCAGTGTGGGCGAGCGGCGATGCCGGCGCCGCGGTGCGGCTCACGCTGCTCACCCCCGGCGGCGACCTGCGCGAGCTGACCGTGCGCAGCGGCGATCGCTACGCCTGGCTGCGTCCCGCCGGCCCCTGAACCGTTTCCATGCCATCGACCCGCGAGGTTCCATGAACGACGCCGTGACCGCCCCCCGTCCCCACACCAGCGACACCCTGGAGGTGCTGCACCGGCGCGTGAGCGTGCGCCGCTACCGCGACGAGCCGGTGCCCGACTCCGTGGTGGACGCGCTGCTGCGCGCCGCGCTGCGCGCACCCACCTCGTCCAACATCCAGGCCTGCACGGTGATCGTGGTGCGCGATCCGCAGGTCAAGCGCGCGCTGTCCGTGCCCGCGGGCAACCAGCAGCACATCGTGGACTGCCCGGTGTTCCTCGCGTTCTGCGCCGACCTGACCCGCATCGAGCGGGCGCTCGCGCGCAACGGTCACGACCTCGACAACAACAACCTGGAGATGGGGCTGGTGTCCAGCATCGACGCTGCGCTGGTCGGCATGAGCGCCTACCTCGCGGCCGACTCGCTGGGGCTGAAGGGCGTGATGATCGGCGCGGTGCGCAACGACCCGGAGACCGTCGCGACGCTGCTGGGCCTGCCGCCCCGGGTGTACTGCGTGTTCGGCATGTGCCTCGGCTACGCCGACGCGGTGCCGCCGCAGAAGCCGCGCATGGACTTCCACGCGGTGGTGCACCGCGAGCGTTACCGCGCCGACGGGCGCGACGACGCGATCGCGCGCTACGACCGCGAGCTCGCGGCGCACTACCGCGCGAGCGGCCGCGAGACCGACGACGACTCCTGGAGCCACGAGGTGGACGCGAAGTTCAGCGTGCGTCCCCGCGACGGGCTGCGCGCGGCGCTCGCGCGCATGGGCTTCGACTTCGCGTGACGCCGGCGCTCACGGTCGCCGTCTGCACCCGCGACCGGGCGCCCCGACTGCGCGAGCTGCTCGACGCCCTCGGGCGGCACACCCGCGCCGACCCGACGCGCTTCGAGGTGCTGGTGGTGGACAACGGCTCCACCGACGGCACGCGCGCGGTCGTCGCGGACGCAGCGGGCGGGTGGCCGCTGCGCCTGGTCAGCGAGCCCCGCGAGGGCCTCTCGCGAGCCCGCAACGCGGCGCTGGCGGCGTCGCGCGGCGCGTGGATCGCGTTCACCGACGACGACGCGATCGTCGAGCAGGACTGGGTGTCGGCGCTGCTGGCCGCGGTGGATGCGTACGGCCACCCCGGCGCGGGCGGCGCCGCGGCGGACTGGTTCGGCGGACGCACCCTCGCGCGCTGGCACGGCGCGGCCCCCGGCTGGCTGCGGCGCCCGGACACCGACTTCGTCGCCGGCCTGCTGTGTCACTACGATCTCGGCGACGCCGACCGCCCGTACGTGGACGCGGACCCCCTCCCGTTCGGCGTCAACATGGCCGTCTCGCGCCGCGTCGCGGACGCGATCGGCGGCTTCCGCACCGACCTCGGCCTCGGCACCGGCACGCGCGGCGAGGACACGGACTACCTGCGCCGCGCGCGATCGGCGGGCTTTGCCGGGCGCTACCTCGCGAGCGCCGTGCTGCACCACCCGGCGGATCCCGAGCGCCTGACCCTGGCGGCGCTGTACCGCCACGGCATCGTCAAGGGGCGCACCCACGCGCGCCTCGGCGAGCGCGCGGCGCCGCGGGCCGCGCGCGTGCGCGAGGCCGTGACGCTGCTGCGCGCCGCCGCCCAGGCCCTGCGCGGGCGCGGCGACAACCTGCGCGTCGGCATCGTCAACGCGGGCATGCTGCGCGGGCTTCGCGAGCGCTGACCGGGCGCCGCGCCGAGGCCGGCCGGCCGCTGCGCACGGGCTGCGCCCGCGACGCATGCCGCGCGCGGCATCGCAGGCGTGGACGCGCGCTCCGGCCCGGCCTTCAGCCCCCGGCGGCCGATGCCGCGTGCCGCGCGTCGGCCAGCCGCAGGATCGGCGCACCGAGCTGTCGCCAGTCGCCGGGCCGGCACGTCAGGATCAGGATCTGCACCGTCTCGGAGGCCTTCGCCAGCGCGAGGCGCATGCGGTCGAAGCGGTCCTCGTCCGCGTACACCAGGGCGTCGTCGAGGATCACCGTGGCCGGATAACCGCGTTCACGCAGGTACACCGCGAAGGCCAGGCGCACGAGGATCGAGAGCTGCTCGCGCGTGCCCAGGCTCAGGTGCCGGTAGGGCTCGGCACGGCCCGCGCGCTCCACGCCGGTGATCTCCAGCGTCTCCTCGTCCAGCGTGACGCGGGCGTCCGGCAGGATCAGGCGCAGGAACGGCTCCACCCGGCGCAGCACCGGCTCGAGGAAGGCTTCCTTCGCGTCGCGCTCGGCATCGCCCAGGCGCGTCACCAGGAGGTCCCACGCATCGGCGTCGGCCTGCACGCGCTCGCGCCGGGCGGCGGCGCGCTCGTGCTCCCCGCGGGCCTCGTCCAGCTGCTCGCCGAGGCCCGTCCTGCCGAGCACCTGCAGCTGGCTCTCCAGCCCGATCATCGCGTCGTGCAGCCGCTGTCGCTCGTCGTGCACCGACGCCAGCGCCGCCTCCGCGTTTCGCTGCCGGAGCGCGGCCTCCTCCGGATTGGCGGCGCCGAGGCGGGCGCTCGCGTCGCGCTCGCGCGCCCTCGCGCGTTCCACCGCATGCGTCGCCTCGGCCAGCGCCGCGGCTAGCGCGGCGTCCGTGCGCCGCTCACGCGCCGCGTCGAGGTTGGCCCGCGCGACCGCCAGCTGCTCGGCGGCGGCGTGCGCCGCCTGCCGCGCGATGGCGAGATCCTGGGCGTTCGCCTGGTGGTCGCGCCGTGCCGCCTCCAGCGCCGCGCGCGCGGCGTCCTCGGCGGCGCGCGCGGCGGCAAGGGCCTCGCTCTCGGTTTCCGGGTCCGAGAGGTCGCCGGGAACCTGCCCGTCGCCGGGTTGCTGCAACCGCTCGCGCCGTGACACCGCGTCCGCGTGGGCCGCGCGCAGCGCGTCCACGCCCTCCGGCGCCAGGACGCCGATCTCGCGGCCCGTCTCGCGGGCCTCGGCCTCGGCCTCGGCGCGCTCGTCGAGCAGACGCCGCGCGTCGGCGAGATCCGCCGCGCCGACCGCGCCGAGCAGCGTGCCGAACGCGTCCACGGCCTGCTCGTGCCGCGCGCGGCGCTCCGGCAGGTCCGCGGCGCCCGGCTCCACGTCGACGCCGCCGAAGCCCTGCAGCTCGAATCGCGTCGGCCCCGTGACGTGCACCGGCTCGCCGGCCGGCACGGCGGCGCCGTCGCGGCGCACCGACTGGCCGTCGCCGGGCACGAAGCGAAGGCGCGTGGCCACGGCGTCGAGCGCCGCACGGTGCCGCCCCACCGCGGACTCCAGGCGTTGCAGCTCCTCGTACCGGTCGCGATCGACGCGGATCGCGTCGACGCGCTCGCGCGCGGCGGCCAGCCGTCCCGACAGCGCGTCCACCCGCGCGATGCGCGTCGTGAGCCCGTCGATCTCCCGCGCGAGCGCCGCGACGCGCTCCGCCGCCTGGGCCTGGCGCACGCGGGCTTCCGCGGTGCTTCGCGATGCGCTGGCCGCGGCGAGCGCACGGCGCGCGTGCTCCAGGCGCTCCTCGAGCGGCTGCGCGTCGCGTTCGAGCAGCGCCGGCGTCCGTGCCGCGGCGTCGGCGGCCCGTTCCAGTCCGGCCAGGGTGTCGATCAGCTCGCGCCGGCGCTCCTGACGCTCCGTCGCCGTCTGCGCGTCGGCCGCGGCCGCGGCCAGCGCGCTGCCCGCGGCGGCGAGCTCCTGGCGCAGCTGCTCGATCGCGGCGGCGTCGTGCTTCGCCTGCGCGATCGCCGCGCGCGCCTTCTCGGCGACACGATCGCCGTCGATGCGCGCCAGCTCGCGCCGCACCCGGGCCAGCTCGTCGATCTCGTCGTCGTACGCGGCGCGCTCGCGCTCGAGCTCCGCGACCCGCGCCGCGCCAGCCTCGGCGCGCTCGATCGCGTCGGCCAGCGCTCCGCCCGCGCGCGGACGACCGGTCGCGGTCAGCAGCGCGTCGCGGTGACGTCGCGCCGCGTCGAGCAGCGCGCGCCCGTGGCTGCCGCCCAGGACGTCGCCCACCTCGTCCTCGAGCGAGCCGCGCAGCGTCGCGCGCCCGGTCTCGCCGAACTCGAGGCCGGACGGCGCGCGCCCCTGCTCGAGCCAGAACAGACCCAGCACGCCGCGGTCGTCCGGCTTCGACTCGCCTCGCGCCGACAGCCGGAAGGCCAGCAGCTCGGCGAGGCGCTCCTCGGCAGCCGGCCCCTCGAAGCGGCCGTCCGGGGTCTCCAGCAGCGCCGACGGGCGCTGCGCGAATCCCTTGGTGATGCGGTAGCTGCCGCCGTCCAGCTCGAAGTCCAGCCGGATCTCGGGGCGCACCGACGAGCCGAAGGGCTGCATCGCCTCCATCGCCTTGCCGCCGAGGCTGTGGCGCTCGAACAGCCCGACGCGGATCGCGTCCAGCAGCGTGCTCTTGCCTTCCTCGTTGTCACCGGCGATCACGGTGATCCCGTCGCCCAGGCCCTCGATCACGACCGGGCCCTCGAGCCTGCGGAAGTTGCGAACCTCGATGCGGCGCAGGAGCATCGTCAGCCGCCGCGCGGCAGGCCGTGGTGCAGGCCGTGCAGCAGTGCCAGCGCACGCCGCGCCGTCGCGGCCTGCGGGCCGTCGTGCTCCGCGCGCAGCGCGTCCATCGCGACGCGCACGAAGCCCGAGGTCTCGATAGCATCCAGATCGTCCGCGGTCGGCTCGACGGTGAGCCCGGCGTCGTCCACCTCCAGGTGCATCACCCGCGCGCCGAGATCCGCGAGCGCCTCGTCCACCGCCGCGCGGGTCGCGAGGTCCACCGTGCCGCTCAGATCCAGGTGCACCACCGCGCCGGACAGCGCGTCGTGCGGCACGTCCACCGCGCCGCGGACGTCGCCGGCGCCACCCGGCGCGATCGCCAGCGCCTGCCGCAGCCAGCGGTGGCGCGCGACCGCGACGGCCTCCACGTCGGGCGCCGCGCCGGGGCCGTCCAGGGTCACGTGCAGCACGAAGCCCGGCTCGTTCGCGCGGAAACGATCCGGCTCCGGCGTCCCCGAGTACCACGTCCGCTCGCCGATCTGCAGCCGCCCGTGCCAGTCGCCCAGCGCGAGGTAATCGAGGCGCGCGCGCTCGGCGCGATCGAGCGCGACCGGGTTCGCCGCCTCGCTGCCCTCGGGCAGCAGCTCGCGCACCGCCCCGTGGCCGAGCCCGATCCGCAGCAGGCCGTCGGCGGTGTCCGCGGCGTCGAACCACGCGGTGAGATCGGCCGCGTCCCGGCGCCGCTTCAGCGGCGCCGGCAGCACCGCCGCGCGGTCCGCGAGCACGATCGGCCGTGGCTCGTCGGCGATCAGGACGTTGCGCGGCAGCGACAGGCGCGCGAGCCGGCTCCACGGCGACTCCGCGATGGCCGGGTCGTGATTGCCGGGCAGCAGCACCCAGGTGCCGTCGAACGGCTCCAGCGCGACGAGGAAGCGGCGCAGCGTCGCGTCCGCCACCGCGATGTCGTCGAACACGTCGCCGGCCAGCAGCACCGCATCCACCCGCCGCTCGGCGGCGAGCGACGCGATGCGCTGCAGGGTGTCCAGGCGTGCGCTGCGAAGCGCGGACGCGACCTCGGGCGGAAAGCGGCCGAAGGCCTTGCCGATCTGCAGATCGGCGGCGTGCAGGAAGGTGAAACGCTCGCGGGCGGGGGCCGTGCTCATGGCGCGGCCAGCATACCGGCCGGCAGGCTCACGCGGCGAGCCAGCACGGCGGAGCTCTCAGTCGGCCGCCTCCGCGCCGTCCAGCGCGCGCGCGATACGCCCCAGCGCCGGCGCCGGCGGCGCCCGCCCGCCGTAACGCTCGGCGACGAAGTGGCGCGTCAGGTCGTCGACCGGGATCTCCGGCAGCCCGCGGCGCAGGCCGGCAGCACGCTCGAACGGTGTCTGCGCCGGATTCAGCGGAACGCCGCGGCGGCCCGCCAGCGCCAGCATGCGCCGGTGAAGCTGCGCGACGGCGCTGCCGGGCGGCGACGGCGCGTGCGCGGGACGCGCCCGCCGCCAGCGCGCGGCGACGGCCTCCACGATGCGCGAGCGCGCCGGCGAGTCCGCGCCCGGCAGCGATTCGCGCTCCTCCGCGGACAGGTCGACCAGCACCACCGGCAGGTCCTGTGGCTGCGCGTCCAGCAGCTTGCCCGCGAGCCAGGCCACCAGCGCGGCCGCGACCAGCAGCACCAGCATCAGCACCGCGTCCGGCGGCGCGCTCGCGTGCGCCTCGCTCGCGAACAGCGCGCCGGGCGCGCGCTCGCCCAGCCAGTCCGCGAGCATCGCGTCGACCTGCTCGGTGAACGCCGCCGCGGCCTGCACCCAGACGTCGCGCAGCGCGCCGCCGCCGCCGCGCAGCGCCGCGATGCCGACCACCGCGAGGGCCACGCCCCCCGCGACCACGACGCCGACGCAGCCGGCCACCAGCGCGAGCCAGCGGCGCTGCCCGGCGCCGCCGTTCGGCGCGCGGGCGAGCGCCATGCCGGCCAGCGCGGTGACGAAGAACGGCGCGATGGCCACGGCGGTGCCGAGGTCCAGGCCGCCGCCCGCCTCCATCAGCAGCACCACGACGAACACCGCGAGACCGGCGCGGAAGCTGCGCCCGATGCGTTCGGCGCTCATCTCGCCGCGAAGCCGGCGCGCGCCGTGGCGCCACAGCGCCGCCGCGGGCAGCGCCGCCAGCGCGAGCAGCGCGAGCCCGCCGGCATCCAGCTCCCCCGCGAGCGCCGCGACCGGCCATCCCACGCCCGGCGCCTGCGGCAACGACGCCGCGGCCACCGCGAGCCACACCGCGGCGACCCCGGCCGCGCGGCCCGCCACGCCGCGGACCGGCCAGCCGACGGGCACGATGTCGTGCAGCGCACGGGTCAGGCCGCCGCCGACCAGCAGCGCCTGCACCAGCGCCAGCGAGAGCGGCGGCTGGCCGAGCCCGGCGAGGAACCCCAGCACTCCCAGCGCGAGCCACACCCACGCGCCGTCCACGCACACCAGCAGCAGGCCGGTGAGCAGCCAGCGGTACCAGCTCACGGGTCCGCGTCCCGCGGCGACCACGCGACGCCGCACACGCCGGGGATCGCCGGCGCGTCGCCGGCGCCCACGTACACCAGGTCCACCCGCGCGCCGCGGCGCGCGCGCGCCGCGAGGCAGGCCGCGGTGCTCTCCGGCAGCGACGCCGCGACGCACACCACGGACGCGCCGAACGGCAGCAGGCGCGCCGCGTGGTGCTCCACCAGCGCTGACAGCGGCCGCGCGACCAGCGGCTGCACCCGCGCGAGGGCATCCATCAGCAGGCCGAGCTGCGCCGCGCCGGCGCCGGGCGCCACCGCGACCCGCGCCTGCTGGCCCGGCGGCACCCCGTCCGCGACCAGGCCGACGGACCAGCCGGCCCGCAGCAGGTCGCGGGCCAGCGCCGCCGCGGTGCGCACGACGTCCTCGAGGCGCGCCGCGGAGTGGTCGAAGATGCCCCCCGTGCGCGTCTCGCACTCCACCAGCAGCGCGACGGTGCCGCCGGCACCGGGCTCGTTGACGCGCACCCACGGCGCCGCGCGGCGCGCCGTGACCTTCCAGTCGATGCTGCGCGCGGGATCGCCCGGCCGGTACTCGCGCACCGCCAGCGGGCGGTGCGGGTCGTCCACCGCGCGCCGCGGCGCGCGGCGCTCGCCGACCGGCCGCGCCGCCTGCGGCAGCGCCGGGCCGCGCGCCGGCGGATCCGGCACCACCACCAGCGCGGCGCCGGTGCGCACCTGCACGCGCTCCGCGCTGTACAGCCCGAAGGGATCGCTGGCGGTGAGCCGCCCGGGTCCCAGCACGTAGTGCCCGCGCGCCACCGAGCGCAGCCGGAAATGCAGGCGCAGCCGCTCGCGCCCGCCCAGCGACGTGGTCGCGGTGAGCCAGCCGATGCCGAAGCCGCCGCGCCCGCGGGCGCCGTCGCCGGCCAGCACCAGCCCCGGCGGCAGCGGCTCCTGCACCCGCAGCCACGGCACCGGCAGGCGCTTCGGGTTCTCGATCGTGACCACCAGGTCCACGTCGTCGCCGGCCACGGCGCGCGCGGGCGTCGCCGCGAGCTCGTAGCGCACCCCGTCCAGCGCGTGCCGGGTCCACACCCGGGCGAGCAGGGTCAGCAGCAGCACGCACGCGCCAAGCGCGGTGAGCAGCGGCCGGTCCGCGACGACTCCGAGGACGGCCAGCGCCGCGAGCACGGCGGCCATCGCGTCCGAGACCACGCGCCCGGTGGACGCCACCGCGCCGGACACCGGGGCGACGGCGGCCATTCAGCCCTCGATCGGCACCGGCACCGTGGCCAGCAGGTCCGCCACGATCCGGTCCCCGTCCATGCCGCGCAGCGCCGCGCCCGCGTCGGGCACCACCCGGTGCGCGAGCACCGCCGGCGCGACCGCCTTCACGTCGTCGGGAATCACGTAGTCGCGCCCGGCGAGGGCGGCGCGGGCCTGGCTCGCGGCCTGCAGCGCGAGCGTCGCGCGAGGGCTCGCGCCGAGGCGCAGCCGCGCGTCCGAGCGCGTGGCCGCGACGAGGTCCAGCAGGTAATCGCGCGCCGGCGCCGCGACCGCGACCTGCTCGACGCCGTGGCGTGCCGCGGCGAGGTCCGCGCGGCTCGCGACCGGGGCCAGCGCCGGCGCCGCACGCTGCGCGCGAAAGCGCTCCAGCAGCCGCGCCTCCTCGTCGCGGGTGGGCAGCCCGAGGGCCAGGCGCAGCGCGAAGCGGTCGAGCTGCGCCTCCGGCAGCACGAAGGTGCCCTCCAGCTCCACGGGGTTCTGGGTCGCGACGACGATGAACGGGTCGGGCAGCGCGCGCGTCTCGCCGTCCACCGACACCTGTCCCTCCTGCATCGCCTCGAGCAGCGCCGACTGGGCGCGCGGCGTGGCGCGGTTGATCTCGTCGGCAAGCAGCACGTTGGCGAACACCGGGCCGGGGCGGAACTCGAAGCGGGCCTCGCGGGCGTCCCAGACGTTCACGCCCAGCACGTCGGCGGGCATCAGGTCGGGCGTGAACTGGATGCGGCCGAAGGTGCAGTCCAGCGACGCCGCCAGCGCCCGGCACAGGGTGGTCTTGCCGGTGCCCGGCAGGTCCTCCACCAGCACGTGGCCGCGCGCGAGCAGCGCGACCAGCAGCAGCTCGACCGCGGACTCGCGGCCGACCACCACGCGCGCGATGTTCTCGCGCAGCCGCTCGGCGAGCCGCGTGGCGGTGGTCACCGGGGCCGCGTCGTCAGGCATCTGCGCTCTCCGGACTGTTGACCGCGGCGGCGGCGCGGTGCGCCGCGGCGAGGCGCTCGCGCAGCGCCCGCGGCGCGAGCACCTCCACGTGGGCGCCGTGGCGCATCAGGTCGCCCAGCAGCTCGCGGTCGTCACCGTACGGCAACTCGAGCAGCCAGCGGCCCTCGGCGTCGAAGCACCCCGTCTGCTCCGGGTGCCAGCGCTCGTCGGCCACCCAGCGCGCGCGCTCGGCGCTGAAGCGAAGCCGTGCGCGCCGCGTGCGGCTACCCGCGAAGATACCGTAGCCCGCCGCGAGATGGCGCTCCAGCGTGCGCTCCGAGACCGGGCGCGCCGCGCGGTCCACCGTCACCGCGCCGCGGATCGCGTCCAGCGCGAAGCTGCGAATCCCCTTGCGCTGGTGGCACCACGCGTCCAGGTACCAGTTGTCGCGGTAGTACACCAGCCGCTGCGGCGACACCTCGCGCGTCGTGACCCGGTCGCGCTCGCGGCTGTAGTGATCGATCTCGAGCCGCCGGCGCGCGAGCAGCGCGCTGCTCACGGTCTCGAAGTGGCGCGGCATCACCGGGCGCGACGCCATGTGCAGGATGCGGATGCGGCGCTCCACCTCCTCGCGCGCGTGGTCGCCCTCGTCGATGAGCGCGCGGATGCGCGCGAGCAGCGGCGCGACGTGCGGCCCCAGCAGCCCCGGCTGCAGGTTCTCGAGCAGGCGCTGCATGGTCAGCAGCGCGTGGATCTCGCTGGCGTTGAACCACAGTCCCGGCAGCTCGTACTGCCGCGCCCCGTGCTCCGGCTCGCCGAAGCGATAGCCGCCGCGCTCGCGGTCCCAGACGATCGGCGCGTTCAGCCGGTCGCGCAGGTACTCCAGGTCGCGCTTGAACGTGGCCCGCGACACGCCCAGCTCCTCCAGGAACAGCGCCAGCGGCACCACGCGGCGCTCGTGCAGCAGCTGGTCGATGCGATAGAAGCGTTCCGTGCGGTCCATGGGCGAGACGGGCGGTGCGAGGGCGCCGTCGGCAGCTTTGATCCCGCGGCCCATCCGCCGCAAGCTTCGCCGCCCCGTCCTTCTCCGGAGACCGCTCGATGAACGATCCCGCCGCGCTCGTCGGCGCCGCGGTGCCGCGGCGCGAGGACCGGCGCTTCCTCACCGGCGACGGCCGCTTCACCGACGACCTGCGCGCCGACGGCGCGCTGGTGGGCGTGGTGCTGCGCTCGCCGCACGCGCACGCCCGCCTCGACGCCGTGGACGCCGCGCGGGCGCGCGCGATGCCGGGCGTGCGGCTGGTGCTGACCGGCGACGATCTCGCGGGACGCGTGGGACCCATCCCGTCGCTCACGCGCACCCCGCCGTTCGCGATCGAGAGCCGCGACGGCTCCCCGATGCCGCAGCCGGACCAGCCCGTGCTGGCGACCGGCAAGGTGCGCTACGCCGGCGAGCCGGTGGCCTTCGTCGTCGCGAGCACCCGGGCGCAGGCGCAGGCCGCGGCGGATGCCGTGGACGTGCACTACCAGCCGCTGCCGGCGCGCGTGACACCCGACGACCCGCCGCCGGGCGCGGCCCCGGTGTGGGACGAGTGCCCCGACGACGTGTCCTTCGAGTGGGAGGGCGGCGACGCGGCCGCCACCGATGCCGCATTCGCCGCCGCCGCGCACGTCGCGCGGGTGACGCTGGTCAACAACCGTGTCGCGCCGGTGTTCCTCGAGCCGCGCGCGGCGCTCGGCGAGGTCGACCCGGACAGCGGCCGGCTGACGCTGCGCGCCGGCTCGCAGACCGCGCACCGCATGCGCGACACCCTCGCCGGCATGCTGGGCATCGCGCCCGCGGAGCTGCGCGTCGTCACGCCGGACACCGGCGGCGGCTTCGGCGCCCGCGGCGCGGTGTATCCGGAGATGGCGCTGGTGCTGATCGCCGCGCGCGCCGTCGGGCGCAGCGTGCGCTGGACCGCCACCCGCGGCGAGAGCTTCCTGTCGGACACGCAGTCGCGGGACCACCGGCTGCACGGCGAGCTCGCGATGGACGCTGACGGGCGCTTCACCGCGCTTCGCGTGCGCATCGACTGGCGCCACGGCGCGTACGTGCCGGGGCGCGGGATCTGGGTGATCGTGCGCTTCCTGGTGCCCACCCTGGGCGGCGTGTACGCGATCCCCGCCGGGCACACGGTGATCCGCGGCCGCTTCTCGAACACCACGCCGCTGGCCGCGTACCGCGGCGTGGGCCGCGTCGAGGCCACCTACCTGATCGAGAGCCTCGTCGACGCCGCGGCGCGCGACCTCGGGCTCGACCGGGTCGCGCTCAGGCGCCTGAACGTGGTGCGCGAGGAGCGCCTGCCGTGGACCGCGCCCGGCGGCGCACGCTACGAGGCGTGCACCTTCGCGCCGCACCTCGAGCAGGCGCTCGCGATGGCGGACTGGGACGGCTTCGCCGCGCGCCGATCGCGCAGCGCCGCCGCCGGGCGGCTGCGCGGGATCGGGTGCGCGCTGTACGTGGAGAACGACGGCGGGGCGCCCAGCGAGTACGCCCGCGTGCAGGTCGCGCCGGACGGCGCGGTCACGGTCGCGCTCGGCACGCAGAACTTCGGCATGGGGCACGAAACGGTGTTCGCGCAGGTGGTGGCCGAGCGCCTGGGCGTGCCCTTCGAACGGGTGCGCGCGGTGGACGGCGACACCGACGCGGTGGCCCGCGGCTCCGGCTCCCACGGCTCGCGCTCCATGCGCGCGGGCGGCACCGCCGCGGTCATGGGGGTCGCGAAGGTGATCGAGCGCGGGCGCGCGCTGGCGGCGCGGATGCTGGAGGCCAGCCCCGCGGACGTCGAGTACGCGGCGGGCGCGTTCCGCATCGCCGGCACCGACCGCGAGGTCACGCTCGCGCAGGCGGCCGCGTTCGCCGAGCAGCACGGCGAGCGCCTGGAGGCCGACGCGGACTTCGAGCAGCGCCGCGAGTCCTACTCCAGCGGCTGCCACGTGTGCGAGGTGGAGGTGGACCCGGAGACCGGGCGCACGACGCTGCTCGCGCACGTCATCGTCACCGACGTCGGCCGCGCGGTGAACCCGATGCTGGTCGACGGCCAGGTGCACGGCGGCGCCGCGCAGGGCGTCGGCCAGGCGGCGATGGAGGGCGTGGTCTACGACCCGGACAGCGGCCAGCCCGTGACCGGCTCGCTGATGGACTACGCGCTGCCGCGCGCTGCCGACCTGCCCTTCTTCACCACCGCCACCGCCGAGACCCCGGAGACCGACAACCCGCTGGGCGTGAAGGGCGTCGGCGAGGGCCCGACCACCGGCAGCCCGGCCGCGTACATGAACGCCCTGCGCGACGCGCTGGCCGCGGCGCGCGCGGGCCCGGTGCAGATGCCCGCGACGCCGTACGCGGTCTGGCAGGCGCTGCGCGGCGCGAACGCGACGCCGCGGGCCGGTTCCTGACGCAGGTCAACACGCCGCGGGGCTCGCTGACGTCTCATCGCGCGGGCCGACCAACGCGCTGCGCGCGGTGCCGCAGCCCGCGCGGACGCATGCCGGCCGGGCGATCGCGAGGGTTGAAATCCGGCGCGGCGCTCCCATCTGGCGAGCATCAGCCTTTCAGGCGAAACAACCGGGAGGTCACCATGAGCATGATCAGCTACGAGCCCTGGGCCGCGCTGCGCACGCTGCGCGACGACGTCAACCGCGCCCTCGCGGGCAGCTACGGCAGCGACGACGGATCCAACGTCGTCACCAGCCGCTGGGCACCGGCGGTGGACATCAAGGAGGAGACGGACCGCTTCGTGATCCACGCCGACATCCCCGGCGTCGATCCGAAGGACATCGAGGTCACGCTGGAGCACGGCACGCTGACCATCCGCGGCGAGCGCAAGCTCGAGCGCAAGGAAGGCGGGGACGACGGCTACCGGCGCGTCGAGCGGCTGCACGGCACCTTCTACCGCCGCTTCAGCCTCCCGGATACCGCCGACCCGGAGAAGGTGCAGGCGACCGGGCGCAACGGCGTGCTCGAGGTCGTGATCCCGAAGCAGGCCGCGGTGCAGCCGAAGCGAATCCAGGTCACCTCCTGACCGCGGAGCGGCGCGTCAGCGCACCGGTACGACGCCGCCGCGGGCCCGGCGCCCGCGGCGGTGTTCTCGTCTCCAGCCGCATCAGCACGAAGACGCGAAGGACGCACTTCGAGCCTTCGCGTCCTCGCGCTTCCAGACGGTGCGCCGCGGCGCCGCGGGTCAAGCCAGCGCCGGCAGCGGCAACGGCAGCCGGTTGCGGCGCAGCAGTGTCACCGCGACGGCGGCATTCAGCACGTTGAACACGATGGCGTTCACGTAGGACGCGGTGTAGGACCCGGTGAGGTCGTACAGGGCGCCGGCCATCCAGGCGCCCAGCGCCATGCCCCCGATCGTGAACAGCAGGGTGGTTCCGATACGCCACCCCGCCTGGCCGGCCGGGAAGAACGTGCGAACGATGATCGCGTAGGACGGCACGATGCCGCCCTGCGCGAGGCCGAAGGCCAGCGATGCCGCGTAGAGCATGGCCAGGGAATCGGCGAACATGAACCAGGCCAGCACCAGCCCCTGCAGCACGCTGCCCAGCAACAGGGTGCGCAGCCCCCCGATGCGATCCGAGAGCCACCCGGACGCGATCCGGCTGACGATGCCCGCGCCCAGCATCAGCGCCAGCATCTCGGCGCCGCGCTGGGCCGCGAAGCCACGATCGATCGCATACGGGACGATGTGCACCTGCGGCATCGCCATCGCGACGCAGCAGCCGACTCCGGCCGCGCAGATCAGGCACTGCAGCTGGCCGCGGCTGAAGCCCAGCGGACGAACCGCCCAGCGCGGTGCGCCGCGAGCGTCGTGCTCTGCATCGTCCAGCACCGGGCGCGGCATCAGCGCCAGCACCAGCGGCAGCATGCAGGCGAGCGTGAACACCGCGAAGTCCTCGAAGGTGCGCCGCCAGCCCACCGCATCGATGAAGTGCTGCAGCACCGGCGGCCACAGCGCGCCGGCGAGATAGCTGCCGCTGATCACGACACCCACCGCGAGGCCGCGGCGACCATCGAACCAGTGCGACACGTCGGCGACCATGGGCGCGAAGGTGAACGACGCACCGAGGAATCCGCACAGCCCGCCCAGCGCGAGGCCGAAGGTCAGCAGGGAGTCCGCCTGCGCGGCCAGCCACAGCCCGGCCGGCATCGCGAGGCTGCCGATCATCGCCGGCACCAGGATGCCGGTGCGGTCGGCGAGCCGCCCCATCAGCACGCCGCCGCCGCCGAACCCCAGCATGAACAGCGCGTACGGCAGCGACGCGGCGCCGCGCCCGGTGCCGAACTCCGCCGCCGCCGGCTCCAGCACCAGCACCGAGGCGTACATCGCCGAGCCGCCCAGCGTCATGAGCAGCAGCGCGACGATCAGGCGGGCGACGGGATACCAGGCATCCATGGCGGACAGGCCCTAGGGAGGCGGCGCATCATACGCTTGCCGCGCGGGCCGCGGGCGTCCGTCAGCCGTTCCCGGAACGCGTCGGCACCCCGTTCGGGGCCACCGCGCGCGTCGACGGCTCCGCGCCGGGCGCCGGACGCCGGATGGACGTCGCGCGCCATCGTTGTCGCACGATCCGGATCGCCAAACTAGACTGGACACAGGGTCCACACGCGCTGGCGGAGGAGGCTTCCATGACCGTGATCGCAATGACCCGCGAGATGGGCTCGCGCGGACTCGACGTCTCCACCGCGCTCGCCGATCGCCTCGGCCTGGACCTGGTCCAGCACGAGGTGGTGGAGCACGTCGCCGACAAGATGCACCTTCGCGAGAGCTCGGTGAACCGTTTCCTGGAAGGCAAGGCGGGTCTGCTCGAGCGCTGGGGAATCAACGAGAACGACCTGTCGCTGTACACCAGCGAGGAGATCCTCGAGATTGCCGAAGGGCGCGACGTGCTGATCCGCGGCTGGGGCGCGACCTACATCCTGCGCGACATCCCCCACGTGCCGTGCATCCGCGTGTGCGCGCCGCTGGAGGCGCGGGTGGCCGTGGTCATGGAGCGGGTCGGGATCAGCGACGCCGCGGTCGCGCGCAAGGAGGTGCGACGCAACGACGCAGCCCACGCACGCGCGATGAGCCACCAGTTCCACGTCGACTACCGCGATCCGCTGCTCTACGACCTCGTGCTCAACACCGCGCGGCTGAGCGTCGCCGACTGCGTCGAGATGGTGTGCCGGATGCTGGAATCGGACACCTTCCGCGAGACGCCGGCGTCGCAGGCGATGCTGCACAACCGCAAGATCGAGGCCGCGATCCGCGCGGCGCTTCGCAGCAACGCGATCACCAGCCAGGCCACCCCCTCTTTCGAGGCGCACCTCGACCCCGACACCGGCACGGTGCGGATCTCCGGCGTGGCCGCGAACGCGGAGTACCGACGCGAGGCCGAGCGCGTGATTGGCGCCGTGCCGGGCGTGAAGGCGGTGGAGAACCAGATGATCGTGATCCGCGCGTCCGCGTACGGCGGGCCCTGAAGCGCTGCAGCGTTCCAGGAGACGACCATGACCGCC
>CBDUCN010000009.1:0-36953 GCA_965365655.1 uncultured Gammaproteobacteria bacterium | reverse complement strand
CACGCGGTGCTGGTGTGCGTGACCATGTCGTTCACCGCGCGCTTGTAGTCGTCCCAGCGCTCGCGGTTGCGCCAGTCCTCGTCGGTGATCTTGTAGAACTTCCACGGCGTCGCCTCGCGCTCCTTGAAGCGCCTGAGCTGCTCGTCCTTGCTGATGTGCAGCCAGAACTTGAGCACCACCGCGCCGTGATGCGCGAGCTGCTCCTCGAACTCGTTGATCTCGCGGTAGGCCCGCATCCACTCGTGCTCGTGGGCGAAGCCCTCGACCCGCTCCACCAGCACGCGCCCGTACCAGGATCGGTCGTAGATCGTCACGTAGCCGGCGCGCGGCACGTGGCGCCAGAAGCGCCACAGGTAGTGGTGCGCCTTCTCCTCGTCGCTCGGCGCCGCCACCGAGATCACGCGGTACAGCCGCGCGTCCATCGCTGCGGTCGCGCGCCGGATCGCACCGCCCTTGCCGCCGGCATCCCAGCCCTCGAACACCGCGACCACGTTGCGCCGCTTGCGCCGCGCCTCCCAGGACAGGGCCTGCAGGCGCGCCTGCGCCTCGCCGAGGCGCCGGTCGTAGTCGTCGTCGTCCAGGCTCTGCGTCAGGTCCACCTTGTCCAGCACCGTGACCGTCGCATCCGCGGTCATCGGCTCGGTCGGGGTGCGATGGATCTCGGCAGGCTCCGTCGCGACCGACGCGTCGAGGTCGAGGCGGCTGCGGATCGCCTGCAGCAGCGTCGCCCCCACGGTGAGGTTGCGGTAGCGCGCGTTGGTGGCCTCGACGATGTACCACGGGCACTGGCCGCTGTCGGTCGCGCGGATTGCGTGCTCGGACACCGACGCGAAGCGGTCGTAGTGCTTCGCGAAGCGCTTCGCGATGTCCTGCGACAGGCTCTTGCGGCCTTCCTTGATGTCGCGCTTGAGGCGCTTCTTCTGCTCCTTCTTCGAGAGGTGGAACCAGAACTTGATGAGCAGCGCGCCGTCGTCCGACAGCATGCGCTCGAAGCGGGCGATGCGCGCGAGCTCGCGGTCCAGCGTGCCGAGGTCGGAGCGATCGAACACGTGGTCGATGATCGGACGCGTGTACCAGCTTCCGAACAGGATGCCGATGGTGCCGCGCGGGGGGAGGGCGCGCCAGAAGCGCCAGAAGTGCGGGCGGTCCAGCTCCTCGTCGGACTCGTCCCAGAACGCGGCGGTGCGGATGCCGCGGGTGTCGAACCACTGGTTGAGCAGGCTCACCACCGAGCCCTTGCCGGCGCCTTCCACGCCGGAGACCACGACGATCACCGGCAGGTTGGCCTCCACCACCTCGCGCTGGATCGCGAGCAGCTGCGTGTGCAGCTCGGGCTCGCGCTTCTTGTACTCCTTCTTCGCGACCCGGCGGCCCAGCTCGGCGGCTTCGAACATCGTTGTCGTTCCTCGTGCACGAACCGCCCCGCGGGCGGACGTCCACGCTGCCACAGGCCCCGCGGCGACACCAGCGCGCGGCTGGCGCGACCGCGGCCGGCGCTGACCTGGATCAAGCGGCGTCCCGGCCGCCGGCCCGGTCGGGAATCACGCGCCGCGCGGCGCGCCGGGGCTTCGGCCCGGTGGCCCGGATGCACGCCGCCCGAGCGCTTCTCGCGCGCCGGCGCGCGTCGCGCGGCGCATGCACCGCGTGCTCAGGGCAGAGGCGCCTTGAGCTCGACGGTGTTGCCCTCCGGATCCTCGAGGTACACGGATTCGCCGTCACCCTCGGCGCCGTAACGCCGGGCCGGCTCGGACACCTGCACGCCATGCTCGCGAAGGTGCGCGAGCACGGAAGGCCAGTCGCTGCGCGCGATGCGCATGCAGAAGTGATCCATGTTGCGCCCGCCCGCAGTCGGGGCGCCCGCCGCCTCGCCGGGACCGTCGCGGTCGGCGGGCACGAGGTCGATCAGCGCGCCGCCGGCGCGAAGCTGATGCAGCCCGATGCTCTCCACGACCCGCTCGAGGCTGCACCCCAGCACGTCGCGGTAGAACGCGAGGGTGCGCTGGAGGTCCGCGCAGCGCAGAACGACGTGGTCGAGGCCGAGCAGGGCGAAGGGCGGTCGGGACATTGGCGTTGGCCGCGGGTCGGTGGACGCTCCCGCGGCCGGGCCGCGGGCATGCCGGGGTTCGAGTATACGGGCGCCGGGTGGCGGCCCGCGGTCAGCGGTAGCTGCGCATCTGGCCCACCACGACGCCCTGGATGACCACCCGCTCGGGCGCGAAGTGCATCGGCGCGAGCGCGCTGTTGGCGGGCACCAGCACCACCTCGCCGGGGCGCTGCAGCAGCCGCTTCACGGTCGCCTCGGCGCCGTCCACCAGCGCGACCACGACCTCGCCGTTGCGGGCCTGGTCGCGGGGCTCGACCACGATCCAGTCGCCGTCCAGGATGCCGTCCTCGACCATCGAGTCGCCGCGCACCTGCAGCACGAAGCAGTCCTCGCGCGTGCGCAGGCGCGTCGGGACCTCGACCCGTTCCTCGTCGACGATCGCCTCGATGGGCCGCCCCGCGGCGATGCGGCCGAGCAGCGGCAGCGTGCCGCCGGCTCCCGGCGCCGCGGCGGCGGCGTGCGGCGTGAGGCGCACGCCGCGCCGCGTGCGGTGCATGGGCTCCACCAGTCCCGCGTCCACCAGCGCCTGCACGTGCTTGTGCAGGGAGCCGCGGGAGCGCAGCCCCGCGGCCGCCGCGAGCTCGTCCAGGGTCGGCGGCGGGGCGCCGTCCGCGGCGCCGTCCAGCAGCACCTCAAGCACCTGGCGCTGGCGCCGGGTCAGCGGCGGGGCGGCACTCATCCGGGTGCGACGACCGCGAGCAGATTGAAGGCGACCAGCAGCAGCCCCAGCGCGACCCAGGAGGGCTGCTCGAGCAGCGCGGGGCGCAGCGGACGGGTGCTCATGATCTCGCTGACGGTGTCGCGGGCCTGATCCTGCATGACGTAGCGGCACATGTTCATCGGGGCTCCTCCCGTTCTCGTTTGGTTCTCGTGACGGAAAATAGAACGAAAGGAGAACGAAGGCAAGCTCCCGGTGCGCGCGGCGCTGAGCGCCCGCCCGTCCTCGCGCGCGGCCGGAGCGCCGCGGGCGCTGTGCTATGTTCCGCGCCCCGGCGGCAGCGGCGTCAGGCGCACCCACGTGTCCAAGCGGGCTCTCATCACGGGCATCACGGGCCAGGACGGCGCGCTGCTGGCGGAGCTGCTGCTGTCCCGCGGCTACGAGGTGCACGGCGTCAAGCGCCGCAGCTCGCTGTTCAACACCGAGCGCATCGACCACCTGTACCAGGACCCCCACGAGGCCGATCCCCGGCTGCTGCTGCACTACGGGGACCTCACCGATGCGGGCAACCTGCTGCGGATCGTCCAGCAGGTGCGTCCCGACGAGATCTACAACCTCGCGGCGCAGAGCCACGTGCAGGTGTCGTTCGAGACCCCCGAGTACACCGCGAACGTCGTGGGTCTCGGGACGCTGCGCCTGCTCGAGGCGATCCGCATTCTCGGGCTCGAGGCCCACACCCGGTTCTACCAGGCGTCCAGCTCGGAGCTGTTCGGGCAGACCCGCGAGACGCCGCAGCGCGAGAGCACGCCGTTCCATCCGCGCTCGCCGTACGGCGTGGCCAAGCTGTACGCGCACTGGATCACCGTGAACTACCGCGAGGCACACGGCCTCTACGCGTGCAACGGCATCCTGTTCAACCACGAGTCGCCGCTGCGTGGAGAGACCTTCCTGCCGCGCAAGGTGAGCCGCGCCGCGGCGCGCATCGCGCTCGGTCTCGAGCAGGTGCTGTACGTGGGCAACCTGGACGCGCGGCGCGACTGGGGCCACGCCCGCGACTACGTCGAGGCGCAGTGGCTGATGCTGCAGCAGCCGGAGCCGGACGACTACGTGATCGCGACCGGCGAGCAGCACGCGGTGCGCGATCTGGTGGTGAAGGCCTTCGCGGAGGCCGGCATCGCGCTCGGGTGGCGCGGATCGGGGGACGCCGAGACCGGCGTCGTGACGGCGGTGCACGGGGAGGCGCGCTGCCGGCCGGGCGCGGTCGCGGTGCGCGTGGACCCGCGCTACTACCGCCCGGCCGAGGTGGACAGCCTGTGCGGCGACGCGGCGAAGGCCCGCGAGCGCCTCGGCTGGCGGCCGCGGGTGGGCTTCGCCGAGCTGGTGCGCGAGATGGTCGCGGCGGACCTGCAGCACGCCCGCCGCGAGCTCACGCTGGGCGAGGCCGGCCTCGCGCTGCCGCCCCGCGGCGCGGACCGGTGACCGCGCCGAGCCGCCCGCTCGCCCGGTCGCGGGTGTACGTCGCCGGGCACACCGGCCTGCTCGGCGGCGCGGTGTGCCGGGTGCTCGCGGAGCACGGGGTCGCGGCGCCGATCTGCCGCGGCCACGCCGAGCTGGACCTCACCCGCCGCGACGACGTGGACGGGTTCTTCGCCGAGCAGCGCCCGCAGGTGGTGTTCCTGTGCGCCGCGCGGGTCGGCGGCATCGCCGCGAACGATGCGGCCCCCGCGACGTTCCTGAGCGAGAACCTCGCGATACAGGACAACGTGCTGCGCGCCGCGTGGCGCCACGGCGCCGAGCGGCTGGTGTTCATGGCGTCGTCGTGCATCTACCCGAGGCTGTGCCCGCAGCCGATCCGCGAGGAGCACCTGCTGAGCGGCCCCCTGGAGATCACGAACCAGGCCTACGCCGTCGCCAAGATCGCGGGCGTGGAGGCCTGCCGCGCGTACAACCGGGAGCACGGCACGCGCTTCGTCGCGCTGATGCCGAGCAACCTGTACGGCCCGGGCGACCGCTACGACCTGGAGACGGGCCACGTGCTCGCGGCCCTGATCCGCAAGTGTCACGAGGCGCGCGCGAACGGGTCGCCCGAGGTGACCGTCTGGGGCAGCGGCACCCCGCTGCGCGAGTTCACGTGGAGCGAGGACGCGGCGCGGGCCGCGGTGCTGATCGCCGGAGCCGACGACGCGCGGCTGGCGCGGGCGATGGACGGGCTGCGCTGGCCGATGCTGAACGCCGGCGCCGGCGAGGAGGTCAGCATCGACGACCTCGCGCGGCGGGTGGCCGCGGCGGTCGGGTTCACCGGCCGTTTCCGCCACGACCCGGCGCGCCCGGACGGCACGCCGCGCAAGATCCTCGACAGCCGGCGCCTCGCGGGACTGGGCTGGCGGCCGCGGGTGTTCCTGGACCAGGGGATCCCGCGCGCGTACGCGGACTTCCGGGCCCGCGCGCAGGCGTCCGTTCAGGACACGGCGTCGTCGAGCACCCGCATCGAGTAGTCCACGGCGCGCACGTGCTTCGTCAGCGCGCCGACCGAGATGAAGTCCACGCCCGCGGCCGCGCGCTCGGCCAGCGAGTCCAGCTCGACGCCCCCCGAGACCTCGAGGCGGGCGCGCCCGCGGCTGCGAGTCACCGCCTCGCGGGTGTCGGCGAGGTCGAAGTTGTCGAGCATGATCATCGTGACCCCGGCGGCCAGCGCCTCGTCGAGCTGCGCGAGGTGCTCCACCTCGACCTCCAGCGGCGCGTCCGGGTGCGCGGCCCGCGCGGCCGTCACCGCCGCGCTGAGCCCGCCGGCGGCCGCGATGTGGTTCTCCTTGATCAGGATCGCGTCGTGCAGCCCCATGCGGTGGTTCGCGCAGCCGCCGCAGCGCACCGCGTACTTCTGCGCGAGGCGCAGTCCGGGCAGGGTCTTGCGGGTGTCGAGGATCACGGTCGGATAGGCGGCCACCGCGTCGGCGAAGCGGCGTGCCGCGGTCGCGGTGCCGGACAGCGTCTGCAGCAGGTTGAGCGCGGTGCGCTCGCCGCTGTTCACCGCCCGCGCCGGCCCCTCCAGCTCGCACACGACCTGGTCCGCGGCCAGCCGGTCGCCGTCCGCGGCCTGCCAGGTCACGCGCACCCGCGGGTCCACGAGCCGGTACACCGCGTCGAACCAGTCGCGGCCGCACAGCACGGCCGCCTCGCGGGCGATCACGCGCGCGCGGCAGCGCGCGTCCTCGCGGATCAGGGCCGCGGTCAGGTCGCCGGCGCCCAGGTCCTCGTCCAGCGCGAGGCGCGCCAGCGCGTCCACGTCGGCGCGCGCGGGAGCGTCCGACTGCGGCGTCAGCGTCGCCGGCGCGTCCGCGCGCGCGCTCACCGCGGGCCGCCCGGGATGCACGGATCCGGGTTCGTCATGGAGTCCTCACCCGGTGCCGGGCTGCGTCAGCGTCAGCACGCCGTCGCGCTGGCTGAAGTCCAGGTCGCGCAGGAAGCTCATGCCGAGCAGCACCTCGTCGCCGGCCATGCCCGGATTGATGTGCGCGCGCACGCCGCGCAGCTCGATCGCGCCGAGGTTCACGCGCTCCAGCACCGTGCGGTACGTGGTGATCACGCCGTTCGCGGTGCGCGCCCTGGCCTGCGCACCCGCCTCCAGGCCCAGGCGCCGAGCGAGGCCGGCCGGGACCGACACGTCGGTCGCGCCAGTGTCGAGCAGGAACACCACCGGCGCGCCGTTGATGGCCCCGTTCGCGACGTAGTGGCCCTGACGGTTCTGCTCGAGGCGCACCTCGCGCCCGCCGCTCTCGGTGAGCACGCTGCGCACCTCGCGGTTCGGGTTGTAGAACTCCTCCAGCCGGTCTCCGAAGATCACGGTCAGCACCGCGAGCACGGCCACCCACGCGCCGACGATCATGCCGGCGCCCAGGCGTCGGTGGTTCCCGGGCGTGCCGCCCTGTGCTGGCTGGGTCATGATGCGCAGATGGGGTCGGGAACCGGCATTTTCACGCGCCCGGGCGCCGCGCGCCATGGCGCGGGTGACGCGCGTGGCTGAGCGGGCGCTGGCCGCCGGCGGCGGCTGGCTGCGCGCGGCGCGGCGCGCACCGTCGCCGAACTGCGACCACCGTCCCCCCGGGGTCGCGGTGGAGGTCGCGGTGATCCACGGCATCAGCCTGCCGCCGGGCCACTTCGGCAGCGGCCGGGTCGCGGACCTGTTCCGCAATCGCCTCGACTGGAACGAGCATTCTTTTTATCGAGAGATCAAGGGATTGCACGTGTCTTCTCATGTTTTGATTGAACGGAACGGCAGCCTCGTGCAGTTCGTGCCGCTGCACCGCAGGGCGTGGCACGCCGGCGAATCCGCGTGGCGCGGCCGGCCGCGGGTGAATGACTTCTCGGTCGGAATCGAGCTCGAAGGCGCCGACGACGTGCCGTACGAGGAGGCCCAGTACGAGGCGCTGGCCGCCGTGCTCACGACGCTGCGCGGACGTTTTCCGGCGCTCACCCCGCGCGGCATCGTCGGCCACTGCCACGTGTCGCCGGGGCGCAAGACCGATCCGGGGCCCGCGTTCGACTGGGCGCGCCTGGCTCGCGATCTCGGGCTGCCGGCCGGCTGGCGTCCGGATGCCACGCCGTGACCGCGGTCGCGATACGGCGGGCCGCCGCGGGTACTAGACTCGGCGCATGCGCCGGCGCAACCGCGAGATGCTGACACGGGTCGCCGCCACCGTGGTGGCGCTGGGCCTGCCGTTGCTGCTCGCGGTGCAGCTCGTGCGCGCGGCCGGCGCGCCCGCTGAGCAGCTCTCGCGCGGCCTGCTGGGCGGCCGGGTGCTGCTGGCCCAGGCGCCCGGCGCGGCGGGCGGCAGCGCGTCCGGCGCGTCGGGGCTGCCGCTCGTGACCGGGGTGCTGTACGCGCGCGGCGAGCTGACGGTGGACTGGAACGGCGTGAGCATCCCGGTGCGCGACGGGAGCTACGCGTACGTCGGCGGCGAGACGGTGCGAGTGCCTCCCGGGTCGATCGGCATGCTGCGCGTGCCCGGCGGCGGCGAGGTCGTGCTGTGCCCGGACTCGCGCACGACGCTCACGCGGGACGCAGCGCAGGGCTTCGTGCTGGCGATCGCGCGCGGCGCGGCGCGATTCCGGTTCCCGCGATCCGCCGCGTTCTCGGTCGACGCCGGCGGCACCGTCGTGTCGCCTGACCCGCGTGCCGGCGCCGGCGACGTCCACGAGGGCGAGGTCGAAGTGCTCGGCGACGGCGCGTGCCTGGTGTGCGAGCTGCGCCAGGGCCTGCGCGTCGCGCGGGGCGAGGCCGCGGGGCCCGCTCCGGGGCCGACCGTGGGCCGCGTGATCGAGGTGGGGCCCGCGTCCGACGCGGGAGCGCCGCAGATGCGGAGCATGCCGATCCCGCCGCCGCTCCTGGCCGTCGCGTCCGGGGCCGCCGCGGCATCGTTCCTGTGCCGCTGCGACGCGCTGAGACAGGCCGCGCAGGAGGCCGCCGAGCAAGCGGTTCTCGCGGACGCCGCGGCGCAGGAGTCCCCACCGGCCGCGGAGGCGCCTCCCGCGGACCCGGCGACGATCGCGCCGCCGGTGCTGCCTCCGGACGCGCCGCCGATGGTGGTCGCGGAGCCGGGCGCACCGGACCCGTTCGACCCGAACGTGCTGCCGCCTCCGGCCGCCGGCGAGCCGTCGTCACCGCTGGTGGTGCTGCCGCCGCCCAGCGTGCCGTTCTCCGGCACCGGGGTGGCCAGCGGCGGCGGTGGTGTGACCGCGGCCCCGGACGAGGGCTCGGGGAGCACGATCCTGCCGCCGGTGTCGGACGGCGGAGGCGGGCCGATCGCGAGCCCGAGCTGAGGACACAGAGCCGGCGCACACGCTCGAGTCGCGGGATTCGCAAAGTCAAAACAAACAGTTGAGAGACTTTCTTGACTGACTGGTTCATCATCTGCGGAACCTGACACGGGCCGCGGTGCGCGCGGCGCCGGGTGTCGACGGCGACGGCGGGATGACGGTGGATTGAGCCCGGTGCGCGATGCAACGCGATCGGCCGTGCTGTGCGTGGCAGCCGCGCTGTGCGCCGCCGCGGCGAGCGCGCAGCCGGGCCGCGTGGACACCGGCGTGCAGCTTCGCCTGTCGGACACCCTGGACGGAGTGGGCGCCGTCGCGCAGCCGGAAGGCCCGGTGCGCACCCGCGCGGAGCCGGTGGCGAGCGACCCGCCCGGGCCGGCGCGGCTGCGCGGGCTGTCCCTGCGCGTGACCAGCGGCATCCGCTTCGACGACAACGTGCTGCGCACCGACAGCGACACGCGGCGGGACACGGTGCTGACGCTCCGGCCGGCCGCCTACCTGGACGGCCGGGTCGGCAAGCACGACCTGCGCCTGGGCTACGAGGCGGACATCTCGCGTTACCTTCGCCTGTCCGACGAGAACCGCTTCGATCACGCGCTGCTCGCGAGCGCGCGCCTGGACCTGGACCGGCGCCTGAAGGCCGGGCTCGAGGCGAACCTGGACTTCGGCTCCGATCCGCGCGGCGCGCTGGACTCTCGGGCCGTCGCGGCCGGCAGGCCGGACCGCTGGCGGCGGCACAATCTTTCGGGCGACGTGACCGTCGGGCGGCGCATCGCGCGCGCGGAGATCGGGCTCGGCTACGAGATCGGCGGCCGACGGTACCTGAACAACGGGCAGCAGGATCGCGACTTCGACCGCCGCGGCCTGCGCCTGCACGGACGCTGGAACGTGAGTCCCCGGCTCGGCGTGGTCGGCGAGCTCGCGGGGGCCTGGCTGGACTACCTGGATCCCGTCACGACGCTCGATTCCCGGGAGTACACCGCGCTCGCGGGCGTCGCGTGGGAGGCGACCGCGAAGACCTCCGGGGCGGTGAAGCTGGGCGTGCGGCGCCTGGAGTTCCACGACGCCGGCAACGCGGACCTGTCCGGATTCACGTGGGACGCGCGGGTGGAGTGGTCGCCGAAGACCTACAGCCGCTTCAGCGTGTACACGACGCGCGCGGTCAGCGAGAGCGCGTTCCTGCCCGGCAGCACGAGCAGCTCCACCGCGACCTCGGACCTGTACGGCGTGCGCTGGCGCCACGGGCTCTCGGAGCGCCTGACCTTCGACGCGGCGGTGGAGCGCACCGTCGCGGCGTTCGAGGCCGGGGGCAAGGACCGCTTCCTGTCTCTGGAGGCGGGACTGCGCTACCGGGCCGACCCGCGGCTGGACCTGTTCGCGAACTGGTCCTTCGACAGCCGCAGCTCCGCCGCGCCGGGAGGCGACTACGAGGCGGGCAGCGTGTTCATCGGCATCGACGCACGGCTGGACCGCGCGTTGCGCTGATCGGGTCCGGCCAGCGCCCGCCACACGGCGGCGGGACTTGTGACCGGCTTCAAGATTCTTCAGGTGCCCGCGCTAAGCCTCTGAACGATACGGTATATTCATGGCTCTCACCCGGACGGGAATCGACTCACATGGGCGAGCCCATCCAAGGCCGCTGGCGGCGCGCGGCGTGGCGTGGCGCCGTGCTCGGCCTCGTCGCGCTCGCCGCGACGTCGTCCGCGCTCGCGCAGTCGCTGACCCTCGATCCGCAACTCTCGCAGTCCGGCGGCCTGGCCGGCGCGCCGCGCGCGGCGCGCGACGCGGCGGCGCGCGGCGCCGCGTACACCATCGCGCCCGGGGACCGCGTCACGGTGACGGTCTACCGCGAGCCCGACCTCGGCGTCACCGACGCGAAGGTCGGGCCGGAGGGCGTGCTCGCGTTCCCGCTGCTCGGCGAGCTGCACGTCGCCGGGCTCAGCTCGCAGGAGCTGCAGCGCCTCGTCTCGGCGCGCCTGGCCGACGGCTACCTGAAGCAGCCCAACGTCACGGTGAACGTGGATCGCCAGCAGATGTACTTCATCAAGGGCGAGGTCAGCTCGCCCGGCGGCTACGTGTTCGTCGACGGCCTGACGGTCGAGAAGGCGATCGCGCTCGCCGGCGGCTTCACCGAGCGGGCAGACGAGGACGACATCACCCTGGTCCGCGAGACGGCCCCGGAGCGGCCGCTGAAGAACGCGCCGCCCGCGACCCGCGTGCTGCCGGGCGACGTGATCACCGTCGAGGAGAGCTTCTTCTGAGCGCGCGCGCCGCAACCGGCCTGCCGAGCGGGGCGCGCTGATGCCCCGGCACCCGGACGCCGGCGCGGCACCGGCGCGTCCCGCGCTGAAGGAGGTCTCGGCGCTGCCGCAGCCGTTCCAGCTCGACGCCGCCGGCGAGGCCCCGGTGTCGATGGAGCAGCTGCTCAGGGTGCTGCGCCGCTACCGCTGGAGCGTGCTCGGGCTCGCGCTGCTGGGCGCGGCGGCGGGCGTGCTGCACGCGCTGTCGACGGTGCCCGTGTATCGCGCCGAGACACGGCTGCTGGTGCGCTTCAACCCGCCGAACCCGGCGAGCGTGAGCCAGTTCGACAGCACGCCGGCGCACTGGCTGTTCTACCAGACGCAGGCGGACATCATCCGCAGCCGCGCGGTCGCCGAGCGCGCGGTGGACCTGCTCGCGGGCGGCGCGGCGGCCGCGCCGGCGCCGGATCGGCAGGCCGCGCCAGCGGCGGTCGACGACGACGCCTGGGCGCAGGCGCGGGCGCTATGGCACGACGTGCGCGAGCAGTGGCTTCCGGACTGGCGCGAATGGCTGCCCGCCGCGCCGGCGCCGCGGGCGCCGCGCCTGGCGCCGCGGGCGCGCGAGGCCGACGCGGTGCAGGCCGGGCTGAGCGTGCACGGCGGCGAGGAGAGCGAGGTGCTCGTGATCGGCTTCGACTCCACGGACCCGGAGCGCGCCGCCGAGGTCGCCAACGCGGTCGCGCGCGCGTACATCGACTTCGGGCTGGAGTCGCGAACCAGCAACGTGCAGCAGGCCACCCGCTGGCTCGGCGAGCGCATCGAGGTGCTGCGCGAGAAGCTGCTGGCCTCGGAGCGCGTGCTGCGCGAGTTCCAGGCCCGCGAGGGCATGATGGCCACCCAGAACCGGGAGCAGATCGTGTCCGCGAAGCTCGCGACCCTGACCGCGGAGCTGGTGCGTGCGCAGACCCGGCGCAGCGAGGCCGACGCGCGTTACCGCCAGGTGCAGGCGCTGGCCGGAGGCGACGGCAACCTCGAGGCGCTGGCCTCGCTGGTCAGCAGCGACCTCGTGCTGCAGGCCTACCGCGCGAGCCAGGAGCGCGAGCGGCGGGTCGCGGAGCTGGCCGAGCGCTACGGCGAGAAGCATCCGCGCATGGTCGCCGCGCGCGCGGAGCTGCGCGACGCCGGGCAGCGCCTCGACGGCGAGCTGCGCAAGGCGGTATCCGCGGTACGCAAGGAGCTCGAGATCGCCGCCGCCCAGGAGCAGCACTTCCAGCGCGTCATCGACGAGCAGCAGCGCGAGATGCGCGAGCTGAGCGGCAAGGCGTTCGCGCTCGACGAGCTGGAGCGCGACGTGGAGGCGAACCGGCGCATCTACGAGAGCTTCCTCGAGCGCTTCCGGCAGGCGGACGTCGCCGCGGACTACGACGGCACCCACGCGCGCGTGCTCGACCCCGCGACCCGCCCGGGTGCGCCGTACCGTCCCGACAAGCAGCGCATCGTGATGGTGGCGGCGCTGGGCGGCCTGCTGCTGGGCGTCGTGCTGGCGTTCCTGCGCATGCAGCTCGACCGCACCTTCAAGTCCAAGGAGGACGTGGAGCAGGCGCTGCGACTGCCGGTGCTGGGCATGCTGCCGCGGCTGCGCGTCGCGCCGTGGAAGCCGCTGCAGGTGGAATGCGCGGTACGCGACCAGCCGCGCTCGGCGTTTGCGGAGGCCGTCAGCGACATCCGCACCGCGATGCTGTTCTCGCGGGTGGACGAGCCGTTGCGCACGATGCTGATCACATCCGCCGTGCCCGGGGAGGGCAAGACCACGCTCGCGGCCAATCTCGCGCTCTCGTTCGGCCACCGCGGGCGCACGCTGCTGATGGAGGGCGACCTGCGCAAGGGACGCATGGCGTCGTTGCTCGGCGAGCACGGACGCCGGGGCCTCACCGACGTGGTGTCGGGCGAGTGCTCGCTGGAAGATGCGGTGACGCCGTTCCCCGGCACCGAGCAGGTGTTCGTGCTGTGCGGCGGCACCGCGGCGCCCAATCCCCTCGAGATCATCTCGTCGCAGCGCTTCGCGCAGGAGTTCGAGCGCCTCCAGGGGCTGTTCGACTACGTCGTCGTGGACGGCTCGCCGCTGCTGCCGGTCAGCGACAGCGTGGTGCTCGCGGACCTGTGCGACGTGACCGCGCTCGCGGTGCACAGCGAGCGCACCAGCCAGGCGGCCGCCCGCGAGGCGTTGAAGCGGCTGCAGGGCGCCCACGTCCGGCCCTCGGGCGTGGTGCTGCAGCGGGTCGACCTGCGGCGCCTGCACGCCTACGACGGCGATGCCTCCGGCTACGGGCGCTACCACGTCTACCGCGGGTACTACGGTCGGCCGGGCTGACCGCCGGTGCGCGGCCCGCCACGCGATCGCGAGACCACGGCTGCGTCGCGATGAGCACCGGCACGCGTGTCCTGCTGTGCACCGGTGCGACCGCGTGCGGATGCCTGCTGGTGGCGGCCCTGGCGCTGGCCTTCGCGGATCTCGCGATGAGCCGGCCGCGGGCGGCGCTGCGCGCGTGGCAGCAGCACGCGCCGCTGGGCGATCACGTCGAGCGCCGTCACCTGCTCGCGCGGATGGGACGCGCGCTCGCGGTGAACCCCCTGGATGCCGACCAGCGCATGGACCTCGGCCGGTTCTTCGTGTGGCACGCGGAGCGCCACGCCGCGGACGCCGCGCGGGCGCGCGTCTACCGGCGCCTGGCCGCGGATCGCTTCGAGGAGGCGGTGCGCGCGCGGCCCACCTCCGCGTTCGCGTGGGTGCTGCTGGCCGAGCAGTGGTCGCGGCTCGGGATCGCGGAGGCGCGGGTGCGCGCCGCGCTGCATCGCGGCGCGGCGCTCGGGCCGATGGAGCCCGGCGTGCAGCTCAAGGTGCTGTGGCTCGGCCTCGCGCGCTGGGCGGCGCTGGAGGCCGGCGAGCGCGCGGCGTTGCGCGACGCGCTGGAGCGCCTGCTGCGCTCCCCGGTGTACTTCCGCACCGCGGCCGGGATCGCGCTGCAGCACGGGCGCGGCGACCTGCTGCGCGCGGCGTCCACCGCCGACTGGCAGCGCCGCGACCTCGCGCGCATGCGCGCGGACGGCGCCGGGTGAGCGCGGCGGTGCCGCGCGGGGTGTCCGCGTGGGCGCGCGACCCGCGCCCCTGGAGCGCGCAGCCGCCCCATGCCGGGGTGTTCGTCGCGGTGGCCGCGCTGATCGCGTGGGCGCCGGTGCCGCTCGGCAGCAACCGCGGCTGGTCCGCGGCGCTGCTCGCCGCGGGCTGCCTGGGCCTCGGGTTCTGGCTGTGCCTGCGGGCGCTGTGGCGGGGAAGCGACGCGGCGCCGTGGCCGCCCGGTGCGCCGTGGACCCTCGGCCTGCTGATCGCGTCGGCGATCTACGCCGGGGTGCAGATCGTGCCGCTGCCGGCCGCGCTCGTGGACGCACTGAGCCCGGGCGCCGCTCACGCGTGGCGCACCGCGGGCGCCGAGGGCCTGGCCACGCTGTCGCTGGACCGCGGCGCCACGGCCGCGGCGGCGATCCGGTGCGCGGGGCTCGCGGCGCTGTTCGCGGCGGTGTGCGCGAGCGCCGGGAGCTGGCAGCGCGTGCGCCGCCTGTGCGCGGTGGTGGTCGCAGTCGGTGCGGTGGAGGCGCTGCTCGGCATCGGCGCGGAGCTGGCGCGCGCCCGCGGCTGGGCCGTCGCGGGACCGGTGCACGGCGTCGGCGGGGCGCGCGGCACCTTCGTCAACCCGAACCACTTCGCCGGCTTCCTCGAGGTCGCGCTGTGCCTGGGCGCCGGGCTGCTGCTCGCGCGCGGCATGCCGGGCGCGGCGGCGCCGCACAGCCGGCGCGAGCTCGCGAGCCGGCTGGTGGGCTTCGCGCTCACCGGGCGCGCGCTGCTCGCGGGGGCGCTCGCGCTGATCGCGGTCGCGGTGCTGTGGAGCGGCTCGCGCGGCGCTCTGCTCGCGCTGGGCGTCGCGTTGCCGCTGGTGTTCGTGTTCGCGCTGCCGCCGCGGCCCGCGACTCCGCTGCGCGCGCGCGTTCCGGGACTGGTCGCCGCGCTCGCGGTGCTCGCGCTGGTCGCGGGCTGGGCCGGGACCGGGGCGCTGGGCGAGAAGCTGCAGCGCGGCGGCGGTCCCGGTGACCGGGTGGCGCTCGCGCGGGCGACGCTGGCGATGGCCGCGGACTATCCTCTCACCGGCGCCGGCGCCGGTGCGTTCGCGGCGGTGTTCCCGGCCTACAAGGGGGAGGCGCTGGGCCACGCGACGTATCGCCACGCGCACAACGATGGGCTGCAGCGCCTCGCCGAGGGCGGCCTGATCGGCGCCGCGCTGTCGGCCGCGGCGCTCGCGCTGGCGCTCGGCACGGCGCTGCGCCGGGCGCGACGCCGGCGCAGCCGCACCGCGCGCGCGCTGACCGGCGGCGCGCTGGCCGCGTGCGTCAGCCTGCTGGTGCACGGCCTGTACGACTTCAACCTGCAGATCCCGGCCAACGCCTCGGCCTTCGTCCTGGCCCTCGCGCTGGCACTCGTCGCGGCGTCGCTGCCGCGCCCTGGCGAACGCCCCGACGGGCGAGAGGAGCAATCGTGAGCAACGGCCTTCCACAGCGCACGCAGCGCGCCCTGGTCACCGGCGGCGCGGGTTTCCTCGGCTCACACCTGTGCGAGCGGCTGCTCGCGTCCGGCTGCGAGGTTCTGTGCGTCGACAACTTCTACACCGGCACCCGGGACAACGTCGGCGCGCTGCTGGACGACCCGCGCTTCGAGCTGATGCGCCACGACGTCACGTTCCCGCTCTACGTGGAGGTGGACGCGATCTACAACATGGCGTGTCCGGCCTCGCCGGTGCACTACCAGACCGATCCGGTGCAGACCACGAAGACCAGCGTGCACGGCGCGATCAACATGCTGGGCCTCGCGAAGCGGGTGAAGGCGCGCATCCTGCAGGCCTCCACCAGCGAGGTGTACGGCGACCCGGAGGTCTCGCCGCAGGCGGAGGACTACGTCGGCCACGTGAACCCGATCGGCCCGCGCGCCTGCTACGACGAGGGCAAGCGCTGCGCCGAGACGCTGTTCTTCGACTACCACCGCCAGCACCGCCTGCCGATCAAGGTCGCGCGCATCTTCAACACCTACGGGCCGCGCATGCACTTCAACGACGGCCGGGTGGTGTCGAACTTCGTCGTGCAGGCGCTGCTGGGCGAGCCGATCACGCTGTTCGGCGACGGCGGCCAGACGCGCTCCTTCTGCTACGTGGACGACCTGGTCGAGGGGCTGCTGCGCCTGATGGCGACGCCCGAGGAGGTCACCGGCCCGGTGAACCTCGGCAACGAGCACGAGGTCACGATCCGCGAGCTGGCCGAGCGCGTGCTCGCGCTGACCGGCAGCCGATCGAAGCTGGTGCATCGCCCGCTGCCCGCGGACGACCCGCGGCGGCGCCGCCCCGACACCCGCCGCGCACGCACGCTCCTCGACTGGTCGCCGGCGACCGATCTCGACACCGGTCTCGCGCGCACCGTGGCGTGGTTCGACGACGCGCTCACCCGCGGCGGGCACGACGCGCGGCGGGGGTAGCGGCCGGCGTGTGCGGAGTGGTCGCATTCCACGCCTACCACCCGGCGGCGTTGCCGCTGGAGCGCGCGCCGGTGGACGCCGTCGCGCGGGCGCTGCGCCATCGCGGCCCGGACGGGGAGGGGAGCTGGTTCTCCGCCGACGGCCGGGTCGCGCTCGCGCACACGCGCCTCGCGGTGATCGCGCCGGGCCCCGGCGCGGCGCAGCCGATGACGGACCGCACCGGCGCCTGCGTGCTCAGCTACAACGGCGAGCTGTACGAGCACGCGCGGCTGCGCCGCGAGCTCGAGGCCCGCGGCCACGAATTCCGCGGCGGCGGCGACACCGAGGTGCTGCTCGCGATGTACCGCGAGCACGGCGACGGGATGCTGGAGCGCCTGCGCGGCATGTTCGCGTTCGCGCTGTGGGACGGCGAGCGCGGCGAGCTGCTGCTCGCGCGCGACGGCTACGGAATCAAGCCGCTGTACTACAGCGACGATGGCTGGACGCTGCGCGCGGCGTCCCAGGTGCGGGCGCTGGTCGCGGACCGCGCGGTGAGCCGCGAGGTGGATCCGGCGGCGCGCGCCGGCTTCCTGCTGCTCGGCAGCGTGCCCGAGCCGTTCACGTCCTACCGAGCCGTGCGCGCGCTGCCGGCCGGCTGCGTGATGCGCGTCGGGCCCGCCGGCGCCAGCGTGCCGCGGCGCTGGTTCTCGGTCGCGGCGACGCTGGCCGCGGCCCGCCGCGACGCGCCCCCTGCGGACCCCGGCGCGACGCTGCGCCGGGCGCTGCGCGACAGCGTCGCGGCGCACTTCGTGGCCGACGTGCCGGTGGGGCTGTTCCTGTCCTCGGGCCTGGACTCGGCGGTGGTGCTCGCGCTCGCGCGCGAGCAGGGCTTCGCGCCGCGCGCGATCACGCTCGCGTTCGACGAGTTCCGCGGCGAGCGCCGCGACGAGGAGCGCGGCGCGCGCGATCTCGCGGCGCACTACGGCGTGCGGCACCGGGTGCGCCGGGTCGCGGCGGCGGAGTTCCACGCCGACCTGCCGCGGCTGCTGGCGGCGATGGATCAGCCCAGCATCGACGGCGTGAACACGTGGTTCGCGAGCAAGGCCGCCGCGGAGTGGGGACTGAAGGTCGCGTTGAGCGGGCTCGGCGGTGACGAGCTGCTCGGGGGCTACCCGTCGTTCCGCACCGTGCCGTGGCTGGTGCGCCTGGGGGCGGTGCCGTCGCGCATTCCCGGGCTCGGCCGCGCCGTCGCGCTCGCCGCGGCGCCGGGCCTGCGCGCTGCGGGTCTGCACCCGAAGCTCGCCGGGCTGCTGGCCCTCGGCGGGCGCTGGACCGACGCCTGGCTGCTGCGGCGGGGCCTGTTCCTGCCGTGGGAGCTGGAGCGGGTGATGCCGCGCGAGGAGGCCCGCGAGGGGCTTGCGAGGCTGTCGCCGCGCGGCCTGCTGGGCGAGCTGCTGCGCCCGGATCCCGGCGCCGCCGGCGCGCGGGTGACCGCGCTCGAGTCCGGCGCCTACCTGCGCAACCAGCTTCTGCGCGACGCGGACTGGGCGGGCATGGCGCACGGCGTGGAGGTGCGCACGCCGCTGGTGGACACGCGGCTGCTGCTCGCCCTCGCGCCGTGGCTCGTGCGCCGCGCCGCGGCGGCGGGCAAGGGGGTGCTGACGCAGGTGCCGGCGCGGCGGCTGCCGGCGGACCTCGCCCGGCGTGCGAAGACCGGCTTCTCGGTGCCGCTGGACGCGTGGTCGCGCAGCGCCGGCGACGCCGCCGCGCAGCGTGGCGCCGGCGCCCGCGGCTGGGCGCTGGCCGTGGCCCGGCGGGCCTTCGCGTGAGCGCTTCTCCGGCCGCGCCCAGGGTCCTCGCGCTGGTCAGCGACGGCTTCGGCGCGCCCGGCGGCATCGCGGCCTACAACCGCGAGCTGCTCGCGGCGCTGGGTGACGCCGGGTGCGCCGTGCGGATCCTCGCGCGGCGCGGCGACGGCGCGGCCGCGCCGGCCGGCGTCGTGCAGGAGCGCCCGCGCGCGGCGCGCGGGGCCTACGCGGCTGCGAGTCTGGCTCGCGCGCTGCGGTCGCCCTGGGAGTGGGTCTTCTGCGGGCACCTGCACCACGCGCCGCTGGCCCGCGCGGCGGCGGCCGTCTCCGGCGCCCGCCTGTGGCTGCAGCTGCACGGCATCGAGGCCTGGCGCCGGCCTGGCGCCGGGCTGCGCGCGGGCGCGGGCGCGGCGTGCCTGGTCACAGCGGTGAGCCGCATGACGCGCGAGCGCTTCCTGCGCTGGTCGCACGTGCACGCGTCGCGGGTGCGGGTGCTGGGCAACGCGGTGCGTCCGGAATTCACCCCCGGGCCGGCGGACGGCGCGCTGCGCCGTCGCCTGGCCCCGCGCGGCGAGCCGGTGGTGCTGACCGTGTCCCGGCTCGCCGCGGCGGAGCGATACAAGGGACACGACGTGGTGCTGCACGCGCTTGCAGCGCTGAGTGGACCGAGAGCCCCGGTGTACGCGATCGCCGGCGACGGCGACGACCGCCCGCGGCTGGAGGCCCTCGCGGTCTCGCTCGGGATCGCGCAGCGGGTGCACTTCCTCGGCGCGCTGCCCGACGCCGCGCTGCCGGCGCTGTACCGCAGCGCCGACGTGTTCGCGATGCCGAGCACCGGGGAGGGCTTCGGGGTGGTGTTCCTGGAGGCCCTCGCGTGCGGCCTCCCGGTCGTGGCCGGCGACGGCGACGGCGCCCGCGACGCGCTGCGCGACGGGCACCTCGGCGCGCTGGTGCCGGCGCGCGACGCGCGCGCCGTGGCCGACGCGATCGCGGCGGCCATCGCGACGGCGCCGGCGCATGCGTCACGCCGCATGCCGCCGGAGCTCGCGCCGTACACGCGCGACGGCTTCCGGGCCCAGCTCCGGCGCATCCTCGACGGCTGCGGCCCCGTGACGGGCGGCGAGCGGTGGCGGTGAGCGCCGCGCGGCGCGGTCCGGGGTCATTGCCCCGCGTCGCGTTCGTCGCGCCGTCGGCGTACCCGCTGGGCGGGATCGCCGCGTGGCTGGAGATGCTGCTGCCGGCGCTGGACGGCGAGGGCCTGCACGCGCAGCTGCTGCTGCTGGACGGCGATCTGCACGACGCGGCGCGCTACCTGCGCGTGCACCCGGTCCCGGAGCCCGCCGCGACGGTGCGCTGTGCGACCGGCAGCGCGGAGGGGCGGGTGCGGGCCGTGGCCGGCGCGCTGCAGGCGCTGCGCCCCGATCTCGTGATCGCGGTGAACGCGCCGGACGCGGTGCTCGCGGCCGCGCGCGTCGCGTGCCGGCCGCGCATCGCGGTCGCGCTGCACGGCCTGGAGCCCGACCTGTACGCCGATCTGGAACGCCACGCGGCGCTGCTCGACGGGGTGATCGGCAGCAACCGGCTGGCCTGCGCCGCGGCCGCGCGCCGCACCGGGCTGGACGCGCGGCGCATCCGCCACGCGCCGTACGGCGTGGCCCTGCCGGACGCGGCGCCGCGCCCGCCGCGGCGGCCCGGGACGCCGCTGCAGCTCGGCTACGCGGGGCGTTTCGACACGTTCCAGAAGCGGGTGCAGGACCTGGGCCCGGTGCTGGACGCGCTGCTCGCGGCTGGCGTCGACGCGCGGCTGCGCATCGCCGGCGCCGGTCCCGAGGCGCCGCGGCTGGAGGCGCTCGCGCGGGCGCACGGCGACCGCGTGCAGCTGCTGGGCGCGCTGTCGCCTCGCGACATGCCCGCGTTCCACCGCTCGTGCGACGTGCTGCTGAACCCGTCGTCGTGGGAGACCGGCCCACTGGTGGTGCTCGAGGCGATGGCCGCCGGCACCCCGGTGGTCAGCGCGCGCTACCTCGGCAGCGGGCTCGAGGGCGCGCTGGTCGACGGCGGGAACTGCCTGCTGCACCCGGTGGGAGACAGCGCGCGTGCCGCGCGCTGCGCCGCGATGCTGTGCGATCCCGCGCGCCACCGGCAGCTCGCCCACGCCGCGCGGCTGCTCGTCGCGCAGTCCTTCCTGCGCGAGCACAGCGTCGCGCACTGGGGCGCGGCGCTGCGCGCGCTGCTTGAGTTGCCGCGGCGCCCGCCGGCGGTCGCGCCGCGCCCGTGCCGTGCCGGGCGGCTCGACCGCTGGCTGGGGTCCGCGGCCGGCGAGACCCTGCGCCGGGCGCTGGGCCGGCGGGCCGCGCCGGCCGCGGACCCGGGCGACGAGTGGCCCCACACCCACTCCCGGGTGCCTCGCGAGCACCCGCCGCACTGGTCGATGCTGAAGGCCCTGGATCGCTCGCCGGCGCCCGATCGGCGGCGGCCCGGCGCGTCGGCGCCCGCGAAGGAGGCCTCGTGGACGGTCTCGTGAGCGTCGTGATCCCGGTGCACGAGCGTCCGCGTCTGCTCGCGGACGCGGTGCACAGCGCCCTCGCGCAGGACCACAGGCCGCTCGAGATCATCATCGTCGACGACGGCTCGCGCGACGCGACGCCCGACGTCGCGCAGTCGCTGGCGCGCCGCCACGCGCCGTGCGTGCGCGTGCTGCGCCAGGCGCGGCGCGGGGTCGCCGCGGCCCGCGAGCGCGGGCGATGCGCGGCGCGCGGCGAGTTCGTGCAGTACCTGGACAGCGACGATCTGCTGCTGCCGGGAAAGCTGTCGCGCCAGGTCGCGGGGCTGAACGCGAATCCGGCGTGCGGCGCGAGCTACGGCGCGACGCGGCGCTACACCCTCGGCAGCGCGCCGCGCGACGAGGCGCTGAAGCGCACCGGCGAGCGCATCGAGACCATGTTCCCGTCGTTCCTGGAACAGCGCTGGTGGAGCACGTCGACGCCGCTGTACCGGCGCGCGCTGCTGGAGCGTGCCGGCCCGTGGGACGAGACGCTGCTCGCCGAAGAGGACTGGGAGTACGACTGCCGCGTGGCCGCGCTGGGCGTTCGTCTGCACCGGGTGGACGGCTTCGTATCCGACACGCGCGATCACGACGGCCCGCAGCTCAGCCGCGACCACGGCCGGTCGCCGGCCTGGTGGCGCAGCCGGGCACGCGCCCAGGAAGCGATCCTGGGCCACGCCCGGCGCGCCGGCGTGGACCCGCGGGCGCCCGAGATGCGCCACTTCGTGCGCGCGCTGTTCCTGCTCAGCCGCCAGTGCGGCGCGGCCGGGCTGGTCGCGGAGTCGCGGCGTCTGCTCGCACTCGCGGAGGAGGCCGCGCCGCGCGGCGAGCACCCGGATCTGCGCCGCTACCGGCTCGGGGCGCAGGTGCTCGGGTGGCGGCTCGCCGGGCGCCTCGCCGGCGCGCTGGACCGGCTGCGGGAGCGCGCCGGATGAGGCCCCCCGAGGTATCGGTGGTGCTCGGGGTGCGCGACGCCGGCGTGCGGGCGCAGGAGACGGTGCGCAGCGTCCTCGCGCAGTCGCTGCGCGATCTCGAGTGCATCGTCGTCGACGACGGCTCGCGCGACGCCACCGCCCGCAGGCTGCGCCGCGTCGCCGGCGCGGACCGGCGGGTGCGGATCGTGCGCCAGGCCGCGGCCGGCCTCACGCGCGCGCTGATCACCGGCTGTGCCGAGGCGCGCGCGCCGTTCATCGCGCGCGTCGACGCCGGCGACCGGATGCTTCCCGGACGCCTCGCCGCGCAGGTCGCGTGGCTGCGCGCGCACCCCGACGTGGTCGTGCTCGGGAGCGCGCTGCGTCTGGTGGGCCCGGAGGGCGAGGCGCTGGACGTGCCCGGCGCTGCCGCGGACGCGCCGGGCGAGCGGGACCTCACGGCGGACTTCGCGTCCGCGGAGCCGGCGCGCCTCGCCGGCCTCGCGCACATGACCGTGTGCCTGCGGCGCGACGCGTATCACCGTGCCGGCGGCTACCGCGCCGCGTTCCGGCTCGCGCAGGACACCGACCTGTGGACCCGCATGGCCGCCATCGGCCGCCTGGTGCGCGTCGGACAGGTGTTCACCGAGGCGCGGGTGTCGCTGGACGGCCTGTCGCCGCGTCATCATCGCATCCAGCTCGCGCTGCGCGCGCTGGCCGCCGCGTGCAGCCGCGCGCGGCGCGACGGCCGGGACGAGGCTCCGCTGCTCGCGCGCGCGGACGCGCTCGGGCGCCGCGCGCTGGCCGGCGGCGGGCGCAGCGACGGGGCGGCGCTGTTCGTCGCCGGGTGCCTGGCCCGTCGCGGCGACGCGGCAGCGGCGGAGCGCTACTTCCGCATCGCACGCCGTGCGGCGCCGCTGGATCCGCGCGCCGTGGCCGGCCTCGCGCGCGTCCGGGTGCGGCGCTGGCTGGCCGAGGGGGGCGGCGCATGAGCGAGGCGAGCGCCGCCGCGGGCGCGCCGCCGACGATCTCCGTGGTGATCCCCACCTGCGAGCGCGGCGCGCTGGCGCTGGACACCGTGCGCGCGCTGCTCGCGCTGCCCACCGCGCCGCTCGAGATCCTGCTTGTGGACCAGACCCGGCGGCATCCGCCCGAGGTCGCGCACGCGCTCGCGGCGCTGGAGGAGGAGGGGCGGGTGCGCCGCGTGCGCCTCGAACGGCGAAGCATCCCGGCGGCGATGAACCTCGGCGCGCGCGCCGCGCGCGGCGACGCGCTGCTGTACCTGGACGACGACGTGCGCATCCCCGGGGACCTGGTCGCGGCCCACGCGCGCGCGCTCGCGGACCCGGCCGTCGCGCTCGTCGCGGGACGAATCGTGCAGCCGTGGCAGCAGGGGTGCGACGCCGGGCCCGGGCCGGCCGACGACGGCGGCCCGGACCCGGACCGGGTGCGGCTCGACGCGACGCTGCCGGGACCGGTGCGCCGCTTCGGCGGCGGGAACTTCTGCGTGCGCCGCGCCGCGCTGTTCGACCTCGGCGGCTTCGACGAGCGCTTCGAGGCGGCCGCGTACCGCTTCGAGGCGGACCTCGCGGAGCGCGCGCTCGCGCGAGGCATGCGCCTGCACTTCGCTCCCGACGCGGCGCTGCAGCACCTGCAGGCGCCCGACGGCGGGGTGCGGGTGCACGCGCGCCACCGGCGCAGCGCCTCGCCCGCGCACAGCGCCGGGCGCTACTACTACCTGTTGCGCCACCCGCGGGTGCCCGGAGCGCTGCGCCGGACCCTCGCGGAGCTCGCGCGCGCGGTGCTGGCGCGCGATCACCTGCGCTCGCCGTGGTGGATCCCGGTCGCGGCCGTCGCCGAGCTGCGCGGCGCCGCCTCGGCGCTGCGCGCCCACCTCGCGGGGCCGCGCCTCGGGCTTGCCGGGGACGCGGCGGCGGCCGGGACACGCCGCGGGCGAGGACGCCCGTGAGCGCGCTGGCGATCATGCTCGCGGCGCTCGCGCTGGTGCCGGCGCTCGCCGACTGGCGGCTCGCGGTGCTGATGACCCTGGGCGCCGGCTTCCTGCAGGACGTGCTGCGCAAGCTGACCCCGGGCGAGCCGGTCTACATGGTGCTGCTGTTCGCGCCGGTGTTCGCCGCCGCGGCGGCGGGCCTGCTGATGCGCGGCGGCACCCTCGGGCCGCAGCCGATGTACGCGCTGCACCCGTCGCTGCGCGCGCCGGTGTCGGTGTTCTTCTTCGTCGTCGCGCTGCAGGTGCTCGTGACGCTGGGACACACCGGCAGCGTCGCGCTGGCCGGCATCGGGGTGCTGGTGTACGCGCTGCCGTTCGCCGGGCTGGTCATCGCGATGTACTACGCCGCGACGGTGGCCGACATCGTGCGCGCGTTCTCGGTGTACGTCGCGTTCGCGCTGCTGTTCAGCGCGGGGGTGTACCTGAACGTGATGGGCTACCGGGACGGGGTGCTGGACTCGGTGGGCGTCGGCCTGCTGGTGTACCCGGAGACCGGCGGCGTGCTGGAGCTGCCGCCGGGGTTCTTCCGCTCGGCCGAGACGGCCGCGTGGCACGGCGCGACCGCCGCCGCGGTGACCGCGATCCTGGTGCTCGCGCGGGCCTTCCCGGCCGGCACGGTCGCCGGGCTCGCGCTGATCGCGGTGCTGATCGGCGCGGTGGTGCTCACCGGGCGGCGCAAGATGGTCGTCGAGCTGGTGCTGTTCGTGCCGGTGTATGCGGCGCTGCTGACGTGGTACCGCGGACGGGCGGGGCGCCTCGCGGGACTGCTCGCGGCGGCGGCGCTGGTCGCGTTCGTGCTGCAGCTCGCGCTGGTGCCGGAGCGCGAGGACAGCCCCGTGGGCGGCTACGTGAGCCGTTACCGGGGCGTGACCGACGAGGCGGCGGAGCGCCTGCGCAGCTCCACCGTCGGCAGCTTCCGCCACGTCGTCAACCGCAACGGGCTGCTCGGCGCCGGCGCCGGAACGGCCAGCCAGGGCGCCGCCGCGTTCGGCGGCGGCCCGCAGCTCGTGGGCTTCGCGGCCGAGGGCGGTCTCGCGAAGGTGCTCGCGGAGCTCGGCGTGCACGGCCTCGCGGCGACCGCGTGGCTGGCCGCCGCGATGCTGCTGGCCGCACACGCCGCGATCCGGCGTCTGCTCGCGGCCGGCGAAGAGCAGAGGGCGGTGATCGCGGCAGGCCTGCTCGCGCTGCTGCTGTGCAACCTCGCGGTGTTCGCGACCGCGTCGCAGGTGTTCGGCGATCCGTTCGTGCTGCTGGTGCTCGGGCTGTGCCTGGGCTTCGTGCTGCGCGCGCCGCCGCCACCGCGTCCGTCGGCGACGGCCGCGTGACGGCGCTGCGCGGTACGCGGCCGTCGGCCCGCGCGCGCCGCCGCCTGCGGCCGCGGGGGCACGTGCCGTGACGCGGCTGCGCCTGCTCGCGATCGCGACCCACCCGATCCAGTACCAGGCGCCGTGGTACCGGGCCCTGGCCGCGCGCCCGGAGCTGGACCTCGAGGTGTTCTTCGAGCACCTGCCAGGGCCCCGCGCCCAGGGCGTCGGCTTCGGCGTGCCGTTCCAGTGGGACGTCCCGCTGCTGGACGGCTACCGCTGGCACTGCCCGCTGGCGCCCGGCGCGCCGCGCGCTCGCGGCGCCGCGCTCGCGGCGCTGGCCCGGCGCATCGCGGCGTTCCGGCCGCACGTGGTGCTCGCGACCGGCTGGCACTCCGCGGTGCTCGCCGCGGCGCCGACGCTCGCGCGGCGCGCCGGGGCGCGCGTGCTGGTGCGCGGTGAGTCGAACCTGCTGACGCCGCGGCCGGACTGGCTGCGGGCGGCCCACCGCCGCTGGCTGCGCCGCTACGACGCCGTGCTCGCGATCGGGCGGCGCAACCGGGAGTGGTACCTCGCGCACGGGGTGGACCCGGCACGCGTCGTGGACTGCCCCTACGGGATCGACAACGAACAATTCGCGGCCCGCGCCGATGCGGCCGCACCGCGGCGTGCGCGGCTGCGCCGCGACCTCGGCGTGCCGCCGGACGCGGTGTGCTTCCTGTTCGTCGGCAAGCTGGAACCGAAGAAACGGGTGCTGGACGCGATCGACGCGATGGCGGGCGCGCCGTCCGCTGCGCACCTGCTGGTCGTGGGCCACGGGGCCGAGGCCGCGCGCGCGCGCGTCAGGGCGCGCGGGCGCGCGGTGAGCTTCGCCGGGTTCGTCAACCAGGGCGCGCTGCCCGAGGTCTACCACTGCGCCGACTGCCTGGTGCTGCCGTCGGATCAGCGCGAGACCTGGGGCCTGGTCGTCAACGAGGCGATGGCCTGCGCGCGGCCGGCGGTGGTCGGGGACCGCGTGGGCTGCGAGCCGGACCTGGTGCTGCCCGGCGAGACCGGATGGGTGTTTCCGAGCGGCGACGTCAGGGCGCTGGCGGGCGCGCTTGCAGGCGCCGCGGCCGAAGCGCCGCGGCTGCGCGCCATGGGGCTTCGCGCGCGCGTGCGGGTGCACGCGCGCCACGGCATCGAGATCGCGGCCGATGCCGTGGTGCGCGCCGCGCGCGCGGTCACGTCGACGCACGCCCGGGTCGTGCGGAGCGCGGGCTGATGCGGGTGCTGCACGTGATCCCGAGCTATCCGCCGGCCGTGCGCTACGGCGGCGTGGTGCTGGCCACGCACGGCCTGTGCCGCGCGCTGGTCGCGGCGGGCCACGCCGTGGACGTGTTCACGACCCGGGTGGACGGTCCTCGCGACCTGGACGTGCGCGCCGGCGCGCGGTGCGACATGGACGGGGTCGGCGTGCACTACTTCGACGTGCCGGCGCTGCGACGCTGGTACTGGTCGCCGGGGCTGGCGGCGGCGCTCGCCTGCCGCGCCGGCGGCTACGACCTCGTGCACGTGCACACGCTGTTCCTGCACCCGACGGGCGCGGCGGCACGGGCGGCGCGCGCGTGCAGCGTGCCGTACGTCGTCAGCCCTCGCGGCATGCTGGTGCGCGAGCTCGTCGCACGGCGGAGTCGCCGGCTGAAGTCCGCGTGGCTCGCGCTCGCCGGGCGGCCGCTGCTCGAACGCGCCGCGGCGCTGCACGTGACCAGCGAGCGCGAGCGCCGCGACGTCGAAGCGTTCGGGCTCGCGCTGCCGCCCGTCGAGACGGTCCCGAACGGCATCGACGCCGCGCCGCCGCCGCCGCGACCGCGCGAGGCCGGCCTGGTGCTGTTCCTCGGCCGGCTGTCGTGGAAGAAGGGGCTGCACTGCCTGCTCGACGCGATGGCCCGGCTGTCCGCCGCCCGGCTGGTGATCGCCGGGCACGACGACGAGGGCCTGCAGGCCGGCCTCGCGGCGCGCGTGCGGGACCTCGGACTGGAGGCGCGGGTCCGGTTCGCCGGACCGGTGACGCCGGCGCAGCGCGCCGACCTCTACGCGCGCGCGGCGGTGTTCGTGCTGCCGTCGCTGTCGGAGAACTTCGCGAACACGGTGCTGGAAGCGATGGCGGCCGGCTGCCCGGTCGTGGTCACGCGCGGCGTGGGCCTCGCGGACGAGGTCGCGCGGGCCGGTTGCGGGCTGGTGTGCGACGCGACGCCGGAGGACGTCGCGAGCGCGCTCGCGCAGACGCTGGGCGCGCCGGCGCGCGCGGCGGCGATGGGAGAGGCCGGTCGCGACGCCGCGCGCGAGCGCTTCGCGTGGCCGATGGTGGCCGACGCGATGACGGCCCTGTACGCGCGCGCGGCCGCAGCCGGAGGCGCTCGCCGTGGCGCTTGACGTGACGCCGGTGCTGCTCGCGCTGGACGAGGAGGCGAACCTGCCGCGCACCCTCGCCGCGCTCGCGTGGGCCCGGGAGGTGGTGCTGGTGGACAGCGGCAGCACGGACCGGACGCTCGCGCTCGCCGCGCAGGCGCGCAACGTGCGCGTCGTGCAGCGCGCTTTCGACGGGCACGCGAGCCAGTGGAACTTCGCGGTGCACGAGACCGGGATCGACAGCGAGTGGGTGCTCGCGCTGGACGCCGATCACGTGCTGGAGCCGGCGCTCGCGGCCGCGCTGCGCGCCCTGGATCCGCCCGCGGACGTTGCCGGTTACCGCGCGTGCTTCCGCTACTGTGTGGCGGGGCGCGCGCTGCGCGGCTCGCTGTATCCGCCGCGCGTGGTGCTGTTCCGCCGGCACGCCGGGCACTTCGTGCAGCAGGGGCACACCCAGCGGCTGCGCGTCGAGGGTCGCGTCGCGGACTTGCCGGGCGCCATCCGGCACGACGACCGCAAGCCCGCCGCGCGCTGGCTTGCCGATCAGTGGCGCTACGCCCGGCTCGAGGCCGCACTGATCGACGGCACGCCGTGGCGGCGGCTGACGCCCGCCGCCCGGGTGCGCCGGCTCGTGCTGCCCGCGCCGCCGCTCGCACTCGCGTGGTGCCTGCTGCTGCGCGGCGGGATCCTCGACGGTCTGCCCGGCCTCGCGTACGCGGTGCAGCGCGCGACCGCGGAGATGCTGATCGCGCTGGCGCTGGTCGAGCGCCGCCTCGGCGCGCCGCGGGAGGGCGATCGTGCGCGGTGAGCCGCGGTGCGCGTTCGCCGCGCCGGCGCACGGCATGCTGATCTTCGGGGGCACGCCATGCCGACGCTCGGGATCACGTCATGCTGATCCTTGGGCTCGTGTCATGCTGATTTTTTGGATCACATCATGCTGATCCTCGGGATCACGCCATGCTGATCCTCGGGATCAATGCGTGGCATGCGGATGCCGCCGCGTGCGTCACGGTGGACGGCGAGATCGCCGCGGCCGCGGAGGAGGAGCGCTTCGTCCGGCGCAAGCACTTCGCCGGATTTCCGTGCCACGCGGTGCGCTGGTGCCTGCAGGCGGTCGGGGCCACGCCGGCGGACGTGGACGCGGTCGCGATGAACGGCGATCCGAGGGCGAACCGTCTGCGGCGGCTCGCGTTCGCCGCCGCGCATCCGTCGCCGGCGCTCATCGCCGAGCGGCTCGCGCGGCGCCGGCGGCGGCTAGGCGTTCGCGCCGCGCTGGCCGGATGCACGGACGGCGCCGCGTGGCGCGCGCCCGTCGTGCACGTCGAGCATCATCGTGCACACCTCGCGTCCGCGTTCTACTGCAGCCCCTTCGACGACGCCGCGGTGCTGTCGGTGGACGGCTTCGGCGATTTCGCGAGCACCGCCGCGGGCACGGGTCACGGCGACGTGCTCGCGATTCACGATCGCGTGCTGTTCCCGCACTCGCTCGGGATCTTCTACCAGGCGCTCACGCAATACCTGGGCTTTCGTGCGTACGGCGACGAGTACAAGGTCATGGGCCTCGCCGCGTACGGCGAGCCGCGCCACGTCGACGATTTTTCACGAGTGCTGCGCGTGCGCGCGCGCGGGCGATTCGACCTGGACCTTCGGTACTTCCGCCACCACCGGATCGCGCTGGGCGTTCTCGCGGACGATGGCGAACCGGACCTGCCGACGTTGTATCGCCCGGCGCTGGAGCGCCTGCTGGGGCCGGCGCGAGCACCGCGCGCCGCGATCGAGGCGCGCCACCACGACGTGGCCGCCTCGGTGCAGCAGCGCTTCGAGGACGCGATGTTCCACGTGCTGCACGCCCTTCACGCGCGCACCGGCTCGCGCCGCCTCGCGCTGGCCGGCGGCTGCGCGATGAACTCGGTGGCGAACGGACGCATCCACGAGCGCACGCCGTTCGAGCAGGTGTTCGTGCAGCCCGCGGCGGGCGACGCGGGCGGCGCGCTGGGCGCCGCGCTGTGCGCGGAACGCGACCTCACCGGCGTGCTGCGGCGCCGGGCGCTGGACAGCGCCGCGCTGGGCCCCGCGTTCGACGACGCGCAGGTGAGCGCGGCCATCGCGGCGCAGGCGAGCTCGCTCGAGGCGGCGCGCTGTCGCGTGCGTGCGGTGGATGACGAGCAACGGCTGTGCGACGAGACGGCCGACGCGATCGCTGGCGGCGAGGTGGTGGGCTGGTTCCAGGGACGCATGGAGTGGGGCGCGCGGGCGCTCGGACAGCGATCCATCCTCGCCGACCCGCGCCGCGGCGACATGCGCGTGGTGCTCAACGAGGCGGTCAAGCGACGGGAGAGCTTCCGTCCGTTCGCGCCGTCGGTGCTGCGCGAGGCGGTGGGCGCGTGGTTCGAGGTAGACGACGACGTGCCGTTCATGACGAAGGTCTACCGGATCCGGGCCGGGCGCCGCGATGCGATACCGGCCGTGGCCCACGTCGACGGCAGCGGACGGCTGCAGACGGTGAGCGCCGCCGCGCAGCCGCTCTACCATCGTCTGATCGCCGCGTTCGAGCGGCGCACCGGCGTGCCGATGCTGCTCAACACGTCGTTCAACGAGAGCGAGCCGATCGTGTGCAGCCCCGGCGACGCGCTCGCATGCTTTCTGCGAACCGCAATGGACCGCCTCGTGATGGGGACTCGCGTCGTGACCCGGCAGGGCGCCGGGTGATGCGTGCACGGCGCTCGCGAGAGGCGGCCGCACAGGCCGCGGAGCGGCGCCGGACGAGGGGACGTCCCGCGCGACGGGCCGGCAATGCTACGCGCTTCCCGAGGCCCTGTTCAAGACCTCGGGCGCGGCGTTGTGTCGGCGCGCAGAACCCTGGAAAAACGGGCCTCGCGGGGGACTTGGAGGCCCGGATCCCTGTGCTACTATCGCCCGATGTTCGCGTCGATCAGCCATCGTCCACGGTTCCACGAAGGGCCGGATCTCGCAGCGCTCATCGAGCTCTACGAGAGCAACTACGTGCGCCTGATGCGACTCGCGCCGGAGCTGGAATCGATGCAGGGAACCTGCCGCTCCAGCGTGTCGGGCGCGCTCGACCTCTACCTGAGCGTCGACGAACGCTTCAAGTACACGACCAGCGTGCTGCTGACGTATCGCTTCGACGGCGACGACGAGATTGCGCTGGAGCCGCGCGCGCGCATCAACGTCTACCACGACGTGCGTGCGGCCGAGGTCGTGAGCCACTACCGGCGCAAGCGCTCGCGCGCGGTCGAGGGGTGGCGCCGCGGCCACATGCCCGAGGTGCAGCGTCGCTGGCGCATGAACCGCTTCCTCAACAAGTGGCTGCGCTTCTGCGCGCATCAGGGCCACCTGTTCCTGTCGTGCACCACCCGCCGCGTCGCGGACCCGCGCCTGGAGCTGCCTGACTGAACCGGCTACGGCTCGCGCCGGCCGCGCCGTGTCCTTCGAACCGTCCCCGCACGCCCGTTGCTCCGGCGAACGGCGCTCGTGAATCGTGTCGCGCTGCAATTCTTCGCGCTGCCGCGAGTTGGGTATCCGGCGAGCGAGCCAACGCGCCTCCCGTGAAGACAACGCAGTCCGGCGAGCCGGATGACCGCCGTCTTCACGTCATGCAGCGCCTCGCGGCCGTCGCACGGCACGCGCAGCAGCCGGGTGGAAGATTCTCGAGATTTCAGCCCTGCGCGATCGTCGGGCGTGCCGGCACGGGCGGCATGAGATCGTCGAGGTCGGGCGGTTCCTCGCCGAGGCGGTGCGCGTAGATCACCTGGTAGGCCAGCACGCGCTGCACGTAGCGCCGCGTCTCGCGGAACGGGATGGTCTCGATCCAGACCTCGCTGCTCACCGCCTCGTCGGGCTGCCAGCGGCGCACGCGCGAAGGCCCCGCGTTGTAGGCCGCGCTCGCGAGCACGGGGTGCCCCGCGTAGCGACGCTCCAGCCGCGCGAGGTAGAGGCTGCCCAGCAGCAGGTTGCGATCCGGATCCAGCAGGTCCGAAGCGCGTGGCCTGCGCAGGCCCGCGCGCCGCGCCACCGCGCGCGCCGTGCCGGGCAGCACCTGCATCAGGCCGAGCGCCCCGGCCGAGGACCGGACGTCCTCCATGAACGCGCTCTCCTGGCGCACCACCGCGTAGATCCGAGCCGGGCTCAGACCGCTGCGTGTGGACGCGTGCACCACGGCGTCCTCGTGGGCGAGCGGAAAGCGCACCTCGAGATCGTTCCAGCGCTGCGCCCGCGCCGCGCTTCGAATCGCGGCCTCGTGCCAGCCGTGCGCGTGCGCGATGTGCGTCGCGGCGTCGAGCTGCGCGTCGGGCAACGCGTCCAGCAGCTCGCGCCACTCGCGCCGCGCCGAGACCGGGCGCTCCAGCGCGTGCCACTCCAGCGCGCGCCGCGCCGCGGGGCGCGACGCCACCGCGTCGAGAACCGCGGGGTCCGGTTCCGTGCGGGCATGCCCGAGGCGGTAGTCGAGCCCGAGGTGGCGCGCGGCGAGGAAGCCGTAGTAGCTGCGTTCGCGGGCCATCGCCTCGAGGGGGGCACGGGCGTCGGCGTCGCCGGCGAGCAGGCGCGCCCGCGCGCTCCAGTAGCGCCAGCGCTCCTCCGCCGCCTGCTCGGCCGGCATCGCCGCCACCAGCGCGCTGACCCGCGACCAGTGCGCGTCGGCGATCGCGAGCACGGCGCCCGCGGCGAGCGCCCGCGGATCGCGCACGCCATCCAGCCAGCGGAAGGCCTCGTCGTCCCCCGCGCGGGCGAGATGCCGAGCCACCCGCGCGCGCAGCGCGGCACGCACGGTGTCGGGCAATCCGGCCGCGCCCGCGCGCTCGACGAGCCGCGCGGCGGCCGACGGGTCGCGCGCCGCGAGACGCTCCACGCCGTCCATCAGCACCTGACGCCGCCGCGGGTCGTCGAAGCCCCCGGCGCGCAGGAACTCCGCAAGGCCGCGGCCGTCGCGCCGGAACGCGAGCCACGTGTCCAGCAGCGTCCTGTCGGATGCTGCGAGGTAGCGGCGCAGGTAACGGGCGAGGCGCGGGTTGCCCGCCCGCACGGCGAGCGCGGCGCGCTGCCAGGCGAGATCCGCCGTCAGCCCGCCAGCCTCGCGCCACGCGGCCAGCACCGGATCGCAGGCATCGGGCAGCGAGCGGCCGGTGGGCCACAGCGCCGCGACGCGCGGCCACGCCGCGGCGCGGTCGCCGGCGCGCCACAGCGCTTCGGCGACCCGGCACGCGGTCTCCGGCTCGCGATCGCCGGATGCCGCGTGCGCGGGCGCCTGATCCGCGATGCGCTGCCAGCGCCCGCGCCGGGCGAGCACCTCGATCCAGCGCCGTCGCAGCGCCGTGACCGTCGGGATGGACGCGTGCCGGGACAGCAGCGAGGCCATCTCGTCGTCGCCGATGCGGCGCATCCGCCGCTCCGCCCACGCCATCTCCAGGTAGGGTTGCAGCGGATAATCGCGCAGCGCGCGCAGTGCGCGCTCGACGGCTGGCGCGTCGCCCGCGGCAACCGCGCGCTCCGCGGCGAGGAACCGTTCCCGGTCCCGCTCATCGGCCAGCGCATCGCCCGCCGGCGACAGGCATGCGCCGGCCAGCAACAGCGACACCGCAGCCACCGATCGCACCGCGCGCGCGGTGACAGCGCAGGAGAGTTCAACGTGACGCACGCCGAGGGAACAGAGGACGCCCATCTGGTGCTCGAGTTGCTGCAGGTCATGAGCCGCCTGCGCGACCCGCGCGACGGCTGCCCGTGGGACGTGGCCCAGGACTTCAACAGCATCGCACCCTACACCATCGAGGAGGCCTACGAGGTCGCGGACGCGATCGCGCGCGACGACATGGCGGACCTCTGCGACGAGCTGGGCGACCTGCTGCTGCAGGTGGTGTTTCACGCCCGCATGGCGGAGGAGCGGCGCGCGTTCCGATTCGCGGACGTCGTGCGTGCGATCGTGTCGAAGATGCAGCGCCGCCATCCGCACGTGTTCGGCGACGTGGAGCTGTCCGATGCGGACGGCGTGCGCCGCGCGTGGGAGGAGATCAAGGCCGAGGAGCGCGGTGACACCGGAGACGACCCGCTGGCGGACGTGCCGCCGGGCCTGCCGGCGCTGCAGCGGGCGGCGAAGCTTCAGCGCCGCGCGGCGCGCACGGGCTTCGACTGGCCGGCCGCGGAGCCGGTGCTCGGCAAGCTCCACGAGGAGGTCGCGGAGCTCGAGCGCGAGGTCACGTCCGGCGCCGGCCGCGACCGGCTGCGTGCGGAGCTCGGCGACGTGCTGTTCACGGCCGTGAACCTCGCGCGGCACCTCGACGTCGATCCGGAAGGCGCGCTGGTCGAGGCCAGCTCGCGTTTCGAGCGGCGCTTCCGCGCGATGTGCGCCGCCGTCGGCGGCGGCCGCGCCCTCGCGGACCGCTCGCCGGAGCAGCTCGAGCTGCTGTGGGAGGCGGCGAAGGACGCGGAGTCATCGGCGCCGCCGGGATGATGGGCGAGCGCGTGCGCAGGCGCAGGCGGTAGACGATCGAGAGCCTGCATCCGGCAGGGGATGTGACGGCATGAAGCAGTCGCGCGGGTGATCGATTCATCGAGCGAGCGGGAGGCTGCCCGGGAAATCGCCGGGGCCGCGAAGCGGGTCGGAATCCGACAGGGCGTCGCGTTGCAAACGCCTGCTAGCGACCGTCGCCGGCGCGCGGCAGCTCGATGCCGACCCGCACGCCGCGCTGCTGCGGCAGGTTCTCCGCGAACGGCCGGCCGCCGTGGAACTCCGCGACCAGGCGCACCACGTACAGGCCCAGCCCCAGGTGCGGCTCCGGCGGCTCGGCGCCGCGTTCGCGAACGACGCCGCCGCGCTCGCTGACCATCGACTCGAACAGGCGTGCCGGATCGCCGGGCGGCAGCGGCGGGCCGGTGTTGTGCACGAACAGGCGCGCCACGGCAGGCGTGACCTCGAGGCCGATCACGATCTCGTCCTGCGGTCCCGCGAAGTCGCGCGCGTTCGCGAGCAGCTTGTCGGCGGCCTGCAGCAGCAGGTCCGCGGAGCCCCGGACCCACACCGCGTCCGGCCCGATGTCGGCGCGCAGCGCCGGCGCACGCCAGCTCGCGCCGTGGGCCGCCGCGATCGCGCGTGCGAGCGCGCGCAGGTCCAGCGGCTCGCGCTCGGTGTCGGCAAGCGCCTGCTCCAGGCGCGCGGCCTCGCTCATGCGCCGCACCAGGCCGTCCAGGCGGTCCACGCCGGCTCGGGCGCGCCGCAGGTAGCTGTCGTCGCCGTCGTGCGGCGGCATCGCGTCCAGCGACGAGCGCACCACCGCGAGCGGCGTGCGGATCTCGTGGGACAGCCGCGTCGCCAGCAGCTCGAGGTACTCCTGGTAGTCGCGCAGCCGCGTCACCGCCGCCTCGAAGCTGCGTCCCAGGTCGGCGATCTCGTCGCTGCCCGCAGGAGCGCGGAAGGCGCCCTTCACGCGGCCCGATTCGTCCACCGCGCCTGCCGCGAGGTCGCGCAGGCGGCGCAGCCGACCGGCCGCGCGTCCGGCGACGGCCAGCAGCGCGGCGCTGCCGAGCAGGAACGCGGCCGCCGTCGCGGTGAACAGCTCCAGCAGCGCCTGGCGGCCCAGCGCCTGTATCGGCGACGCGCTCTGCTCGAGCACCAGCGCGCCGGTGATCCGGCCGTCGCGGTGCAGCGGCCACGCGGCGGACACGATCAGCGGCCCCTGGGCGGCGTCGCGCCGCAGCCGCGACGCCGGCGTGCCGGCCAGCGCGCTCGCGAGCTCCGGCCCCTCGAGCGCGCGGGTGCTCGGCGCACGGCCCAGCAGCGCGTCGTCCTCGGCCGGCAGCAGGCGGTCCAGCAGCCCCGTCACGCCCGCCTGCGGCCCGCCGGGCCCCGGGTGGCCGACCTCGGCCAGCACCCGCCCGGCATCGTCGGTCACCCGCACCCGCGCCCCCGACGCAGGGGCGAGGTCGGCGAGCAGGCGATCGAGGCCCGGCGGCGGCAGCAGCAGCCGGTAGAAGCCGTGTTCCGGCAGCCGCGCGCGCAGCTTCGGCGTGAACGCGGCCGGCGTGCCGGGCGCGACCAGCTCCAGGGCCAGCCCGTCGCCGAGCAGCCCCCGCGGCAGCGCCAGCTCGAAACGATTGCCGCGGGGCGTTCGCCGCACGGCGCCGCGAAGGCGCGGGTCCGGGTGACCGGGACCCAGCGCCGCCTCCGACGGAGGCACCTCGAGCAACGGCTGCGCGCCCGGCGCGGCCGCGTCCAGCCACCACGCACGGCGGAAGAACGGACGGTCCTCGATCAGCAGGCGCAGGCCCGTTCCCTGCGGCGCGCCGGCAAGCAGGTACACCGTGTCCCCGTGGCGGGCGGCCTGCAGGACCGGCGGCGCTGCGCCGCCGTCCGCCGCGAGGTCGCCCCAGTCGTCGGCGTAGCCGTCCACCTGCGCGGCCTCCGCCAGCGCCTGCACGTGCAGCGGCGGCCCGGAATCCTCGACCGCCGCCGGCGTGGCCGGCTCCGGGTGCGCTTCCAGCGCGACCGCGAGCACCCGGGCCGCGTCGAGGGCGAGCTGCGACTGGTGCTCGCGCAGGTACTGCTCGGCGGCGCCGACGAAGCGGTAGCCCGCGACGGGCACGGCCAGCAGGACGCAGGCCGTGAGCAGCAGCTTGGTGCGCAGGCTCAGTCGCCGCCCTCCGCGATCCAGCGGTAGCCCATCGCGTACACCGTCTCGATGGCGTCGAAATCAGCGTCCAGGGCCTGGAACTTGCGCCGCACCCGCTTGATGTGGGACGTGATCGTGCTGTCGTCCACGACCACGCTCGCGTCCGCCATGAGCTGCTCGCGGGTCTTCACGTGGCCGGGGTAGCGGGCCAGGGAATGCACGATCCAGAACTCGGTCACGGTCAGCGGCACCGGATCGCCCTTCCAGCGCGCGCTGATGCGGTCCGGATCGAGGCGCAGGTCTCCTCGCTGCAGCAGCCGCGACGCGTCCGGCGGCTGGCGCAGCGCCTCCACGCGCCGCAGCAGCGCCGCGACCCGCGCCAGCAGGTGCGGCAGGCTGATGTCCTTCGTGAGGTAGTCGTCCGCGCCGAGGCGCAGGCCCGAGATCGCGTCCAGGTCACTGTCGCGGGCGGTGAGGAAGATGATCGGGAGGGACGCGGACAGCGTGCGCAGCTCGCGGCACAGGTCGAAGCCGCCCTCGGCCTCGCCGGCGAGGCCGATGTCCAGGATCGCCAGGTCGGGCAGCCGCTCGCGCAGCGCCTCCAGAGCCGGGCCGCGCTCGGCGAACGTCGCCACCTCGTAGCCCTGGCGCCGGAACACGTCGGCGTAGTTTTCGCGGATCGCGGGCTCGTCCTCGACGATGGCGATGCGGCGGCTCATGGCGTGTGTCTCCCGAAGCGGATCGCGCGCCGGCGCGCGGGATTCGAATGTAGCCGAGCACCGTGCCGCCGGCAGCGCCGCGGCGCGCGATTCCATCATTTCGCCACGATTGGTCCCGCATGACGCCACCACCGGCCCGTGCGGGCGCCGGCGCGCCGCTCAGAGTGCGCAGCGTATTCCCACACCGGAGTCCGACATGTCGTCTACAGACGTCGTGCGCAGCGTGCTGGCCGGCATGCTGCACTGTGCGCTCGGAAGCCTCGCCGCGGGACTGCTGAGCGC
>CBDUCN010000008.1:0-38240 GCA_965365655.1 uncultured Gammaproteobacteria bacterium | reverse complement strand
CCTTTCTTTTGGCAATTCCGGCGCCTCGGCGCCCCTATTATTTTCTTGTGCCCGGCGCCTCGGCGCCACTTTCTTCCGGTTGTGCCCGGCGCCGCGGGCACGGCCGCCTCCGGGCTCGAACGCCCTCGTTCTTCCCCGTCCCGTGCGGCGAAGCCCGCATCCCGGGGCTCCGCGGTCCAGCGGGCTGGAAGAGCGCAAAAAAAACCCCGGGACGTGCCCGGGGTTTCTCTTCGCCTTCGAAGGCGCCGACGTGAGCGTCAGGCGGCCTTCTTCGTGCTGCGGGTGGCGCGCCTGGCCGGCGCGGCGGCGGGCTGCATCACGGACTCGGCCTCGGCCTTGACCGTGTTGACCCCGTCCTCGACCCAGCGCACGAGCTCGTCGCGGGCCTGCACCTGGATCTCGAAGGCCTCCTGCGTCGCGGCGACCAGCTTCTCGCCGAGCTCCAGCACCACCTCGGTGTGCGCCTGGAACGCCTCCTTGGGATCGCGCGTCTCGGTCGCGACCTTGAGGTGACGGGTGCCCGCGTCCAGGCAGGTCTCGAACGCGTCGATCTGCTTGCGGACCAGCATGCCGCCGGTGCGGGTGCTCATGCGGGTCAGCTCGGCCGCGGCCGATACGGCCTTGTCATTTGCCTGCGCCATGCTGTCGAGCATGGTGCCGAAGTTCATATCCATGGCTCTCTCTCCGGAGTTGAAGTGCTCTCGCAACGGGCTTTGTTGTTGCGTCGCAGCAATTATTGCGCCGCAGCATCGGGAGAGTCAAGAGGAATCCCGAGCCTCGCCCGCGCGCGGCCGGCCGCCGCCCCGGCGCGGGCGCGTCAGCGGCGCCAGCGCTCCGCGGCGGCGTCGTCCGCCGCGCGGGCAGCGACCCAGCGGGTGCCGTCTCCCGTGTGCTCCTTCTTCCAGAAGGGTGCCCGCGTCTTGAGATAGTCCATGACGAACTCGCAGGCGGCGAACGCATCGCCGCGATGCTCCGACGCGACGGCCACCAGCACGATCGGGTCAGTGGGGACGAGGCGCCCGACCCGGTGCACCACCTCGCAGGCGCGCACGTTCCAGCGCGCGCAGGCGTCGGCCACGATGCCCTCGATCGCGCGCTCGGTCATTCCCGGGTAGTGCTCCAGCCACATCGCCTGCACGCCGGCGCCGTCGTTGATGTCGCGGCACACGCCGACGAAGCTCGCCACCGCGCCGACGCCCGGGTCGGCCCGGCGCATCCGGTCCACCACCGCGCCGGCGTCGAACGGCGCCTCCTGAACCGACACGCGCACCTCGCCCCGGCCCTGTGCGTGCATCCCGCTCACCCGAGAAGCGCGTCGAAGCCCAGGTAGCGCACGGTGTCCCCCTCGGCGACGGTCACGCCTTCCGGGATCTCGACCAGGCCGTCCGCCCAGGTGCAGGAGCTCAGCACGTCGGACCCCTGCCGGGGGTGCAGCGTGGCCACCGGCAGCCCGTCGTCGCGGAACGCGATCCGGGCGCGAGCGTACTCGCGGCGCTGACGGGCCCGCGGCCAGGTGAAGCCGGCGGCCACCGGCCACGCCGGCGGCGCGAGCCGTCGCGCGCCCATTCGCTTGAGCAGGAACGGACGCACGAACAGGCAGAAGGTGACCAGCGCGGAGACCGGGTTGCCGGGCAGGCCGATGAAGTCGGCATCACCTGCCCGGCCGTAGGCCAGCGGCTTGCCGGGCTTCACCGCCACGCGCCACAGCTCCAGCGAGCCCACCGTCTCGAGGGCGCGCCTGACGTGGTCCTCCTCGCCCACCGACACGCCGCCGCTCGAGAGAATCACGTCCGACCCGTCGGCGGCGGCCTGCAGCGCGCTGACGGTCGCGTCCAGCGTGTCGGCGACCCGGCCGAGATCGCGCACCTCGGCGCCCAGGCCCTGCAGCAGCGCGCGCAGGCCGTATCGGTTGGAGTTGTAGATCTGTCCGGGTGCCAGCGGCTCCCCCGGGAACGCGAGCTCGTCACCACTGGAGAACAGCGCCACGCGCAGCGGCCGGTGCAGGGTCACGGCGGACAGCCCCAGCGATGCCGCGAGCGCCAGATGCGGCGCGCGCAGCCGCTCGCCGGCCTCCAGCACCCGATCGCCCGCGCGGATGTCGTTGCCTCGCGGGCGCACGTTGTCGCCGGGCTCGAGCCCGCCCGGCACCCGCACCGCGTCTCCCGACACCTCACAGCGCTCCTGCATCACCACGGTGTCCGCGCCCGGCGGGATCGGCGCGCCGGTGAAGATGCGTGCCGCGGTCCCGGCGGCCAGCGGCTGCGGCTCGACGCCGGCAGGGACACGCTGGCTCACCGGCAGACACGCGCCGTCCGCGCCGGCGTCCACGGCACGCAGCGCGTAGCCGTCCATCTGGCTGTTGTCGTGGCCGGGAACGTCGATGGGCGATACGAGCGCATCGGCCAGCACGCCGCCCAGGGCCTCCTCCAGGCGCACGTCGCGGGTGGCTCCCGGAACGCCTGCCCGCGGCACGCGGGCGCGCTCCAGCAGGAAGGCCAGCGCTGCATCGGTGCTGACCATGCCTTGCGGGTAGCAGAAGTCGACGGGGGCGGTCGCAGGGGCTTTCAACGGCTCGGATCGCGGGCTAGGGGACGCGCGAAGCATACTGCGGAGCAACGCCGCACGGCGGGGCGGGGGGCGGCGCGCGGCGGCCTGATACAGTACGGCCCCCTAGCCGAGACCGATCCGATGGGCAGCCGATACCTGGGCCAGTCCGAGTACGACCACGCCCGCCCCGCACGCATCGGCGTGCTGTTCGCCAATCTCGGCACGCCGGACGCTCCGGACACGGCATCGGTGCGCCGTTACCTCGCCGAATTCCTGTGGGATCCGCGGGTGGTGGAGGTGCCGCGGGTGCTGTGGTGGGCGATCCTGCACGGGGTCATCCTGCGGGTGCGCCCGCCGCGCTCCGCGCGGGCCTACGCCAGCGTGTGGTCCACGGAGGGCTCGCCGCTGATGGTCAATGCGCGCGCCCAGGCGGCGGCGCTGCAGGACGCGCTGGACACGCGCGCTCCGGGCCTGTTCCGCGTGGCCCTGGCGATGCGATACGGCCAGCCCTCGATCGCGTCGGCCGTCGACGCGCTGCTCGAGCAGGGGGTGACCCGCCTGCTGGTGCTGCCGGCCTACCCGCAGTACTCCGGCACTACGACCGGATCCATCTTCGACGCCGTCAGCGACGCGCTGCGCGCGCGGCGATGGGTGCCGGATCTCGCGTTCCGCTCCAGCTACCACGACGACTCCGGTTACGTCGGCGCGCTCGCGGCGAGCATCCGCGAGCACTGGCAGCGCCACGGCGAGCCGGAGCGGCTGCTGTTCTCGTTTCACGGCATTCCGCGGCGCTACTTCCTCTCCGGCGACCCGTACCACTGCCACTGCCGCAAGACCGCGCGCCTCGTCAGCGAGGCGCTGGGCCTGGACGCGGAGCGCTGGGAGGTGAGCTTCCAGTCCCGCGTCGGGCGCGAGGAGTGGCTGCGCCCCTACACCGACGAGACCCTCGAGCAGTGGGGCCGCGACGGGGTCGGCACGGTGCACGTGGCGTGCCCCGGCTTCTCGGCGGACTGTCTCGAGACGCTGGAGGAGATCGCGGTGGAGAACCGCGATCGCTTCCTGGCCGCCGGCGGCGGCGCATTCGACTACATCCCGGCGCTGAACGCGCGCCGCGACCACGTGGGCGCGCTCACCGACATCGTGCTGGGCGATGCCGGACGCTGGCTGGAATGGGCGCAGGAGGAGTCGCGGCTGGCGTCGCAGTCGCCGGTCGCACGCCGCGAGCGCGCGCTGGAGATGGGCGCGCCGCGCTGATCTCGGGCTTCCGCGCCCGCACCGCCGGCCGCCCCGGCAGCGTTGATGCTGCCGGGGATCTGTGACACCTTTCGTCGCTGTCTGCCTGAGCCGGTGCTCGCCTTGTCCGCCCGACGCCCGACCCGCGCCTCGCTGCATCGACTGGTCGCCGGGCTCCCGGTGCTGGCGCTGCTCCCGCTGCTGACGGGAGCGGCCGGCTTCGAGCAGTGCGGACCCGGATTCTCGCTGCCACCCATTCCCTCCATCGAGTCGCCGTCCGACCTTCCGGACGCGGTGGACATGGAAGCCGACGACGCGAACCTCACCGACGCGGGCGTCTCCGTGCTCACCGGCGACGTGCAGATCCGGCGCCAGGGCCGGCACGTGTCGGCCGACGAGGTGCGATACGACAGCAGCACCGAGGTCATCAACGCGATCGGCAACGTGCGCGCGTGGGACGACGGCGTGTACCTGACCGGCTCCCGGGGCACGCTGGCCCTCGCCGAGGACGTGACCGTGGTGGAGGACGCCGAGTACCGGGTGCTGGACGCACACGCCCACGGCGCGGCGAGCCGCATCATCCTGTCCGGCTCCGACATCCTGAAGGCCGCCGACGCCCGCTACACGACCTGCAACCCGGATGACGTCGTGTGGGTGCTGGAGGCGGACAACATCCGCCTCGACAAGGGCGAGGACCAGGGGCTCGCACGCAACGTGTGGGTGAACTTCAAGGGCGTCCCCATCTTCTACAGCCCGTACCTGACCTTCCCCCTCAGCGACGCACGGAAATCCGGCTTCCTCGCACCCAGCGCCGGCGTGTCCGGGGAGGCCGGCGCCGAGGTCACGGTTCCGTACTACTTCAACATCGCGCCGAACATGGACGCGACGCTCGCGCTTCGCGCGATGAGCGATCGCGGCGTGCAGGCGCAGGGCGAGTACCGCTACCTGTTCCCGTGGGGCGGCGGCAAGCTGGCGGCGGAGGTGCTGCCCGACGACAGCGAGCGCGGCGAGACGCGCACGGGCGTGGCCTTCGAGCACACCGGCGTGGTGCGCGGCCGCTGGACGACCAACGCGGTGTTCGGCTGGGTCTCCGACGACGAGTACTTCGAGGACCTGGGGACCTCCCTCGCGGTGAGCAGCCAGAGCTTCCTGGAGCAGCGCGCCGACGTGATCTACTCGGGAAACCAGTACTACGTGCTGGGGCGGCTGCAGAACTTCCAGACCGTGGACAACGACCTGCCCGGCACCAGCCGGCCTTACAAGCGGCTGCCGCAGATGCTGGTCGGCACGTCGGTCGTCGAGCGCAACCTGCGCTTCACGTTCAACGGCACCGCCGAGGTGGTGCACTTCGACCGCCGCGACAGCGTGACCGGGGTGCGCTGGGACCTCAAGCCCCACGTCACCTTCCCGTACCGCACCGCGGCCGGCTACGTCGTGCCGAAGGCGACGCTTCGCTACACCGGTTACACGCTGGACGACGAGCCCGCGGGGACCAACGACGACCCGTCGCGGCTGCTGCCCACGTTCAGCATGGACAGCGGGCTGTTCTTCGAGCGCCCGCTCACGTTCCGCGGGCGCTCGATGCAGCAGACGCTCGAGCCGCGCCTGTTCTATCTCTTCGTGCCGTTCGACGACCAGGACGACCTGCCGGTGTTCGACACCGGCGAGTTCACGTTCGACTTCGGACAGCTCTTCCGCGAAGACCGATTCAGCGGCCCCGATCGCGTCGGCGACGCGCACCAGGTCACCCTCGCGATCACGTCGCGCTTCATCGACTCGGCCTCCGGCGACGAGATCGCGCGTGCCAGCATCGGCCAGATCCGACACTTCCGCGACCGCCGGGTCACGCTGCCCGGCGTCGCGCGCGACACCACGAACAGCTCGGACCTGGTGGCCGAGGTCGCGGCCAACCTGGACGAGCGCTGGCGCGTCAGCGCCGGGATCCAGTGGGACCCGCACGAGACCCGCACCGACCGCAGCACGGTGGCGTTGCGCTACGCGCCCGACGCGCGGCGGGTGGTGAACGCGACCTACCGCTTCGTGCGCGACACGGTGGAGCAGACGGACCTGTCCTTCGCGTGGCCGATGGCGCGCGACTGGCGCGCGGTGGGCCGCTTCAGCTACTCGCTGGAGGGAAAGAAGCTGCTGGAGACCTTCGGCGGGATGGAGTACGAGAGCTGCTGCTGGGGCCTGCGCCTCGTGGGGCGGCGCTACCTCGCCAGCGCCCAGGATCTGACCAGCGCCAACGACACCTACAACACGGGCGTGTTCGTGCAGTTCGTGCTCAAGGGCCTGTCGTCCTTCGGCGACGCGGGGGAATTCCTGAGCCGCTCCATCCCGGGCTACCGCAACGAGTTCTGACCCGCCGCCGCCGGGCGGCGACTCCCGACCCGTCGCGCCGCGCGTGCCGTGCCGGGTATGCTTTGCGGCCCCGGGGCTTCCCGCCATCCGCGCACCGTGCCGCAGGCGGCCGTGCGCCGCGTCACCCGAATCGACATGAAGCGAAACCTGCTGCTGCTCCTGCTCGGCCTCGCCTTCGCGGCGAATGCGCCCGCGCAGGGGCGCTACACCCCGATCCTCGAGCTCGACCGCATCGTCGCCGTCGTCAACGACGACGTGATCGTCGAGAGCGAGCTGGAAGAACGCCTGCGCGAGGTGCGCGCGCAGCTGCGCCAGAGCGGCACCCCGGCGCCGGCGGAGGCGGCGCTGCGGCGCCAGGTGCTGGAGCGCCTGGTGCTGGACCGCCTGCAGCTGCAGATCGCCCGCGACAACGGAATGCGCGTCGACGACGCCGAGCTCACCGCCGCGCTGGAGAACATCGCGCAGCGCAACCAGCTCACGCTGCGCCAGTTCCGCGACGTCCTGGAGCGCGACGGCTTCAACTTCGGTCGCTTCCGCGAGCAGGTGCGCAACGAGATCCTGCTCGGACGCGTGCGCCAGCGATCGGTGGAGCGCCGCGTGAAGGTCACCGCGCGCGAGATCGACAACTTCCTGGCCACCGCCCGCCGCCAGGGCGGCGGCGAGAACGAGTACCTGCTGGGCCACATCCTGCTCGCGGTGCCCGAGGCGGCGTCCGCGGACGAGATCGACGAGGCGCGCGCGCAGGCGGAAGCCGCGCTCGATCGGCTGCGCGCGGGCGAGGCGTTCGCGCAGGTCGCGGCGGAGGTGTCCGACGGCCAGCAGGCGCTGCAGGGCGGCGACCTGGGCTGGCGCAAGGGCTCGGAGCTGCCGACCATCTTCGCCGACGAGGTGAAGGGGATGCAGCCCGGGGACCTGCGGGGCCCGATCCGCAGCCCCAGCGGCTTCCACCTGATCCGGCTCAACGATCTCCGGGGCGACTCGCGCTTCGTGGTCACCCAGACCCGCGCCCGTCACATCCTGGTGCGCACCAACGACGTGGTGTCCGACGCCGACGCCCAGCGGCGCCTGCTGCAGCTCAAGACCCGGGTGGAGAACGGAGAGCCCTTCGACGAGCTGGCGCGCTCGCATTCCGACGACACCGTGTCCGCGACCCGCGGCGGCGAGCTCGGCTGGCTGAACCCCGGCGACACCGTGCCGGAGTTCGAACGCACGATGAAATCGCTCGCTCCGGGCCAGATCAGCGATCCGATCCGCACCCAGTTCGGCTGGCACATCGTGCAGGTCCTCGAGCGGCGCGACCATGACGACACCGAGCAGGTGCGCCGCGCCCGCGCCGCGGAGCAGATCCGCAAGCGCAAGCTCGACGAGGAGGTGCAGAACTGGATGCGCCAGCTGCGAGACGAGGCGTACGTCGAGTTCAGGCTGGACGAGTGAGCCCCGGCACGCCGCCACCCGTCGCGCTGACGCCGGGCGATCCGGCCGGCATCGGCCCGGATCTCACCCTCGCGCTGGCCGCGCGGGGCCTCGCGCAGCGGGTCGTGGCGCTTGCCGATCCCGACATGCTGCGCCGGCGCGCGGCACTGCTGGGCCTGGAGGTGCGGCTGCGCGAGAGCGACGGCCCGCCGCACGCGGCTCTGCCCGCCGGCGAGCTGTGGGTGAAGCCCGTGCCGCTGGCCGCGCCCGAGGTGCCCGGCCGCCCGGATCCCGACAACGCCCCGTCGCTGCTGCGCGCGCTGGACGAGGCCGTGGACGGCTGCGTGGACGGGCGTTACGCGGCCCTGGTGACCGGCCCGCTCAACAAGGCGGTGATCAACGATGCGGGCATTCCGTTCAGCGGGCACACGGAATACGTCGCCGCGCGTTGCGGCGGCGATCCGGTGATGCTGCTCGCGGGCGGGCACCTGCGGGTCGCGCTCGCGACCACGCACCTGCCGCTGCGCGCGGTCGCGGATCACATCGACGGGCCGCTGCTGGAACGCGTGCTGCGGGTGCTGTGCGCGGCTCTCGACCGTGATTTCGGGATCCGCGCGCCGCAGGTGCTGGTGCTGGGGCTCAACCCCCACGCCGGAGAGCAGGGGCACCTCGGCGACGAGGAGCAGCGCATCATCGAGCCCGCGCTCGAGCGCCTGCGCGCCGAGGGCCTGGCGCTGCACGGGCCGGTGCCGGCGGACACCGCGTTCCAGCCGGGTCCCCTCGCGAAGGCCGACGCGGTGCTCGCGATGTACCACGACCAGGGCCTGCCGGTGCTCAAGCACGCGAGCTTCGGGACCGCGGTCAACATCACGCTGGGCCTGCCGGTCGTGCGCACCTCTGTGGATCACGGCACGGCACTGGACCTCGCGGGCACCGGCCGCGCGGATCCGGGGAGCCTGCGCGAGGCGCTGGCCTGCGCCGCCGGGATTGCGGTGCGGCGCCGGGCGGCGTGAGCGCGCGGGCGCCCCGCGGCGAGCGTGCGCGGTGACCGGCCCGTCGCCGCCACCGCGCAAGCGTTTCGGCCAGCATTTCCTGCACGACCCCGCGGTGGTGGCGCGCATCGTGGCCGCCATCGCGCCCGCCGTCGACGACACGCTGCTCGAGATCGGCCCGGGCACCGGCGTGCTCACCGCGTCACTGCTGGAGCGCGTGCCGGCGCTGCACGCGGTGGAGATCGACCGCGACCTCGCCGACCTGCTCGAGCAGCGATTCGCCGGGCGTGGCCTGCGGCTGCACCGCGGGGACGCGCTGAAGCTGGACGTCGCCGCCCTCGCACCGCGCCCGGGCAGCCTGCGCGTGGTGGGCAACCTCCCCTACAACATCTCGACGCCGCTGCTGTTCCACCTGCTCGACGCCCGCCGGGCGCTGCGGGACATGCACTTCATGCTGCAGCGTGAGGTGGTGGACCGGATGGCCGCACCGCCCGGCGGCGGCGCGTACGGGCGTCTCAGCGTGATGGTGCAGGTGCACTGTCGCGTGGAGGCGCTGTTCCGCGTCGGCGCCGGCGCGTTCCGGCCGCCGCCGCGGGTGGAGTCCGCCGTCGTGCGCCTCACGCTGCGCGAACGGCCCGCGGTCGCGGAGTGCCACCTGCCGGCCCTGGGGCGCGTCGTCGCCGCCGCGTTCGCGCAGCGCCGCAAGACGCTGCGCAACTGCCTGCGGGGCCTGCTGTCCGCGGAGGCCATCGCACAGGCCGGGGTGGAGCCGGGGGCGCGGCCGGAGACCCTCAGCGTGGCCCAGTTCGGCGCTCTCGCGGCCGCGCTGCAGGAGCCGCCGGGGTCCGCGGCGCCCTGTGGATAATTCTGTGGGTCAAACACCGGGCCGCACGCGGCGGATCCGGGCACCCTCCACGACGGAATCGTCAACCCGTTGTTTTGATTGACGTCATCAGCCCCGCCGGAGACGGCCATGAACGATCCGGGTAATTCCGGGTCCGCGCGCAGCCGTGTGCAAAACACCGCGCGTCGCGCGGATCGGGACCCCGTCCGGGCGCCCGAGCGCGGGCTCTCGCCGCGCGGCCCGCTCAGCCGCCGGCCAGCAGCCGGCTCAGCGCGTCGATCACCGGCCCGGTGCGCGGGCGCACCCCGCGCCACAGGTGGAAGGACTCCGCCGCCTGCTCCACCAGCATCCCGCGCCCGTCCGCGAGCCGCGCCGCGCCCAGCGCCGCCGCGCGGGCGAGGAACGCGGTCGGCGCGGCCGCATACATCATGTCGTAGCAGCAGGCGCCGGAGGCCAGGTTGCGCGCGTCGATCGGGGGCGTGTCTCCCGCGATCCCGCTCGCGGTCGCATTGATCAGCACGTCGAAGCCGCCGCCCGGGATCGCGTCCAGGGCGCAGGCCTCCACCGGCCCCTGCCCGGCGAACTCACCGGCCAGCGTGCGTGCGCGCCCCGGGGTGCGGTTCGCGACCACCAGCGCGCCCGGCGCCTCGTCCAGCAGCGGCCCCAGCACCCCGCGGGCGGCGCCGCCGGCGCCCAGCATCAGCACCCGGCGCCCGCGGAGCGGGACGCCCAGGTTGTGCACCAGGTCGCGCACCAGTCCCGGGCCGTCGGTGTTGTCGCCCAGCACCCCGCCGCCCGGCTCGAAGCGCAGGGTGTTGACGGCGCCGGCGCGCTGCGCACGCGCGGTCGGCGCGTCGGCGTAGCGGAACGCGATCTCCTTCAGCGGCACGGTCACGTTGAGCCCGCGTCCGCCGTGCGCGCGGAACTCGCCGACGCGCTGCTCGAACGCGTCCGGCTCCACGTCCAGCGCGACGTACTCGAGCGCCTCGCCGGTCTGACGCGCGAACTCGCGATGAATGAACGGCGAGCGGCTGTGGCCGATGGGGTGCCCGATCACGGCATAGCGGTCCATCGACGCGCTCATGCCGTGCGCCCGCCCGCGTCAGCTCGGGCGCGGGATGCCCTGCAGGCCGCCCTTGAGCACGTAGCTGTCGAAGCCCTGCTCGCTGAGCAGGAACGCGGCGGCGGAGCTGCGCCGGCCGGTCTCGCAGTAGCAGATGTAGGTCTTGTCCTTCTGCAGCGACTCGGCCTTCAGGCGCAGCATGAACAGCGGCACGTTCAGGCTGCCCTTGATGCTGCCCGCCTTGTGCTCGCTCTCCATGCGCACGTCCATGAGCACGGCGCCCTTCTTGACCATGTCCTTGGCCTTGTCGAGATCCACCTCGTTGAGCATGGGCGCCTTGAGGAGCTCCTCGAAGTCCTCCTTCGACAGGCGCATCAGCAGGCCGTCGGTCTCCATCGTGATCGTCGCGTTGCGCTTCGAGGCCGACAGCAGCGCCTCCTCGCCGAACGCGTCGCCGTCGCACAGATGCGCCAGGGTCACGCTCGCGCCGTTGGCCGACTCGCGCGTCACTTTGCAGCGCCCGTGGCTGATGATGTAGTAATAATCGCCGTCGTCGCCCTGGCTGATCACGACCTGCCCTGCCTTCACCGGCAGCTCCTGCAGGCGCATGAACATGTGCTGGATGTTCGCGGGCGGTATGCGCAGGAAGGCCTTCGACTGAAGGATCCGCGTCATCCAGTCGCCGCCCTCTTCGGCGTCCTCGTCGTCGGAGGACACCTCCGCGACCTCGATCCCCGACAGCTGATCCCAGGTCAGCAGGATGTCGAGCAGATCGCTGTCGATGCGGGTGACGCTGACGTTGTTGCGCGCCTTGGCCGTGACCTGGCGGGGCTGCTGGTTCGCGAGCGCGTGCTTGGCTTCCGGCGAGCCGCCGCGCACCACTGTGGTCTTGCCGTCGTCGCCGATCAGCTCGACGTCGCCGGACAGGACGTACACGGCCTTGCGGTCGGTGTCCCCTTTCTTGAAGAGCAGGCGGCCTGCCGGCACCTCCTCGACGACCGCCTTGCCGGCCAGCTCCTGGAAGTTCTCAGCGTTGAGGGACTGGGCAGGAACAAGCGTTTTCAGGACGGCCTTGTCAACGAGCTGTCGGGCTTGTGCCATGGTCCTCAGGGTGCTTCAACGCGGGCGGCGGGGCGGGGCAGATCAGCTTTATATTGTATTCTTTCGCCGTTTTGTTTGGATAGCCCCGCACTCCGGGATTGTAACCACCCTGCTCCCCCGCAACGGCACGAGGTTCCCGTCCCGGGACGCCTGCGGTGCCCGCCGCGGCGGGATCCGACGCGGGAAGCCAAGATGCCACGACCGTCCTTCGACGATCTCGCCCGGCGCGTCCTCGACGCGCTGCCCCAGGGCCTCGCGGAGGCGGAGACCGATCTCCGCCGCAACCTGCGCGCCGGCCTCGCCGGCGCGCTGTCGCGCATGGACCTGGTGACGCGCGAGGAATTCGATGCCCAGGCGCGGGTGCTCGCGCGCACCCGCGAGAAGCTGGAGCGCCTGGAGGCGCGCGTGCGGTCGATGGAGGCCGACACCGGGCAGGGTCCGCGGCCCACGTCCTGAGCGCGGGCCGTGCGCGGCCCGACGCTATAATCGAGCGACCCGCGCCGGACAGGACGTCCGGCGCCGGCGGCCACGGAACGGTCCGCCGGACATGCGAGCCCCGCGAGAGGCCGACCCGACGGGAGGAAGGGATTCCGATGAGCCTCGCCATCGTGCTCAGCCGCGCGCAGGTGGGCGTGCAGGCGCCTCTGGTCCGCGTCGAGGTCCACATCACCGGCGGACTGCCCCGCGTGAGCATCGTGGGCCTGCCCGAGACCGCGGTGAAGGAGAGCAAGGACCGCGTGCGCAGCGCGGTCATGAACAGCGGATTCGAGTTCCCGCGCCGCCGCATCACCGTCAACCTCGCGCCGGCGGACCTGCCCAAGGAAGGCGGGCGGTTCGACCTCGCGATCGCCGCCGGGATCCTGGCCGCGACCGCACAGGTGCCGCCGGATGCCGCCGCAGGACTGGAGCTGCTCGGCGAGCTCGCGCTGGACGGGCAGGTGCGCCCCGTCGTCGGCGCGCTGCCGGCGGCGGTGCAGTGCACGCGCGCTGCACACGAGCTGATCGCGCCCGCGGCGGACGCCGCGACCGCGGCCCTGGCCGAGGGGTCGAGGGTGCGCGCCGCGGACTGCCTCGTCGCGGTGGCGGCACACCTGCGGGGTCAGGAGCCCCTGCCCGTGGCCCGCGCGGACGGACGCGGCGCCGCGGCGCAGCCGGTCGAGGACCTCGCCGACGTGCGCGGCCAGTGGCAGGCGCGCCGGGTGCTCGAGATCGCCGCCGCGGGCGCGCATCACCTGCTGATGATCGGCCCCCCGGGCACCGGCAAGACCATGCTCGCGCGCCGGCTGCCCGGGATCCTGCCCCCGATGAGCCAGGCCGAGGCGCTCGAGAGCGCATCGGTGCACTCGGTCTCCGCGACCGGCTTCGCGCCCGAGCGCTGGGGCCGGCGCACCTTCCGCGCGCCGCATCACACCGCGTCCGGCGTGGCGCTGGTCGGCGGGGGCAGCCATCCCAGGCCGGGCGAGATCTCGCTCGCGCACCACGGCGTGCTGTTCCTGGACGAGCTGCCCGAATTCGACCGCCGGGTGCTGGAGGTGCTGCGCGAGCCGCTGGAGAGCGGCAGCATCGTGATCTCCCGGGCCGCGCGCCAGGCCGAGTTCCCGGCCTGCTTCCAGCTCGTCGCGGCGATGAACCCCTGCCCCTGCGGCAACGCCGGCGACCCCACGGGATGCTGCAGCTGCACGCCCGACCAGGTCCATCGCTACCGGGCGCGGATCTCGGGGCCGCTGATGGACCGCATCGACCTGGTGGTCCAGGTGCCGCGGCTGGACCCGCAGGAGCGCCTCGCGCCGGGCGAGCCCAGCGCGGCGGTTCGCGAGCGGGTGCGCCGCGCCCGCGCGCGGCAGCTCGCGCGCGGCAACCCGCCCAACGCGCGGCTGTCACCCGCCGGGCTGGATCGTCACGCGGCGTTGGCAGCGCCCGCGCGGGCGCTGCTCGAGGAGGCCACCGCCCGGCTGCACCTGTCGGAGCGCGCCCGCCAGCGCGCGCAGCGCGTCGCGCGCACCATCGCCGACCTCGCGGACGAGGACGCCGTGGGCACCGCGCACCTCGCCGAGGCCCTCGGCTACCGCACCGCCGGCGCGGCGCCGTGAGCCCCCGTGAAGCAGTCCCCACGGCCCTGGCGTCGCACGCTCGCGCGGCGACCGTGCGGCACCCGGACGACACACGCTTCCGAGCGCGCCGCGGAGCCGCGGCGACGGCGCGCGGTACGGTCACATCAGGGGGCCGACGGCGGATGTAGCACGCCGGGCGCTCCCCGCAAGCGGGGCCGGGCGCTCGGGCCGCGCCGTCGGGCCTTGCGACGCGCGCATGGCGCACCCAAACTCGCCGCATGGACGATGCACCGCCACGGCACGACATCCGCGTGAAGGTCGCGTGCGAGTACCTCGACGCGCAGTCCGACCCCGACGGCGAGCGCTACGTGTTCGCGTACACCGTCACCATCCGCAACACCGGCGCCGTCGCCGCGAAGCTGCTCAGCCGTCACTGGGTCATCACCGACGGCCACGGCGAGGTGCAGGAGGTGCGCGGCGACGGCGTCGTCGGCGAGCAGCCGCACCTCGCCCCCGGCGAGGCGTTCCGCTACACCAGCGGCGCCGTGATCGAGACGCCGGTGGGCAGCATGCACGGCAGCTACCGCATGCTGGCCGACGACGGGCACGAGTTCGACGCCCCGATCCCGGCGTTCAGCCTCGCGATGCCGCACGTGCGTCACTGACGCGGGCGCATGCGCGTCGACGCCGGGCACGCACGCCCCCTGCACCGATGACGTCGTGGGTGATCGGCGACGTGCAGGGCTGCCACGCGCGGCTCATGGCGCTGCTCGAGCACGTGGACTTCGACCCCGGACGCGACCGGCTGCGCTTCGTCGGCGATCTCGTCAACCGCGGCCCGGAATCGCTGCAGGTGCTGCGCTTCGTGCGCGGGCTCGGAGAGCGCGCCGAGACGGTGCTCGGCAACCACGACCTGCACCTGCTCGCGGCGGCCCACGGCCACCGCGCGCCGGCGCGCGGCGACACCCTGGGCGCGGTGCTGAAGGCGCCGGATCGCGACGAGCTGCTGGACTGGCTGCGCCGCCGGCCGCTGCTGCACGAGTGCACCGACAGCGCGCTGGCGGTGGTGCACGCCGGCCTGCCGCCGGCCTGGGATCTGGACACCGCGCGCGCCTGCGCCCGGGAGCTGGAGGCGGTGCTGGCCGGAGACGGGCTGGACGACTTCCTCGCCCACATGTACGGCAACGAGCCGCGCTGCTGGTCGCACGACCTGCGCGGCCACGCCCGGCTTCGCTTCATCACCAACGCATTCACGCGGCTGCGCTACTGCGACGCGGACGGCTGCCTGGTGTTCGCCGAGAAGCGCCCGCCCGGCCGCCAGGCGGCGGGCCTCGCGCCGTGGTTCGCGGCGCCCGGGCGCCGCAGCCGCGGCGCGCGCATCGTGTTCGGCCACTGGGCCACGCTGCAGCTCGAGACGCCGCTGGATCCGCGGCACGGGGTCTGGCACGTGGACACCGGCTGCGTGTGGGGCGGGCCGCTGACGGCGCTTCGCGAGGACGACCTCACCGTGCACCAGGTGCCCGGGCTGGAGGCGGACATGGCCGCCACGCGCCGCGGCAGCGGCGGCTGAGCGCGTGGCCGTGCGCGGTCAGCGCCGCACGTAGTCCATGAAGCGGAAACCCAGCGCGCGCCCGCCGCCGGCGGGATGGTGCACGTCGGCCACGAGCCGCCACTGCCCGGAATCGAATTCCGGGAACAGCGTGTCTCCGTCGACGTCGGCCTCGACCAGGGTCAGGTGCAGGGTGGACGCGAGCGGCAGGGTCTGCGCGTAGAGGTCGGCGCCGCCGATCACCATCAGCACGCGCTCCCCCGCCGCGCGCAGCGCCGACTCGAGGTCGTGCACCACGCGGCAGCCGGGCGCGGCGAAGCCGCGGTCCCGGGTCAGCACCAGGTTCTCCCGCCCGGGCAGCGCCCGGCCGATGGACTCGTGGGTGCGCCGCCCCATCAGCACCGGGTGGCCCAGCGTGAGGCGCTTGAAGCGGCGCAGATCCTCCGGCAGCCGCCAGGGCAGCGCGTTGTCGCGCCCGATCACGCGGTTGCGCGCCATCGCCGCCACCAGCCGCAGCTCCGGGTGGCCCGCGTCGCGCCGCCGCGCGCCGGCCGTCACACCGCGATCGGCGCGCTGATGCGCGGGTGCGGCTCGTAGCCCTCCAGGCGGAAGTCCTCGTAGCGGAACGCGAACAGGTCCGTGACGTCCGCGTTCAGCTGCATGCGGGGCAGCGCCCGCGGCTCGCGGGCGAGCTGCAGATCGGCCTGCTCGAGGTGGTTCAGGTACAGGTGGGCGTCGCCCAGCGTGTGCACGAAGTCCCCGGGGCGGTAGCCGCACACCTGCGCCACCATCATCGTGAGCAGCGCGTACGACGCGATGTTGAACGGCACGCCCAGGAACACGTCGGCGCTGCGCTGGTAGAGCTGGCACGACAGGCGCCCGTCGGCGACGTAGAACTGGAACAGCAGGTGGCACGGCGGCAGCGCCATGCGATCGAGCTCGCCGACGTTCCAGGCCGAGACCACGTGGCGGCGCGAATCGGGACTCTCGCGCAGCGCGCGCAGCACCTGCGCGATCTGGTCCACGTGGCCGCCGTTCGCGGTGGGCCAGGAGCGCCACTGGTAGCCGTACACCGGGCCCAGCTCGCCGCGCTCGTCCGCCCACTCGTCCCAGATCGTGACGCCGTGCTCGTTCAGGTAGCGGATGTTGGTGTCGCCGGCCAGGAACCACAGCAGCTCGTGGATGACCGAGCGCAGGTGCAGCTTCTTGGTGGTCACCGCCGGGAAGCCCTGCGCGAGATCGAAGCGCATCTGGTAGCCGAACACGCTCAGCGTGCCGGTGCCGGTGCGATCGGCCTTGCGCACGCCGGACTCGCGCACGTGCCGCATGAGGTCCAGGTACTGCCGCATGCCCGCTCCCGCTCCGCTCGACCGCTGCCGGCCTGGCCGCGAACTGTAGCGGATCCCGCGCGCCGCGATCAGCGGCGCCGGCGCGCCCCCTTGCCCGCACGGCGACGCGGCTTCGCCGCGCCGGGCGCCGGCTCCTCGGCCCGCGCGACGGGCGCCTCGCCGCGGCGGGCCCCCACCGCCAGCAGCACGGCACCCGCGACGATCATCGGCAGCGTGAGCACCTGACCCATCGTCACCCAGCCGAAGGCCAGGTAGCCGATGTGGGCGTCGGGGACGCGCACGAACTCGACCGCGAAGCGCATCACGCCGTAGCCGAGCAGGAACGCGCCGCTCACGCAGCGCAGCGGGCGCGGCGTGCGCGAGTACAGCCACAGCGCCGCGAACAGCACCACGCCCTCGAGCAGCGCCTCGTAGAGCTGGGTGGGATGGCGCGGGACGCCGCCGGCGGCCGGCGCCGGGAACACGACGCCCCACGGCAGGTCGGTGGGCGCGCCCCACAGGTTGCCGTTGATGAAGTTCCCGATGCGCCCGGCGAGCAGGCCCGGCGGCACCAGCGGCGCGACGAAGTCCGCGACCTGCCAGAAGCCCAGCCCGCGGCTGCGCGCGAACCACGCCATCGCGACGATGACGCCGACGAGGCCGCCGTGGAACGACATGCCCCCCTCCCAGATCCGGAACGCGTAGCCGGGGTCGGCGGCGAGGCGATCCCAGCCGTAGAACAGCAGGTATCCGAGGCGCCCGCCGAGGAGGATGCCGAGCACCGCGAAGAACACCACGTCGTCCACGTCCGCCGGGCGCAGGCCGCGCCACGCGTCGCGGGCGCGGCGCCGGCCCAGCCACCAGCCGGCCGCGAAGCCGGCCAGGTACATCAGCCCGTACCAGTGCACCTGCAGCGGGCCGATGGACACCGCCACCGGATCGATGCGCGGATGGGCGATCACGACGGGCGCCCGGCGCAGGCGCGGCCGCGGCCGCTCGCGGCGCCCGCCACGCCGTCAGGCCTCGGCACGGGCGAGGAAGGCCTTGAGGTAGGCCGACTCCGCGAGCGCCGGGTGCACCGGGTGGTCCGGTCCCTGGTGCCCCTGCTCGAGCAGGGACACCCGCCGGGCGGCGCCGCGTGCGGCGTGGCGCAGCGCGTCGCGCAGATCGTCCGCGCTGACGTGTGACGAGCACGACGCGCTGAACAGCAGCCCGTCCTCCACCAGCACCCGCATCGCGAGGCGGTTGAGCCGCTGGTAGGCCTCGCGCGCGGCGGCCAGGTCGCGTTTGCGGCGCGCGAAGGCCGGCGGGTCCACGATCACGAGGTCGAAGCGCTCGCCGTCGTCGTGCAGCGCCTTCAGGACGTCGAACGCATCGCCGCGCCGGCAGCGCACGCGATCGCCGCGGCCGTTGAGGGCGGCGGCCTGCGCCGCGCCGTCCAGGGCCTCGGCCGAGGAGTCCACGCACAGCACGTCGCGGGCGCCGGCGCACGCCGCCTGCACGCCGAAGCCGCCGCGGTAGCTGAACAGGTCCAGCACCCGGGCGCCCGCGGCCCACGCCGCGACCCGCGCCCGGTTCAGGCGGTGGTCGTAGAACCAGCCTGTCTTCTGCCCGCTGCCCGGCGACGCGGTGAAGCGCACGCCGTTCTCGCGCACCTCGACCGGCCCGTCGCCGCCCCGCCACCAGCTCACCGACTCCTCCAGCCCCTCCAGGCGCCGCCCGGCGCCGTCGTTGCGCAGCACCACCGCGCGCGGTGCGAGCAGCCGGTCCAGCGCGGCCAGCACCGGCTCGGCCAGCGCCTCCATCCCGGCGGTGGCCACCTGCACGGCCAGCGTGTCGCCGTAGCGATCCACCACCAGGCCCGGCAGGCCGTCGCTCTCGCCGTAGACCAGCCGGTACCAGGGCCCGACATTCATGCGCTCGCGCAGCGCGAGCGCACGCGCGAGGCGCTCGGCGACGCGCTCCGCGTCCAGCGGGCGATCCGGGCGGCGGCTGACCACCCGCGCGCAGATCAGGGTCGCGGGATTGACGTAGGCGGTCGCGAGCGGCTGGCCGGACTGGCTCGCGACGGTCACCGGCGCGCCGGGCGCGAAGTCCTGCAACGGGCTGCGCGCCACGTCCACCTCGTTGCTGTAGATCCACGGGTGACCCGCGCGCAGCCGGCGCTCCTCGCGGCGCTTGAGGTACAGGCGGGGAAGATTCAAGACGGCGCGCTCGCAGGGGTCGGACGGGGCGCCATTATAGGGGTGCGTGGCGCGCCGGCAGGGCCTCTATAGTGAACGGTCGCCCACCGCCAGGGTCGCCATGACCGACCGCAACCGCCTCGCCGCCGAAACCAGCCCCTACCTGCTGCAGCACGCCGACAACCCGGTGCACTGGATGCCGTGGGGCGAGGACGCGCTCGCGGCCGCCCGCGAGCTGGACCGTCCGATCCTGCTGTCGGTGGGCTACTCCGCGTGCCACTGGTGCCACGTGATGGCCCACGAGTCCTTCGAGGACGCGGCCACCGCCGAGCTGATGAACGCGCTGTTCGTGAACGTGAAGGTGGACCGCGAGGAGCGCCCGGACATCGACCGCATCTACCAGCTCGCCCACCAGCTCATGATCCGGCGCCCGGGCGGCTGGCCGCTGACCATGTTCCTGACCCCGGAGGAGCAGATCCCGTTCTTCGGCGGCACCTACTTCCCGGACGCGCCCCGCCACGGCATGCCGTCCTTCCAGCAGGTGCTGACCCGGGTCGCCGAGTACTTCGTCGAGCATCGCGACGACATCCGCGGCCAGCGCGAGCCCATCCTCGGCGCGCTGCGCAGCGTGGAGCCGGCGGCCGGGGACGCCGCGCCGCAGCGCCTCGGCGCGCAGCCGCTGGAGGAGGCGCGGCGCCAGCTCGGTGCGCTGTTCGATGCGCGGCACGGCGGGTTCGGCGGCGCCCCGAAGTTTCCTCACCCGTCGAACCTGGAGCGCCTGCTGCGCCATCACGCCGCGACCGCGGCCGCGGGCGCGGCGGACGACGACGCCGCGCACATGGCGCTGTTCACGCTGTCGCGGATGGCCGACAGCGGGATCTACGACCAGCTCGGCGGGGGCTTCAGCCGCTACTCGGTGGACGAGCAGTGGATGATCCCGCACTTCGAGAAGATGCTGTACGACAACGGCCCGCTGCTCGCGCTGAACGCGTGGGCGTGGCAGCTCACGCGCGAGCCCACGTCGCGCCGCGTGGCGCGCGAGACCGCGGCCTGGGTGATGCGCGAGATGCAGTCGCCGGACGGCGGCTACTGGTCCACGCTGGACGCGGACTCCGAGGGCGAGGAAGGCCGCTACTACGTGTGGACGCCCGAGGAGACCGCGCGCCTGCTCGAGCCCGCGGAGCACGCGCTGATCGCCGCGCGCTTCGGCCTCGACCGGGCGCCGAACTTCGAGGGCAGACACTGGCACCTGCACGGCGTGCGGCCCCTGGCCGATGCGGCGGCCGAGGCCGGCGTCGCGCCGGCGGACGCCGAAGCGGTGCTCGACGCCGCGCGCGCGAAGCTGCTCGCCGCGCGCGAGCAGCGCGTGCGCCCGGGCCTGGACGACAAGGTGCTCGCGTCGTGGAACGGGCTGATGATCAAGGGCATGAGCGTTGCCGCGCGGGCGCTGGACGAGCCTGCGCTCGCGTCGTCCGCGGAGCGCGCGCTGGACTTCGTGCGCGAGCGCATGCGCGACGCCGACGGGCGCCTGCTCGCGAGCCACCGCGACGGCCGGGCGCGGCTCAACGCGTACCTGGACGACCACGCGCTGCTCGCCGACGGCGCGCTGGCGCTGCTCGAGTGCCGCTGGCGCGGGATCGACCTCGAGTTCGCGGTGAGCCTCGCCGACGCGCTGCTGGCGCGCTTCGAGGACGGCGAGCACGGCGGCTTCTTCTTCACGTCTCACGACCACGAGCGGCTGATCCACCGTTCCAAGCCGATGGCCGACGACGCGCTGCCCGCCGGCAACGGCGTCGCGGCACAGGTCCTGATCCGGCTCGGGCACCTGCTCGGAGAGAGCCGTTACCTGGACGCCGCCGAGGCCACGCTGCGCGCGTCCTGGTCCGCGCTGTCGCAGTACCCGCACGCCCACAACGCCCTGCTCGCGGCGCTGGAGGAGTTCCTGGATCCGCCGGTCACCGTGGTGCTGCGCGGCGAAGGCGACGCGCTCGCGCGCTGGCAGCGCCGCGCCGGCGCGGCCTACGCGCCGCGGCGCATGACGCTGGCCATTCCGGCTGGCGCGCCGGCGCTGCCGGGTCTGCTGGCCGAGCGGACGCCGCGCGGAGACGTCGTCGCGTACCTGTGCCGCGGCCACACCTGCGACGCGCCGATCACGGACTTCGACGCGTTCGACGCGGCGCTGCGCGACAGCGAGGTGCAGGCGCCGCCCGCGAGCGCCGCGTGACCGTCAGCCCGCGATGCGGCGCCCGAACGACTCCTCGAAGCGCTCCTCGAACTCCGCCATCTCGAAGACGTGGTTCTGGGTGCCGTAGCTCTCGATCTTGATCGCGCCCATCAGCGACGCGATGCGCCCCGTGGTCTCCCAGTCCATGCCCTTGCTGAGCCCGTACAGCAGCCCCGCGCGGTGCGCGTCGCCACAGCCGGTGGGGTCCGCGGTGCGCGCCGGCCTCGCGGCCGGGATCTCGTACACCTTGCCGCCGGCGTGGATCTCGCTGCCGTTCGCGCCCTTCGTGATCACCAGCGCCGTGACCCGCTCGGCGACGTCCGGCTTCGAGAAGCCGGTGCGGTCGGCGACCAGCTCCCACTCGTAGTCGTTGACCGTCACGTAGCTCGCCTGGTCGATGAAGCGGACCAGGTCCTCGCCGTCGAACATCGGCAGGCCCTGCGACGGGTCGAAGATGAACGGGATCCCCGCCTCGGCGAACTGCGCCGCGTGCTGCACCATGCCGTCGCGCCCGTCCGGGGACACGATGCCGATCTCGACGCCTTCGGCGTCGCCGACGTCGTTCAGGTGCGAATAGCTCATCGCGCCGGGGTGGAACGCGGTGATCTGGTTGTCGTCCAGGTCGGTGGTGATGAACGCCTGCGCCGTGAACTGATCGTCCACGATCGTGACGTGGCGGCGCGCGACGTCCCAGCGCTCCATCCACTTGCCGTACGGGCCGAAGTCGCTGCCCACGGTGGCCATCGGCAGCGGATCGCCGCCGAGCAGCTTGAGGTTGTACGCGATGTTGCCCGCGCAGCCGCCGAACTCCTTGCGCATCTCCGGCACCAGGAAGGACACGCTCAGGACGTGCACCTTGTCGGGCAGGATGTGGTTCTTGAAGCGGTCCTTGAAGACCATGATGTTGTCGTACGCGACGGAGCCGCAGATCAGCACTGACATGTTGTTTCCTCAGTAGACGGCCTCTTCGCGATCCACTTCCTCCGGACCGCTGCCCCGGGTGCCGCGCGCGAGAACGCCGGCAAGATAACGCCCGGTATGTGAATCCGCGACGCGCGCGACCTGCTCGGGCGTTCCGGTGGCGACCAGCCGGCCGCCGCCGTCACCGCCCTCGGGGCCCAGGTCCACCACCCAGTCGGCGGTCTTGATCACGTCCAGGTTGTGCTCGATGACGACCACGGTGTTGCCGCGGTCGCGTAAGGAGTGCAGCACCCGCAGGAGCTGCTCGATGTCGTGGAAGTGCAGCCCGGTCGTCGGCTCGTCCAGGATGTAGAGGGTGCGCCCCGTGTCGCGCTTGGAGAGCTCGCGCGAGAGCTTCACGCGCTGCGCCTCGCCGCCCGACAGCGTGGTCGCGCGCTGCCCGAGGCGGACGTAGGACAGGCCCACCTCCATCAGCGTGTCCAGCTTGCGCTTGATCACCGGCACCGCGGAGAAGAACGCGAGCGCGTCCTCCACGGTCATCTCCAGCACCTCGTGGATGTTGCGGCCCTTGTACCGGATATCCAGCGTCTCGCGGTTGTAGCGCTGCCCGTGGCAGGCGTCGCAGTCCACGTAGACGTCGGGCAGGAAGTGCATCTCGACCTTGATCACGCCGTCCCCGGCGCAGGCCTCGCAGCGCCCGCCCTTGACGTTGAAGCTGAACCGCCCGGCGCCGTAGCCGCGCGAGCGCGCCTCCGGCGTGGACGCGAACAGCTCCCGGATCGGCGTGAACAGGCCGGTGTAGGTCGCCGGATTGGAGCGCGGCGTGCGCCCGATCGGGCTCTGGTCGATGTCCACGACCCGGTCGAGGTGCTGCACGCCGTCGAGGGCGTCGTGGGGCGCGGGATCGGTGCCGGCGTCGTTCAGCTCGCGCGCCGCGACCGCGAGCAGCGTGTCGTTGACCAGGGTGGACTTGCCGGAACCGGACACGCCGGTCACGCAGGTCATCAGGCCCACCGGGATGTCCACGTCGACGCCCGCGAGGTTGTTGCCGCGTGCTCCGGTGAGCGACAGCATGCGCTTGCGGTCGCGCGGGCGCCGCTCCGCGGGCACCGCGATCGCGCGCCGCCCGCTCAGGTACTGCCCGGTGAGCGACGCGGCATCCGCGGCCACCGCGTCGGGCGTGCCCTGCGCGACGACCTGCCCGCCGTGCACGCCCGCGCCCGGCCCCATGTCCACGACGTGGTCGGCCGAGCGGATCGCGTCCTCGTCGTGCTCGACCACGATCACGGTGTTGCCCATGTCGCGCAGCGCCGTGAGGGTGTCCAGCAGCCGGCGGTTGTCGCGCTGGTGCAGTCCGATGGACGGCTCGTCCAGGATGTACATCACGCCGACCAGCCCCGCGCCGATCTGGCTCGCGAGGCGGATGCGCTGCGCCTCGCCGCCGGACAGCGTGCCGGCGGAGCGGTCCAGCGCCAGGTAGTCCAGCCCGACGTCGCACAGGAAGCCGAGGCGCTGGCTTATCTCCTTGACCACCTTGCCGGCGATCTCGCCGCGGTGGCCCTCCATGCGCAGCTCGTCGAAGAAGCGCGCCGCGTCGCCGACCGGCAGCGCCGCGACGGTGGGCAGGTTCACGTCGCCGACGAACACGCTTCGCGCGTGCTCGTTGAGGCGCGTGCCGCCGCAGCCCTCGCAGGCCTTGGTGCCCAGGAACTTCGCGAGCTCCTCGCGCACCACGCTGGACTCGGTCTCCCGGTAACGGCGCTCCATGTTCGGGATCACGCCCTCGAAGGGCTGGCGACGCGTGTGGCTGCTGTAGCGCTCGCTGCGGAACGTGGTCTCCACCACCTCGTCGCCGCTGCCGTGCAGCACCACGTCCCTCACCCGCTCGGGAAGCTCCTCGAACGGCGCATTGAGGTCGAAGTCGAAATGCGCCGCGAGCGCTTCCAGCATCTGGTAGTAGTACGCGTTGCGGCGGTCCCAGCCGCGCACCGCCCCGGAGGGCAGGCTGAGCTCGGGGTGCACGACGATCCGCGCCGGGTCGAAGAAGCTCTTCACGCCCAGGCCTTCGCAGCTCTTGCAGGCGCCGGCCGGGTTGTTGAAGGAGAACATGCGCGGCTCGAGCTCGGGGATGCTGTAGCCGCATTGCGGGCACGCGTAGAGCGCGGAGAACACCATCGCTTCGCGCTCGGGCTCGTCGATCCACGCCGCGCGCACGCGCCCGCCGCCGAGCTTGAGCGCCGTTTCCACCGACTCCGCGAGCCTCAGCTGCAGGTCGTCGCGCACGCGGAAGCGGTCCACCACCGCCTCGATGTCGTGCTTGCGATAGCGGTCGAGCTCCGGCACGTCCTCGATGGGCAGCACCTCGCCGTCCACGCGCACGCGCACGAAGCCCTGCGCGCGAAGGCCCTCGAGCACCTGCAGGTGCTCGCCCTTGCGCCCCTGCACCACCGGCGCGAGCAGCATCAGGCGCGCGCCCTCGGGCTCGGTGAGCAGGCGATCCACGATCTGGCTCACCGTCTGCGCCTCGAGCGTGACCCCGTGCTGCGGGCAGCGAGGCTCGCCGGCGCGCGCGAACAGCAGGCGCAGGTAGTCGTGGATCTCGGTGATCGTGCCCACCGTGGAGCGCGGATTGTGCGACGTCGACTTCTGCTCGATCGAGATCGCCGGCGAGAGCCCCTCGATGTGGTCGACGTCGGGCTTCGCCATCACCGACAGGAACTGCCGCGCGTACGCGGACAGCGACTCCACGTACCGGCGCTGGCCCTCGGCGTACAGGGTGTCGAACGCGAGCGAGGACTTCCCGGACCCCGAGAGGCCCGTGATCACGACCAGCCGGTCGCGGGGAAGATCGAGGTCCACGCTCTTGAGATTGTGGGTGCGCGCGCCGCGGATGCGGATGAAGTCCATGTGTTCTTTGGACTCTCCGAGGCCAAATTCCCTATAGTACGCGCCGGTTGCGAAGCGGGGCAAAGCGAGACACCGGTGGACGCCGCACAGGCGAAGCGCGACATGCGCATGACCGGCACGGAACGCCGGGCGGCGATTTCGCTGGCGGGCATCTACGGCTTGCGGTTGCTGGGGCTGTTCATGATCCTGCCCGTGTTCGCGCTCCACGCGGACCACTACGCGGGCGCGACGCCGATGCTGATGGGGCTCGCCATCGGCATCTACGGCCTCACCCAGGCGGCGGTGCAGATCCCGTTCGGCATGCTGTCCGACCGCATCGGGCGCAAGCGGGTGATCCTCGCCGGCCTCGCGATCTTCGCCGCCGGCAGCGTGCTCGCCGCGATGGCCGACACGATCGCCGGCGTGATCGCCGGGCGCGCGCTGCAGGGCCTGGGCGCGGTCTCGGCGGCGGTGCTGGCCCTCGCCGCGGACCTGACCCGCGAGGAGCAGCGCACCAAGGCGATGGCCATCATCGGCGCGAGCATCGGCCTGGTGTTCGCGGCGGCGATGGTGCTGGGCCCGGCGATGACCAGCCTCGCGGGCATCAGCAGCGTGTTCTGGCTCACCGCCGCGCTCACGGTCGCGGGCATGGCCGTGCTGGCCTTCACGGTGCCGACGCCGGCGCGGGAGCGCTTCCACCGCGACACCTCGCCGGTGCCCGAGCAGTTCCGCAGGGTGCTGGCCGACCGGGACCTGCTGCGGCTGAACGCCGGCATCGGCCTGCTGCACATGGTCCTGACCGCGACCTTCACGGTGCTGCCGCTGACGCTTCGCGACCGGGCGGACCTCGCGGAGGGCGACCACTGGAAGCTCTACCTGCTGGTGCTCGTCGCGGCGCTGGTCGTGATGGCGCCGTTCGTGATGGCGGCGGACCGCCACGGACGCACCCGCGTCACCTTCCTCGGCGGCATCGTCGCGCTCGGGCTGTCCCTCGCCGCGCTGTGGCCCGGCCCCGGGGCCCTGTTGCCGGTGATCCTGGCGCTGGTCGTGTTCTTCGCCGCGGTGAACCTCCTCGAGGCGCTGCTGCCCTCACTGACGTCGCGCCTGGCGCCGGCGCACCTCAAGGGCACCGCGCTGGGCGCCTACGCCACCTGCCAGTACCTGGGCGCGTTCGCCGGCGGGGTGCTCGGGGGCTGGATCCACGGCCGCTTCGGCCCGTCGGCGGTGTTCGTGCTCGGCGCCGTGCTGACCGCCGCGTGGCTGGCGCTGGCATGGGGGATGCGCAATCCGCGCCCGGTCAGCACCTGGCTGCTGCGCGTCGGTGACGTGGACGAGGCGCGCGCCCGCGAGCTCGCGGTCGCGCTGCTCGCGGTGCCCGGCGTCGCCGACGCGGTGGTGGTCGCGGAGGACGGAATCGCGTACCTCAAGGTGGACAGGCACCGCCTGGACCGCGACGCGCTGATGGCCTACGCCGCGGCCACCGACTGACCACGCACGGCCGTGGACAGGGCCCTCGCGGGCCACGAGAATCCCCGGCTCGGGGTGAACACCGCCCGCGGCGCCCCGGCTCGGCGGCGCGGGCCGCGGCGCACCCCTTCGCTGCGCGCCCGAGGGCGCCGCCACCGACCCCACGAGGAGAGAGGCTCATGGCACGAGGCATCAACAAGGTCATCCTGATCGGCAATCTGGGGGCGGATCCGGAGACCCGGTACAGCGCCGGCGGGAACGCGGTGACCAACATCCGGCTGGCCACCAACGAGACCTGGAAGGACCGCCAGAGCGGCGAGCAGCAGGAGCGCACCGAGTGGCACCGGGTGGTGTTCTTCAGCCGGCTCGCCGAGATCGCGGCCGAGTACCTGCGCAAGGGCTCCACGGTGTACGTGGAGGGCCGCCTGCAGACGCGCAAGTGGCAGGGCCAGGACGGCCAGGACCGCTACACCACCGAGATCGTGGCCAGCGAGATGCAGATGCTGGGCGGCCGCGGCGGCGGCGGCGGCGGCATGCCCGACGACGGCGGCGGCCAGGCGCCGCGCCGGCGCGCGCCCGCCGCGGCGCCCGCGGACACCGGCGGCGATCCCGGGCCGTCGGACGACTTCGACGACGACATCCCGTTCTGAGCCGCGCCGCGCGCCCGTCCGCGGGCGCGCCCGGCCCCCTCGCAGCGCCGCGCACGCCCCGCGCCGCGGCGCACGCGGCCCGTCCCCGCGACCCGTGCCGGCGCGTCGCGTGCGGTCACGGGCCGCCTTCGCCGCGACAGGAGCGCACCGACGCATGAGGATCAGCCGACTGAGCCCCGCGCTGGGCGCCGAGATCACCGGCGTCCACCTGGACCGGCCCCTGGCCGACGACGCGTTCGACGCGCTTCACGCGGCCTGGATGGACGCCGACGGCCTGCTGGTGATCCGCGGCCAGCACGACCTGGGCCCGGAGGCGCACCTGGCGTTCAGCCGGCGTTTCGGGCCGCTGTTCGGCGAGGCCGAGCCGCTGCAGGACACCGTCAGCCGGTACCTGCACCCGGACCACCCGGGCATCTACCGGGTCTCGAACAAGGTCGAGAACGGCCAGGTGCTGGGCCGCGCCCGCGCCGGGGACTACTGGCACTCCGACGTGTCGTTCCGCGAGCGCCCGGCAATGGCCAGCATCCTGCACGGCATCGAGATCCCCCCGGTCGGCGGCGACACCCAGTTCGCGAGCATGTTTCGCGCATTCGAGGCGCTGTCGGAGCCGATGCAGGCGCTGCTCGACGGGCTGCACGCGGTGCACGACTTCGCGGTGCGCGCCGGTGCGAGCTACAGCGCCGACGTGGTCAGGCGGGAGGACTTCGACGGCCGCAACCGGGCGCTGCACCCGGTGGTCATCCGGCATCCGGTCAACGGGCGCCGCGCGCTGTTCGTCAACCCCGGCTTCACCGCCGCGCTGCAGGGCTTCAGCGGCGACGAGAGCGCGGCGCTGCTGGACTTCCTGTACCGGCACTGCACCCGGGACGAGTTCGTCTACCGCCACCGCTGGCAGCCGGGCGACGTCGTGGTCTGGGACAACCGCTGCGTGATCCACCGCGCGGTGACCGACTACACCGCGGACCGCTACATGCAGCGCACCACCGTCATCGCGGAGCGGCCGGCGGCCTGACCCGGCTCGCAAGCGCTGCGCGGGGATAAAAAAAGGGCCGGCAGAGCCGGCCCTCAAACCACCAAAGGAGGATATGGAGGAGAAAAACATCACGAATGATGTTGCGCCGCAATATATTTCTGTTGCTGCGCCGCGTCAAGCGCCGCCGGCGACCGGACGCGGCCGCCGCGCCGGGCCGCAGGGGCCTGACCGGAAAAGCAAAAAAAAAAGCCGGGGTGGATACCCCGGCTTGAACCACCAAAGGAGGATATGGAGGAGAAACATCACGAATGATGTTGCGGTGCAGAATAGGAGCGGTTGTGCACCGCGTCAATACTGCGTCCCGTGCCGCGCGTCGGTTTCGTGACCTGGATCACGAAACTGCTTCGTCACGAGGCCGCCCGCCGCGGCCGCGGCCATTTCAGCGCGTGGCGGGACGCGGGGTCAGCAGCAGGTAGCCGGCGAACAGCGTCAGCCCGACGAACACGATCAGCGTCCACTCGGGGATGCTCAGCGCGAGGAAGGTCCACTGCACCTCGGCACACTCGCCGGAGCCCCGGAACACCATGGACAGCGTCTCGGTCAGCGGAAAGGCCTCCAGCATGTACTCGAGGCCCGGGCCGCACTCCGGGACCTGGTCCGCCGGCAGGTGCTGCAGCCACACGTGGCGCCCGGCCACCGCGAGCCCCGCAACGCCCAGCAGCGCCACCAGGGCCCCGTACACCTTGCGCCCGGGACCCCGCGGGTCGTGCACCGCCGCGACCAGCATCACCGCGCCGAGCAGGATCACGAAGATGCGCTGGAAGATGCACAGCGGGCACGGGTCGAGCCGCAGCACGTGCTGCAGGTACAGCGCCGCGGCCATCAGCGCGGCGCACAGGACGGCGCCGCCGGCGAACAGCGCTCGCTGGGACAGCCACACGGGCACACTCATGTCGGAACTCTCGTCGTGGAACGGAAATGAACGCGCCCGGCCGGGCGCCGCGGGGCGGACCATACCAGCCCGCGGCCCCGCGTCAGAAGCGCTCCACCCACGGGCGCAGCTCCACCTCGAAGGTCCACGCGCTGCGGTGCTGGCGGTGCACGTGCAGGTAGCTGCGCGCGATCGCGTCCGCGTCGAGCTGCGCGTCCGGGCGCTCGCCGGCGGCGCGCCCGGGCGCCGCGATCGCGCCGTCGATCACGAAGTGCGCGACGTGCACGTTCTGCGGGTGCAGCTCGCGCGCCATGCTCTGCGCGAGACCGCGCAGCGCGAACTTGCCCATCGCGAAGCAGGACGATTCGGGATAGCCCTTCACGCTGGCCGACGCGCCGGTGAACAGGATGCTGCCGGAGCCGCGCGCGAGCATGCGCCGCGCCGCCTCCCGGGCCACCAGGAAGCCGCCGAAGGCGGTCACCATGATCGCGTCGCGCACCGCCGGGGGCGAAAGCTCCGCGACCGGGCCGCGGACGCGGCGGCTCGGGTTGTAGACCACGACGTCCGGGCAGCGGCCCGCGCCGTCGAGGTCCGCGAACAGCGCGGCGACGGCCGACTCGTCGGCCGCGTCGCAGGCGCGCGCGTCGCCGCCCACCGCCCCGGCCAGCGGCGCGAGCTTCGCGGCGTCACGGGCCGCCAGGGTGACGTGCATGCCCTCGGCGGCGAACAGCCGCGCCAGCGCGGCGCTCAGGCCCTGCCCGGCGCCCACGATCAGCGCGTTCTCGGCCATCGGCTCACCTCTGCGGTGTGGCGGGACGCGGGATGATAAGCGCGCCGCCGGCGCCCGCCGCGAACGTCCCGGGCCCGCCCGCGAACGGCATCGGCGAGCACGTCCGGCGCACCCTCCAGATCGCGGTGCCGGTGATGTTCGCGCGGCTGGGGATCCTCGCGCTGGTGACCGTGGACACCGCGATGGTGGGCCGCGCGGGACTCGAGGAGCTCGCGTGGTACGCGCTCGCGATGGCGCCGCAAGTGCCGCTGATGCTGCTCGGCATCGGCCTCCTGATGGGCACGCTGGTGCTCGGCGCGCAGGCCGTGGGCGCCGGCGAGGAGCAGCGCACCGGTGCGCTGTGGAAGGTGTCGCTGGCGCACGCGGCGGCCCTCGGCCTCGCGTTCGGCGGCCTGTGCACGCTGGGCGAGCACGCGCTGGCGCTCGCGGGCCAGGAGCCCGCGCTGGCCGCGGGCGCGGGCCGCGTGCTGCTCGCGTTCGCGCCCGGCCTGCCCGCGATGCTGCTGTTCGCGGCGACCAGCTTCTTCCTCGAGTCCACCGGCCGCGCAATGCCGGGGCTGTGCGTGATGGTGCTCGCGAACCTGCTGAACGCGGCGCTGAACTGGGTGCTGGTGTTCGGCAACCTCGGCGCCCCCGCGATGGGCGCCGAGGGCGCGGCGCTCGCGACCACGCTGGTGCGCTGGTTCATGTTCCTGTCGCTGGCGGCCTATGCGCTGTGGGCGCTGGACGCGACGCGCTACGGGCTGCGCGGCCGCGTCGCCGGCGGCTGGGTGCTGTCGCGGCGGCTGCGACGCTTCGGCGTCCCGATGGGCCTGGCCCACGCGCTGGAGTCCGCCGCGTTCGCGTCGATGACGCTGTTCGCGGGCCTCGCCGGCGCGGAGCAGGTCGCGGGGTTCCAGGTCACGTTCAACCTCGTCGCGATGGTGTTCATGTGCGCCATCGGCATCGCGGCGGCGGCCAGCATCCGGGTGGGCCAGGCGGTGGGCCGCGGCGACGTGCAGGGCGTGCGCCGCGCCGGCTGGGTCGCGGCCGCGCTCGCGGTCGCGCTGCTCGGCACGGTGGGCGCGCTGCTGGCGTCGCTGCCCGACGCGTTCGCGCGCCTGTACTCGCACGACCCCGCGATGCTCGCGGTCGCGGTGCCGTGCATCGTGATCGCGGGCGCGGCGGTGGTGCCCGACGGGCTGCAGGGCGTGCTGATGGGCGCGCTGCGCGGGGCCGGCGACGTGTGGCCGGCGACGGCGCTGTACTGCATCGCGTTCTGGGGGGTGATGGTGCCTGCCGGCTACGTGATGGGGGTCGTGCACGGCGGCGGCGCGCCGGCGCTGACCGCCGCGGTGTTCCTCGGCACCCTCACGGCCTCGCTGCTGCTGGGCCTGCGCTTCCACCGCGTGTGCCGCAGCCTGGCGGGATGACGCCGCCGCGGCGGGTCCGATCAGCGGCCGCGCAGCGCCCGCGACAGCCGCTGCAGCCGGGCGCACGGGATGCCGAGCTCCGCGAGGTGGTCCGCGGTGTTGCACACGTATTCCGCGTTCGCGCCGCGCCGCCCGCGCGCGCCGGCCACCACCTCCAGCACCTGCGATTCCGGCATCGGCCCCGCGTAGCGATCCTCGCGGCGGTCCACCACGAAGGTGAGCGCGTGCACGGTGCGCCCGTCGGCCAGGCGCACGGCCTTGCGCGCCGGCCGGTACAGCGCGGTGGGCAGCTCGCGGCGCAGCAGGTACGCGACGCTCGCGTCGCGCTGCTCGTCGGGGACGCGGAACGCGACGCCGGTGCAGCTCCCGCCCGCATCCAGCCCCAGCACGAGTCCGGGCGCGTGCAGCGTGCCGCGGTACTCCCAGGACCACACGCACAGCGCGCGGTGGTGGCCATGCACGCGTCCCACCCTGGACTCGACGAACGGGAAGCCCGGATGCCAGATCAGGGATCCGTAGCCGAACACCCACAGCGGCCCGTCGCGGGTGTGCTCCGGCGCCGGCGGCCACGGCCGCGGCGGCGGGTACGGCGGCAGGCCGTCGTCGCCGAGGTGCTCGAGCGCGGCGGCGGCCGCACGGCGCGCGCGCAGCTGCGGCGTCACGGCGGGGTGTGCGAGCTTGTCAATGGCCGGGGGCTGTGCGAGTTTCGAACGCGCTGCTGGCGTGCGCCGTACAGTTGGGGTCGGAAGCCGGTTTCACGAGTTCACCCAGGAGTCCCGATGCTACTTCAGCTCGCCACCTGGCAGGAGGTGGAGACCTACCTGCAGTCGTCGCGCGGGATCATCATCCCCATCGGATCCACCGAGCAGCACGGCCCCAACGGCCTGATCGGCACCGACGCCATCTGCCCGGAGACGGTCGCGCGGGGCGTGTCGGAGCGCGCCGGCACGCTGATCGCGCCGACGCTGAGCATCGGCATGGCGCAGCACCACCTCGGATTTCCGGGCTCCATCACGCTGCGTCCGTCCACGCTGATCGCGGTGGTGCGCGACGTGGTCCAGTCGCTCGCGCGTCACGGCTTCGAGCGCTGCTACTTCCTGAACGGCCACGGCGGCAACATCGCGACGGTCACCGCGGCGTTCTCCGAGCTGTACGCGGAATCCAGCCTCGCCGGGCCGGCGGGCAACCGGCCCGGGCCGCGCTGCAAGCTGGGCAACTGGTTCGCCGGCTCGCGGGTGCGGGCGCTGTCGCGGGAGCTGTACGGCGACGCCGAGGGCTCGCACGCGACCCCCAGCGAGGTGTCGCTCAGCTGGTACGCGCACCCGCAGGCCGTGAAGCGCACGGCCATGAGCCCCGAGATCGCGCCGCGCGGCGGCTTCCACGACGCCGACGACTACCGCGCGCGTTTCCCCGACGGGCGCATCGGGTCCAACCCGGCGCTGGCCAGCATCGAGGCCGGCGAGCGCCTGTTCCACGCCGCCGTGGACGACGTGATCGCCGACTACGAGGGCTTCCTGGCCGCGGCCTGAGCCGCGGCCGGCGCCCGTCGCCGGCGGGCATCGCCGCGACGGGCGCGATGCGGGCCGCGGCGGCGCCCGCCCCGCAACGGGCCGTTGCGTCACCCACCGACTGCGGAGAACCGAGCATGAGCGACGAACAGCACCCCGCCGACACCCTCGCCCGCACGCCGCTGCACGCGTGGCACGTCGAGCGCGGCGCCCGCATGGTGGGCTTCGGCGGCTACGACATGCCGGTGCAGTACCCGGGCGGCATCATCGCCGAGCACATGGCGACCCGGCGCGGCGCCGGCGCGTTCGACATCTCGCACATGGGGCGGCTGCGCGTGCGCGGCGCCGAGGCCGCGGCGTTCCTGTCGCGGGCGCTGACCTGCAACGTGCACGCGCTGATCCCCGGGGAGGCGCGCTACGGCTTCCTCGCGACCGAGACCGGCGGCGCGGTGGACGACGCGTACCTGTACATGCTGGACGACGCCGACTACCTGCTGGTCGTCAACGCCGCGAACCGCGCGAAGGACCGTGCGTGGCTGGACGAGCTCCTGCCGGCCGGCGCGACGCTGGACGACGAGAGCGACGCGCTCGCGATGATCGCGCTGCAGGGGCCGCGCTCGCAGGCGATCATGGAAGGCCTGGTGGACGCCGCCGCGCTGCCCGAGAACAAGCGCAACCAGCTGTGCCGCTGCCGCATCCTCGGTCACGACGTGATCGTCGCGCGCACCGGCTACACCGGCGAGCCGGTGTGCTTCGAGCTGTTCCCGCCGGCCGACCTGGCGCTCGAGCTGTGGCAGCACCTGATCGACGCCGGTGCCGCGCCGGTGGGCCTCGGCGCGCGCGACTCCCTGCGCCTCGAGGCCGGGCTGCCGCTCTACGGCCACGAGCTGGGCCGGGCGCCGGACGGCAGCGAGATCCCGGTGTTCGCGAACGACCTCGCCCGCTTCGCGGTGCGCACCGGCGACGGCTACGTGGGCCACGACGCGATCGCGCGCCAGCGCGAGGAGTTCCAGCGCATCAAGCGCGGCGAGATCCGCGACGGCTGGCGCCCGCAGGTGCTCACGCGGCTGGTGCAGCCGCTCGCGGTGTTCGACGGTCGGCGCCCGCTGCGCGCCGGTTACCGGGTGAGCCTGGACGGCGAGCCGGTGGGCTGGGTCACGTCGGGCACGACGGTGCCGTTCGCGCGATTCGAGGGCGGCGACATCACCGCGACGCCGTCGGACGAGCAGGCGCTGCGCCCGATAGGGCTCGCGCTGATCGACGCGCGCATCCGATACCGCGCCGATCGCACGCTGACGCTGGACGTGGAGGACGACCGCGGCAAGCGCTTCGCCGCCGAGCTGGTCGAGCGCAACCTGTGGTCGCTGGCGCCCTACGGGCGAGCGCACACCGGCTTCGAGGCGTGGGCCCCGCCGCCGGTGGTGGCGCGCGACGCGGTCGCGGAGCGCGCCGCCGGACTCGCGCGCTCGGCCGTGCGCAACCACGAGTGGCGGCGCACCGAGTGCATCAACCTGATCCCGTCGGAGCAGTGCACGTCCGCGTTCGTCGACGCACTGTGCGCGAGCGACCCCGCAGGCCGCTACAACGAGCACAAGCCGATGCGCGCGCTGGGCGTGAATGCGCCGGACGTGCGCTACTACAAGGGCACCGCGTACAGCATGGAGAAGGAGGAGGAGCTGGTCTCGGCGCTCGCGACCTTCTTCGACTGCCCGCGCGTGGAGCCGCGGGTGATCAGCGGCCAGATGGCCAACGACACCGTCTACGACGCGCTGGTGCAGTTCCGCAACCGCCAGCGCCGCGGCCGCGAGCCGCAGCGCCTGCGCCCGGTGCTGGTGCACGATCTCAACCGCGGCGGCCACCTGAGCGCGCAGGTGATGGGCGCGCTCAGGAACTACGTGGCCATCGACCCGCGCACCGAGCGCGCGGCGGTCGAGCACTTCGCGTACCGCGAGGACAACCCGCACGCGATCGATCCGCAGGCCACCTGCGAGATCATCGCGCGCACCCGCCCGGACCTCATCGTGTTCGGGCGCAGCGTGATCATCCACCGCGAGCCGGTTGCCGAGATCGCGCGCTTCGTGCACGAGCACTTCGGCGCCGACGACCCGTCGCGCCCGCTGATCATGTTCGACGGCGCGCACGTGCTGGGCCTCATCGGCGAGCACTACCAGCGCCCGCTGCACGAGGGCGCGGACGTGATCACCGGCTCCACCCACAAGACCTTCTTCGGCCCGCAACGCGGCGTGATCCTGTCGAACATCGTCCCGGGCCACCCGTTCGAGGACTTCTGGAAGCAGGTGCAGTCCCGCGCGTTCCCGGGCCACGTCAGCAACCATCACCTGGGCACGTTGCTCGGGCTGCTCGGCGCGACCTACGAGATGATCGCGTTCAAGGACGAGTACCCGCCGCGCGTGATCGCGAACGCGCGCGCGCTGGCCCGCGCGCTCGCGGACGAAGGGCTCACGCTGGAAGGCGACCCGGCGCTCGGCTGGACCGAGACGCACCAGGTGCTGCTGCGCGGCGCCCGTGGCCAGGGCGAGCAGCTCGCGACCCGGCTCGAGGCCAGCGGCGTGATCACGAACCCGCAGGCGTTCTGGGACGACGCGAGCTTCGCCGCCGCGAGCGGCGTACGCATGGGCGCGCAGGAGATGACCCGCTACGGCATGGGCGAGCAGGACTTCGCGGAGCTCGCTGCGCTGATCGCGCGCATCGTCGGCGACGACGGCGGCGACCGGCACGCGGCCGACGTGCGCGCGCTGCGTGCGCGCTTCACGCAGATGCGCTACTGCCTCGAGGAGCCGCCCGCGTGACCTTCTCGATCGCGGCCTTCGACCCGCCGAGCGGCGCGTTCGGCGTCGCGGTCAGCTCGTCGTCCATCTGCGTCGCCGCGCGCTGCGCGTTCGCCGGCGCCGGCGCCGGCGCGGTCGCGACGCAGAACGTGACCAACCCGGCGCTCGGGGTGCGCGGGCTCGAGCTTCTCGCCGCCGGGCACGACGCCGCGTCCACCCTCGCGGCGCTGCTCGACGAGGAGCGCTTCCCCGAGTGGCGCCAGCTCGTCGTCGTCGACGGCGCCGGCGCGAGCGCCGTGCACTCCGGCGCGCGCACGCTGGGCCGCCACGCGGCGGCACGCGGCGACGGCTGCGCGGCGGCGGGCAACCTGCTCGCGAGCGAGGAGGTCCCGGCGGCCATGTGCACGGCCTTCGCCGCGACCGCGGGCCACCTCGCGGAGCGCCTGGTCGCGGCACTGGAGGCCGGGCAGGCCGCCGGCGGCGAGGAGGGGCCGGTGCGCTCGGCGGGCGTTCGCGTCGCCGCGCAGCAGAGCTGGCCGGTCGTGGACCTGCGGGTGGACTGGCACGAGCAGCCGGTCGCGGCGCTGCGCGAGCTGTGGCGGCTCTATGCCCCCCAGCTCGACGACTACGTGACCCGGGCCCGCGACCCGCACGGCGCGCCCGCGTTCGGCGTGCCGGGGGACCCCTGACCCCATCCCCCGGTGCACGCGCCGTGAGCCTGCTCGATCGCATCCGCGAGGCAAACCGTCACGACCTCGGCGGCTTCATGCCGCTGCGGGTCGCGGGGCAGCCCGTCGGCCACGTGCGTCCCGCGTTCGCACAGCGCCTCGCCGCATGGCCCGAGGTCTTCGACGTGCGCGACGCCGAGGTGCGCCTCGCGCCCGCGCTCGACGCCGTGCACGCGCCGCCCGCCCGGCGCAGCGAGGCGGTGGCCGAGGTGTGCCGCGCGCTGCACGCCGAAGGCGTGATCCGGGGCTGGCGCGACGAGCGCTACCCGGTCGCGCGCGGGCTGCGCGCGCCGGTCCTGATGGTGCTCGAACGCGCGGCCGTGCCGTTCTTCGGCGTCGTCGCCTACGGCGTGCACATGAACGGCGTCGTGCGTCGGCGCGACGGCACCGCGATGTGGGTCGCGCGCCGGGCGCTGAGCAAGCCCACCGGTCCCGGCAAGCTGGACCAGCTCGTCGCCGGCGGCCAGCCGCACGGCATCGGCCTGCACGCGAACCTCGTCAAGGAGTGCGACGAGGAGGCGGGGATCCCCGCCGCGCTCGCGGCCCGCGTGCGCCCGGCCGGCGCCATCGCGTACGTGATGGAGACCCCGGAGGGGCTGCGGCCCGACGTGCTGTTCACGTTCGACCTCGAGCTGCCGGAGGACTTCCGGCCGCTGAACCGCGACGGCGAGGTGGACGCGTTCTACCTGTGGGACCTGGACCGGGTGCAGCGCACCGTGGCCGGCGGCGACGCGTTCAAGCTCAACTCCTCGCTGGTGGTGATCGACTACCTCGTGCGCCACGGCCTCGTGGCCGCGGACGACCCCGACTACGAGGCGCTGGTGCTGGGCCTGCGCCGCGACCCCGCGGCGCTGCACGCGGCGCGCTGAGCGCGCTGCGACGGCGATCACGGCGACGCGCGCCCATGCTGTCGCACGCGGGCGCGCCGCGCGTACGCTGCGCGGAGTATCCCTGCTGCGAACGCCGACCCCGGAGATGATCGCCGCCCGCCGCAGCGCCGCCCCGATCCGCCGCGTCGTCGCGGCGGCAGGCGTCGCCGCCTGGCTCGCCGTGCACTGCGCCGCCGCGCAGAACGTGGAGGAGGGGCTCGCGGCCCTGGACCGCGGCGACGCCGCGACCGCGTTCGAGATCCTGGACGACCTCGCGCTGGACGGCGACCCGCGCGCGCTGGCCGCCGCCGGACGGATGTGGGAGCACGGCGTGGGCACCCGGCGCGATTCGCACGAGGCGCTGCGCTACTACCGCGCCGGCGCGGCGCGCGGCAGCACCGCGTGCATGGTGGGCCTCGGGCGGATGCTGCTCGCCGGCGACGGTGGCCGGCGCGATCCGCAGGCCGCGGTGCGCTGGCTCGTGCGCGCGGTGGAAGCCGGCGACAACGACGCGCGCCTCGCGCTCGCGGAGCTGCGCCTGTCCGGCGACGGCGCGCCGCGCGACCCCGACGCGGCGCTGGACCTGCTGCGCGCGGCCGCCGCCAACGGCCACGTCGCATCGCGCCAGCGCCTCGCGGACCTGCTCGACGCGCGCCGCGACGGCGACCCGGACGCGCCGTCGATCGCGGCCGTCGAGGCCGCAGGCGCGGACGGAGACACCAACATCCAGGCGCAGCTCGGCTGGCTGTACGAGAAGGGGGCCGGCGGCGTCCCGCGCGACATGGCGCGCGCCGTGCGCTGGTACGAGCAGGCCGCGCTGCACGGCCACGCGGACGCGCAGGCCAGCCTCGGCTACCTGTACCAGACCGGCACCGGGGTGGAGCGGGACCTGGACGCGGCGCGCTTCTGGTACGAGAAGGCCGTGGCCCAGGAGCAGCCCGTCGCGCAGGCGAACCTGGCCTACATGTTCCTGCACGGCGACGGCGTGCCGCGGGACGTCGCGCGCGCCGTCGAGCTCTACACCGCGGCCGCCGGGCAGGGCAACGCCCACGCGCAGAACAACCTGGGCAGCATGTACCTGAACGGGCGCGGCGTGCCGCCCGACCCGGCGCGCGCGCTGGCCCTGCTGCGCGACGCCGCCGCGCAGGGCCTGCCGCAGGCGCAGGCGAACCTGGGCCACGCGTACCGCACGGGCACCGGCGTCGCACGCGACATGACCGCGGCGCTGTCCTGGTACCGCCAGGCCGCGGAGGGCGACGACCCGGACGCGCTGTCCGCCCTCGCCTACGTGCACCAGCAGGGCGACGGCGTCCCGCCCGACCCCGAGCGCGCGGCGGCCCTGTGGCGGCGCGCGGCGGAGCTCGGCTCCGCGTACGCGCAGCGCAACCTGGGCCGCGCGTACCAGCTCGGGCTGGGCGTGGCGCGCG
>CBDUCN010000007.1:0-44913 GCA_965365655.1 uncultured Gammaproteobacteria bacterium | reverse complement strand
TTCATCAGCGCGACCAACTTCAACCTGCTGGGCATCAGCGAGTGGGTGAAGAACTTCCGCTACATCAACTACATCGACTGCTTCGACGGCCGCCATCCGAACGTGTTCATCCCGAGCGAGCAGCCGCACCGCGAGTTCGAGAGCATCGAGGACATCAACAACTACCTCCTCGGCCACAAGGAGGTCATCGACTTCATCAAGAGCCGCGGCGACGACCCGAAGGCGACCTTCCTGATGTTCGACGAGGACACCGAGAAGCTGGCCCAGGAGCTGGGCATGGAGGTGTGGTTCCCGCCGGCGAAGCTGCGCAGCAGGGTGGACAACAAGATCGAGACCGTGCGCATCGGCGACCGCGCCGGTGTGCCCAGCGTGCCGAACGTGCTCTCTGAGGTGAAGAGCTATGCCCACCTGTGCGAGGTGTCGAAGGACCTCGGCAGCGATCTCGTGCTGCAGTCGGCCTTCGGCGACTCGGGCAGCACCACCTTCTTCGTGTCCAGCGAAAAGGAGTACGACAAGTACGCGAAGGACATCGAGATCGGCGAAGAGATCAAGATCATGAAGCGGGTCAACGTGCGCGGCTCCGCGATCGAGGCCTGCGCGACGAAGCGCGGCACGATCGTCGGCCCGCTGATGACCGAGCTGGTCGGCTTCAAGGAGCTGACGCCGAAGAAGGGCGGCTGGTGCGGCAACGAGATCTTCCCCGGCTCCTTCACCCAGGAGATCCGCGACAAGGCGCGCGATCTCACCTTCCGATTCGGCGAGTCGCTGCGCGAGGAGGGCTACCGCGGCTACTTCGAGCTCGACTTCCTGATCGACCAGGACGACGGCGAGCTGTACCTGGGGGAGCTCAACCCGCGCGTCACCGGCGCGAGCTCGATGACCAACCACGCGGCCTTCGCGCACGCCGACGCGCCGCTGTTCCTGTTCCACCTGCTGGAGTTCTCCGGCGTGGACTTCGACCTCGACGTGGAGCGGCTGAACTCGCGCTGGGCGGATCCGGACTTCATCGACAGCTGGAGCCAGCTCGTGATCAAGCACACCGAGGACAGCGTGGACCTGCTGACGCATGCGCCGGAGTCGGGGATCTGGACGCTCACTGCCGACGACGAGGTGGTCTACAACCGCTTCGACTATCACCGACGCGCGGTGGAGACGGAGCGCGAGGGCTTCTTCCTGCGCATCTCCGGGCCCGGCGACTACCGTTACGAGGGCGCGGACCTGGGGATCCTGATCACGCGCGGGCGCCTGATGACCGACGACTTCCAGCTGAACGCGCGCGCGAAGGCCTGGATCCGGGGACTGCGCGGCCACTACAAGGGCACGCCGCTCGAGCAGGCGCCGGCGGACTCGCAGCCGGCGTTCAGCCTCGACGCGGGGTCGTTCAAGATCCTCTGAGCGTGGCCAGTCGCTGCGGCTCGGGCGTGTCGCCGCCCGCGCCGCAGCGGGCATAATGCCAAGGATGAGTCCGCACCAGACGCCGCGACCGATCCACTTCACCTTCGAGGCCATCGAGGAAGCGCGCGCGGGCCCGCGCTGGCAGGCGCACTTCCAGCGCCACTGGGACGGGTACCGCAAGTGGTTCCTGTCCGAGGGCGACGCCGCGCGGCCGAGCTACCTCGAGTCGCGGCGGCGCCTCGGCGCCGCGATGCCCGAGATGCTGCCGCTGTACGACCACCTCGTCGAGCTCGCGGGCGGCGGCGACATGGCGGCGCGCCTGCTCTCGCTGTACCGCCCGCCCCCGTATCTCACGGGCTGCTCGCAGGCGGTGTGGATCGAGGGTGACGAGCCGGTGCTGGTCCGCAACTACGACTATCACCCGGACCTTCTGGAGGGCGCCCTGCTGCGCAGCGAGTGGCTGGGGCGCCCGGTGATCGCGATGCTGGACTGCCTCTGGGGCGTGCTGGACGGCATGAACGGGGCGGGGCTGGTGGTGTCGCTGGCGTTCGGCGGGCGCACCCAGGTGGGCGACGGCTTCGGCATCCCGGTGGTGCTGCGCCAGGTGCTCGAGACCTGCGACAACACCGAGGAGGCGGTGGAGCTGCTGAAGCGCATTCCTGCCCACATGGCCTACAACGTCACCGTCCTGGATCGTGCGGGGCGCTTCAAGACCGTCTACCTGTCGCCGGACCGTGCCGCCGCGGTGCGCCAGTTCCCGGTCGCGACCAACCACCAGGGCCGCGTCGAGTGGCTGGAGCATGCACATGCCACGGCGACGCTGGAGCGCGAGCGCTTCCTGTTCGAACGCTTCGCCGACAACGACGAGACGGTGGACGGGTTCATCGATTCGTTCCTGGGCGCGCCGCTGCTCAGCCGCGCCTACCGGCGCGGCTACGGGACGCTGTATACGGCGGTGTACTGGCCGCGGCGCGGCGTGATGGAGCTGCGCTGGCCGGGAGCCGTGTGGCGCCAGGGGCTCGCGAACTTCGTGCCGGGCGTGCGGCACGTGGAGTTCCACGACGCATCGGCGCCGGACAAGGCCGTGCGCGCCTGAAGGCGGTAGCTTCCTCTTGCGGCCGGCTGCCCGCGGCCGCCGACATCCGTTCGCGCTTGCGGAGATGTGACGGTCGGCAGGAATCCTCCGGGTCCTCGGGGTAGTCTTCCACCCGACGGCCCGCAGGCGATGGCCGGGCGCGGCGCGCCGGCCCGGGACCGAGCGAGATGACTCCAGGAACAGCTTCCGACACGTCGGCCGGCGCGCACGCCGGGGACCGCGATGCGGTGCGCGGGCGTGCCGGCGCGTCGCGCCCCCGCTGGCACCTGGTCTACTTCGCGCTGGCCGCGTTCGACATCGTCGCGGTGTGCTTCTCGCTCGCGGTGTCGCACGAGACCATGGCCATCTACTCGTCCTCCGTGGTGCTGAACCGCGAGTGGTCCGAGCGCCTGAATCGCTTCATCGACCTCAGCCTGCGCGCCGCGGACGTGAACGCCCCCGGCAACAACGTCTTCGAGAGCCGGGACCCGGCCGCGGAGCAGGCGCGGATGAAGGCCGCCATCGAGACCTTCCGCCGCGGCGTGGAGGAGGCGCGGGCGGATCTCGCGGGCCGGTCTGACTCGGCGCTGGGCCGCCACCTCGCGATCGACCTCGAGATCGCGGACCAGGCCGTGTCGGCGATGGTGTCCGAGGCGGAGAAGATCTTCGCGCATTTCCGAAACGGCGAGCCGGAACGCGCGGGCTCGCGAATGGCCGCGATGGACGCGCGCTACTACTACGTGAACGTCGCCTTCGGCGACCTGATCCGCGACGCCAGCGAAGAGCAGCGCGCGATGCTGCTGGTGCAGCAGGCCGAGGCGGAGAGGCTGCGGCGCTTCGAGTGGGTGATCGCATGCGCGATCCTGGCCATGGTGCTGGCCGTCACCGTGTACGGGCACCTGCTCGCGCGCAAGATGAAGCGCGACCACGAGGCGCTGATCGAGGCCAAGGAGCGCGCCGAGGATGCCGAGCGTGCGAAGTCGCGCTTCGTGGCCAACATGAGCCACGAGATCCGCACCCCTCTGAACGGAGTGGTCGGCGCCGCGGCGCTGCTGGACGCCACGGATCTCGACCCTGCGCAGCGGCGCTACGCCGGCATCATCTCGTCGTCCGCGCGCTCGCTGTCGGGCCTGATCAACGGCGTGCTGGACATGGCGAAGATCGAGGCCGGCCGCATGCAGCTCGAGCACGCGCCGTTCGACCTGCGCGCTCTGTGCCGAGAGCTGTGCGACTCGGTGAGCGTCGACGCGCATCGCAAGCGCCTGGCGGTGAGCTGCGACGTCGCGCCGGAGGTGCCGGCGCGAGTGCTGGGTGACGTGACGCGCCTGCGCCAGGTGCTCACGAACCTGCTCGGCAACGCGGTGAAGTTCACCGAGCGCGGCGGTATCGGTTTGCGGGTGTCTACGGCTCCGGACATCGACGGCGCGCCGCGCGTGCGCATCGACGTCTGGGACACGGGGATCGGCATCGAGGCCGGTGCGCGGGCGCACATCCTCGAGGCCTTCCGCCAGGCCGACGAGACCACGACGCGCCGGTTCGGCGGCACCGGGCTGGGGCTGGCCATCGCGCGTGAGCTGGTGGCACTGATGGGCGGTGTGCTCGAGATCGACAGCGAACCCGGCCACGGCTCGTGCTTCGGCTTCACGCTCGCGCTGCCGGAGGCGCCTTCGACTCCGGCCGCGGCCGGGGAGGCTACCGCCGGCGCCGCGCGGGACGCGGCGCCGGCGGCCGCGGACGTCGTCCGGCCGTCGGGCGCGGTGCCTGCGCGGGTCAGCGGTCCCGCTTCGCCCGCGCCGCTGCCTGTCGCACGGCCGGCGCGGCTCGCACCCGCGGGCGCCCGGGTGCTGGTCGCGGAGGACAACGAGGTGAGCCAGTTCATCGCGAGCGAGATGCTGGGCGCGCTGGGCGTCGCGGTGCAGGTCGTCGGCAATGGCCGCGAGGCGTGGGAAGCGGTGCGCGACGGGCGATACGCCCTGGTGCTGATGGACTGCCGGATGCCGGAGTGCGACGGCTTCGAGGCCACCCGGGCGATCAGGCGCCACGAGGCCGAGACCGGGCGCGCGCGCACGCCGATCGTCGCGATGACGGCGAACAGCAGCAAGGTCGATCGCGAGCGCTGCCTCGGGGCCGGGATGGACGACTATCTCGCGAAGCCCTACCTGCCCGAGGAGCTGGGTGCGATCCTGCGGCGCTGGATGCCGCGCGCCGTGCAGGCGTCCGACGGCGGGCGCGCGAGCGTCGGCGACTGACGGCGCCGACGGGCGTGCGTCGTCCCGACGGGCTGTTCGAATCCGACGTCCTGTCGAATTCGAGCTTGCTGCGCGGCCATGTCGATGCACTCTCGTGACGAGCGAGAGGGGCAGGGAGGGGAGTCGGCAAGGAGCCCGCGAGCGGAGCCTGTGCGTGTTGCAGGTTTCGGAACAGCTGTTTGGCAGGCTGTTGATTTTCGACGGCCTGCGTCCGGCACAGGGATGTGCCGGCATGAATCGATCACGCAAGTGAACGATTCATGGAGCGAGCGGGAGACCGCGTCTTCCGCGAAGCGAGTTGAAATTCGACAGGATGTCGAATTTCAACAGCCCGCTAGAGCCGTGAGATGTCCGCGGTCGCGCTGAACAGGCCGTGGATGTCGTTCAGCAGCGCGAGGCGGTTGTCGCGCACCGCGTCGTCGTCGTCCATCACCTTGACCTGCTCGAAGAAGGTGTCCACCGGCTCGCGGAGGCCCGCGAGCGCAGTCAGCGCGCCGGTGTAGTCGCCGCCCTTGAGCATCGACTGCACCCGCGGCTTGAGGCCGACCAGCTTGGCCGCGAGGTCCCATTCCGCGTTCTCGCGGAACAGGTCGTCCTTCACCTGCGGTGCCACCGCGTGGTCGACCTGGCGCAGGATGTTCTGGATGCGCTTGTTGGCTGCGGCGAGGCTTGCCGCCTCCGGCATCTGGCTGAACGCGTGCACCGCATCGAGGCGTCGCGCGAAGTCCAGCGGCTGCGCGGGGTTTCGCGCCTGCACCGCGGCGAACTCCTCCGCGCTGATGCCGCGCTCGGCAAAGTAGGCGCGCAGGCGATCGAGCATGAAGTCGTGCACCTCGTCGGCCACGGCGTCCCCGGAGATGCGCTCACCGTAGGCGTCCACGGCCGCGTCGAGGAGCTTGCGCAGGTTGAGCTGCAGCTCGCCCTCGATGATGACGCGCATCGCCCCGAGGGCGGTGCGCCGGAGAGCGAACGGATCCTTCTCCCCGCTCGGCTTCTGGCCGATGCCGAAGATCCCCGTCAGGGTGTCCAGCTTGTCGGCCAGCGCGACTGCGCGTCCGATGTCGGTGCGCGGGATGTCGTCGCCCGCGAAGCGCGGCATGTAGGTCTCGCCCAGCGCGTCGGCCACCGCTTCCGGCTCGCCCGCGCGCGCCGCGTACTCGCGTCCCATCACGCCCTGCAGCTCCGGGAACTCCCCGACCATTCCGGTCAGCAGGTCGCACTTGCTGAGCTGGCCGGCGCGGCGCGCGAGCTTCACGGCCTCGGGTCCCAGCCCCAGCGCGATGGCCACGATGCCGGCGAGGTGGGCGACCCGCTCCGCCTTGTCCGCCATGCTGCCGAGCCGCTTCTGGTACACCACGTCCGCGAGGCCCGCCTGCAGGTCCTGCAGCGAGCGCTCGAGGTCCATGTCGAAGAAGAACGCCGCGTCGGCCAGACGCGGGCGCAGCACGCGCTCGTTGCCCTCGCGAACCGAGTCGGGGTGCTTGCTCTCGATGTTGCTGATCGTGATGAAGTTCGCGAGCAGAGCGCCGTCCTCGCCGCGCACCGGGAAGTAGCGCTGATGGCCCATCATCGCCGCCATGATCACCGGCGCCGGCAGTCGCAGGAAGCCCGGGTCGAACGCGCCGGTGACCGCGACCGGCCATTCCACCAGCGCAGTGGTCTCGTCCAGCAGGTCGTCGTCCAGCACCGCGTTGCCGCCCAGCGCGCGGGCCGCGTCCTCGACCTGCTCGCGAACCATCTCCCGTCGCGCCTGAAAATCGGCGACCACGTGTCCCGAGCCGTAGAGCGCGGTGGGGTAGTCGGCCGCGCCGTCGAGGCGGATCCCCTCGGGCTTGTGGAAGCGATGGCCCTGCGTCGTGCGTCCAGCCACGACACCCAGCAGCTCCGTCTGCACCGGCTCGTCGCCGAACAGCAGCACCACCCAGTGCACCGGGCGCGAGAACTCCACGTCCAGGTCCGCCCAGCGCATGCGCCGCGGCATCGGGATGCGGGCGATCGCCTCCTCCGCGAGCGCCGGCAGCAGCGAGGTGGTGGCCTCGCCCACCTCGGTGGTGCGGAGCACGAGCTGCTCGCCCTTGTCCGTGGTCGTGCGCTGCAGGTGCTCCACCGGCACGCCGCACGAGCGTGCGAAGCCCTCCGCCGCGCGCGTGGGGGTGCCGTCCGCGTCGAAGGCGGCGGCCACCATCGGGCCGCGACGCTCCACCTCGCGGTCCGGGCGCGCCTCGGCGACGCCCGCGACCAGCGCCGCGATGCGCCGCGGGGTCGCGAAGGACTGCACCTCGCCATGCTCGAGGCCGCGCGCCGTGAGGCGCGCGGAGAGCTCGGCGGCGAGCGCCTCGGCCATGCGCCGCAGCGCGCCGGGCGGCAGCTCCTCGGTGCCGATCTCGAGCAGCAGGTCGCGCCCCTCAGCCATCTTCGGCCTCGAGATCCTCGTCCACCTCGATGCCGGCGGTCGCGCCGCCCGCGTCCATCTCCCCGAGCAGCGGGAAGCCCATCGCGTCGCGCCGCGCGAGGTAGGCCTGGGCGGTCTCGCGGGCGAGGGTGCGCACGCGGAGGATGAAGCGCTGGCGCTCGGTGACCGAAATTGCGCCCCGCGCGTCGAGCAGGTTGAACAGGTGTGAAGCCTCCAGCACGTGCTCGTAGGCGGGCAGCGGAAGCTGCTGTCCGGTCAGCGCCAGGCACTGCGCCTCCGCCGCGTCGAACTGCGTGAACAGCGTCGCGACGTCGGCGCACTCGAAGTTGAACTTCGACATCTCCTGCTCGTTCTGCAGGAACACGTCGCCGTAGGTGACGGTGCCGAAGGGGCTGTCCGACCACACCAGGTCGTACACGCTGTCCACCTTCTGCAGGTACATCGCGATGCGCTCGACGCCGTACGCGATCTCGCCCATCACCGGCCGGCACTCGAGCCCGCCGACCTGCTGGAAGTACGTGAACTGGGTGATCTCCATGCCGTTCAGCCACACCTCCCAGCCGAGTCCCCATGCGCCGAGAGTGGGCGACTCCCAGTTGTCCTCCACGAAGCGGATGTCGTGCTCCAGCGGATCGATGCCCAGCGCGTACAGGGACTCCAGGTACATCTCCTGGAAGTTCAGCGGCGACGGCTTGATGACCACCTGGAACTGGTAGTAGTGCTGCAGCCGGTTCGGGTTCTCGCCGTAACGCCCGTCGGTGGGCCGCCGCGACGGCTGCACGTACGCGGCGCTCCACGGCTCCGGGCCCACCGCGCGCAGGAAGGTCGCGGGGTGGAAGGTGCCGGCGCCCACCTGGATGTCCAGGGGCTGCTGCAGCAGGCATCCCTGGCCGGCCCAGTAGTCCTGCAGCGCCAGGATCAAGCCCTGAAAGGTGGCGACGTCGCGTTCGCCGTCGGTGGCCATGCGGTGTGGGTGCTCGCGGTGGGCTGGATTTACACTGGCGGGAGGCGCGCGGGAGTATAGCTTTTTGCGTGCCCGCGGAGCATCGGGTGCGCCGCCTCCGGGGACGGACGGCGGCGTGGCGTCGATGCCCGGCACGCGAGGGCAGGGCAAAGGGTCATCCGGATGGACGCGACGGACTACGACGTCATCGTGGTGGGGGGCGGGCACGCCGGCAGCGAGGCGGCGCTCGCGTCGGCGCGCACCGGCGCGCGCACCCTGCTGCTCACGCACAGCATCGACACCCTGGGCCAGATGAGCTGCAACCCCGCGATCGGCGGCATCGGCAAGGGGCACCTGGTGCGCGAGATCGACGCCCTGGGCGGCCTCATGGGGGTCGCGGCGGATCACTGCGGGATCCAGTTCCGCACGCTGAACGCGCGCAAGGGGCCCGCGGTGCGCGCGACCCGCGCCCAGATCGACCGCCAGCGCTACCGCGCGTTCGTGCGCCGCGCGCTGGAGCGTCAGCCGGGGCTGGATCTGTTCCAGCAGTCAGTGGACGACCTGCTGCTGGAAGGCGGTCGGGTCGCCGGCGTCGTGACCGCGATGGGCCTGCGCCTGCGCGCCCGGGCCGTGGTGCTCACCGTGGGTACCTTCCTCGCGGGACGCATGCACGTGGGCGACGCGAGCAGCCCCGGTGGCCGCGCCGGCGAGGGCGCCGCGACCACGCTCGCGGCGCGGCTGCGCGAGCTCGCGCCGTCGACGGGCCGGCTGAAGACCGGCACGCCGCCGCGCCTGGACGGCGCGTCCGTCGACTGGGCGCGCCTCGCGGTGCAGCACGGTGATGCGCCGCCGCCGCGTTTCTCGTTCCTCGGCGAGCCCGGCGAGCGCCCGGCGCAGCGTCCGTGCCACGTCACCCGCACGAACCCGCGCACCCACGACATCATCCGTGCAGCGCTGCATCGCTCGCCGCTGTACGGCGGCGCCATCGAGGGCACCGGGCCGCGCTACTGCCCGTCGGTGGAGGACAAGGTGGTGCGCTTCGGAGAGCGCGACGGGCATTCGGTGTTCCTCGAGCCGGAGGGGCTGGACACCGACGAGGTATATCCCAACGGCATCTCCACCAGCCTGCCCTTCGACGTGCAGTGCGCGCTGGTGCGCAGCATCGAGGGCCTGGAACGGGCGCGCATCACCCGGCCCGGCTACGCGATCGAGTACGACTTCTTCGATCCCCGCGATCTCGGGCCGGAGCTCGCCAGCCGGCATCTGCCCGGACTGTTCCTGGCCGGCCAGATCAACGGCACCACGGGCTACGAGGAGGCGGCCGCCCAGGGGCTGGTCGCAGGCCTCAACGCGGCGCGCAGCGTTCGCGGAGAGCCGCCGTGGTGGCCGCGCCGCGACGAGGCGTACATCGGGGTGCTGATCGACGACCTGGTCACGCTCGGGACGTCGGAGCCGTACCGCATGTTCACCAGCCGCGCCGAGTACCGCCTGACCCTGCGCGAGGACAACGCGGATCTCCGCCTCACCGAGACCGGACGGCGTCTGGGGCTGGTGGACGACGCACGCTGGGCGCGCTTCGCGGCCCGCCGTGACGCCGTGGCGCGCGAGCAGGAACGGCTCGAATCGCTCAGGATCGCGCCGGGCGACGCCGCCGCGGTCGCGCTGGCCGAGCGCACCGGGACACCGCTGGCGCGGGCCGAGGTCGCGCTGTCGCTGCTGCGCCGCCCCGGGGTGGACTACGCGACGCTGACGGCGCTGCCGGGCCTCGGCCCGGCGGTCGCGGACCCGGAGGTCGCGGCGCAGGTGGAGGTGCAGGCCCGCTACCACGGCTACCTGCAGCGCCAGCAGCGCGAGGTCGAGCGGCTGCGGAGCCAGGAGCAGGCGGCGCTGCCCGGGGACCTGGACTATGCCGGAGTGCGCGGCCTGAGCACCGAGGTGCGCGAGAAGCTGGAGCGCCACCGGCCACGCACCGTGGGACAGGCGTCGCGCATCTCCGGGGTGACGCCGGCGGCGGTGTCGTTGCTGCTGGTTCACCTCAAGAAGCGCCGCGCGGTTGGCGCCGCCTGAGAAGCCCGCGGGCGCGCCGCGCATCGCCGGGCGCGACGCGCTGGAGCAGAGCCTCGCGACGGGGGCGCAGGCGCTGCACGTCGCGCTGGACGCGGCCGCGCGGCAGCGTCTGCTCGACTACCTGGAACTCCTCGCGCACTGGAACCGCCGCGTCAACCTGACCGCCGTGCGCGACCCGGCCGAGATGGTCACGCGCCACCTGCTGGACTGCCTCGCGGTGGCGTCCCGGGTGCGCGGCCCGCGCGTGCTCGACGTCGGAAGCGGTGCCGGGCTGCCGGGGCTCGTGCTGGCCATCGCGTGCCCGCAGCTCGAGGTGACCCTGCTGGACGCCGCCCTCAAGCGCACCCGATTCCTGCTCCACGCGCGCGAGCGGCTCGGGCTCGCGCGCGTGGAGGTGGTCCGCGCGCGGCTCGAGGAGCTGGACCCGGCGCGGCGCTTCGACACCGTGATCGCCCGCGCGAGCCTGCCGCTGCCGCGGCTGCTGGCCGCGGCGCCGGGGCTGCTCGCGCCCGGCGGGCGGCTGCTCGCGATGCTGGGCCGTGCCCCTGCCGAGGCGCCCGCCGCGCCGCCGGGGCACCGCCTGGAGGTGGTTGCGCTGCGCGTGCCCGGGCTCGCCGCCGAGCGCCACCTCGGGGTGCTCGAAGCGAGCGCGTGACGCCGCGGCGCTGGCCCGCGGCGCGCCCGCGTTTTATGCTCGCGCCTCAGCGCAGCCCGGCCGGAGCCGGCGCGCAGCACCGCCTTCAGCGTCCCTCCAATGTCCAAGATCATCGCCGTCGCGAACCAGAAAGGTGGGGTGGGCAAGACCACCACCGCCATCAATCTAGGCGCGTCCTTCGCGGCGATGAAGCGCCGCGTCCTGCTGGTGGACCTGGATCCGCAGGGCAACGCGACCATGGGCAGCGGGGTCGACAAGAGCTCGGTGACCCGCTCCGCGTTCGACCTGCTGATGGACGAGGCGCCGCTCGACGAGGTCGTGGTCACGGTGGAGCACAGCCGCTACGACCTGGTGCCCAGCAACAGCGACCTCACCGGGGCCGAGGTCGCGCTGCTGGAGGAGCTGGGGCGCGAGCTCCGGCTGCGCAACGCGCTGGAGCCGGTGCGCGAGCGCTACGACTACGTGATCATCGACTGTCCGCCGGCGCTCAGCATGCTCACCGTGAACGCGCTGACCGCGGCAGACTCGGTGATGGTGCCGATGCAGTGCGAGTACTACGCGCTGGAGGGGCTGACGGCGCTGCTGGACACGGTCGAGAAGATTCGCAAGGTGCTGAACCCGAGGCTGAAGGTGGACGGGCTGCTGCGCACCATGTTCGACGCCCGCAACAACCTGTCGACCCAGGTCTCGCAGCAGCTCACGCGCCACTTCGGCAACAAGGTCTACAGCACCGTCGTGCCGCGCAACGTGCGCCTCGCCGAGGCGCCCAGCCACGGCCTGCCGGCGCTGCTGTACGACAAGAACTCGAGCGGTGCGCTGGCCTATCTGGCGCTGGCCGGCGAGATTCTGCGCCGCGACGGGGCGCACCTGAAGGCGGCGCAGTGACCCGGCGCGCCCGCCCGCCCGCCCCGGTGCACGCGACCGGGCATCCCGGGACGACGACAGCGCGGGAACGCCATGGCGAAGCGTAGAGGACTGGGGCGGGGGCTGGACGCGCTGCTGAGCGGCGTTCAGGCGGACGCGGAGGACGCGGGCGTGCCGGCGGGGGAGCTCCGCCAGCTGCCGGTGGACCTCGTGGAGCGCGGGCGCTACCAGCCGCGGCTGTCCATCGACCCCGAGGCGCTGCAGAGCCTCGCCGACTCGATCCGCGAGCAGGGCGTGCTGCAGCCCGTGGTCGTGCGCCCGCTGCCCGGCGGGCGCTACGAGCTGATCGCCGGCGAGCGGCGCTGGCGCGCCGCGCAGGCGGCGGGCCTCGGCGAGGTGCCCGCGCTGGTGCGCGAGGTGGGCGACGAGGCCGCGCTGGCCATGGCCCTCATCGAGAACATCCAGCGCGAGAACCTGAACGCGATCGAGGAGGCGCGGGCCCTTTCGCGGCTGATCGAGGAGTTCGGCCTGACCCACGCGCGCGCCGCGGAGGCCGTCGGCCGCTCGCGTGCGGCGGTGAGCAACATCCTGCGCCTGCTGGAGCTGGAAGAGGACGTGCGCGGCCTCGTGGAGACGGGGGCGCTGGACATGGGCCACGCGCGGGCGCTGCTGGCGCTGCCGCGGTCGCGGCAGAGCCAGGCGGCGCGCGAGGTGGTGTCGCGCGGACTCAGCGCCCGGGAGACCGAGGCGCTGGTCAAGCGCATGCTGTCGGGCGCCCCCGCCCGCCGTCCGCCGCCGGCCCGCGACGCGGACGTGCAGCGCCTGGAGCGCGAGCTCAAGGAGCAGCTGGGAGCGCGGGTGGAGGTGCGCCAGCGCGCCCGCGGGCGAGGCGCCCTCGTGATCCACTACACGTCCCTGGACGAGCTGGACGGCATCCTCGCGCACCTGCGTCCGTCGTGATCGGGTGCCGGCGCGGTTGCTGGCCGCGGAGTCCGGAAGCTATACTGGACCGGTTGTGTAGCTGGCTCTTTGAGAGCCTTGCGTCGAGCGCTCCGGCAGCCTGTGTGGGCGTGCCGGGCGCCGGTGCGGCGAGCAATGGGTAGCCGCGCGGACGGCGGAGCGCGAGCCGGGAGCGGGGCTGAACAGGCCCGCCCGGAGCGACGCGCGCCGCACGCGCATGCGATAACGACCGCCCGGATCTCCGTGTTCGCGGTGGTGGCTGCCCAGATCGTCACGGGGGCGGTGTTCTGCGGAGCACTCGCGGCGGGGGGAGACTGGCGCGCGGCATACTCGGCGTTGACCGGAACGCTGTGTGGCGCGGTGCCCAATTTCTTCCTCGCCCTGAAGATGTTCAGCCTCGCGGCGGACGCCGCGCCGGATCGGCTCCTGCGGGCGATCTACTCCGGGGAGGCGGTGAAGATCGCCTTCGCGGCGTCGATGCTCGCGGTGGCGATGGTGATGCTCGACGTGAGCGTGGGCTGGCTGCTGGGGGGCTACCTGGGCACCGTGGTGGTGCAGTGGTTCGCACTCCTGATGCCGGTGCCGGGCAGGCACCGGTCGAGGGCCCGCGCGGCGGGCGACTGATTGACGAGGCGGCACCCGGGCCACGGCCGGGCGGCGGTACGAGGGATACCCGGAGAACAGCGACCCCATGGCGGCAGGCACCCCCGCGGAATACATCGCGCATCACATCCAGAACCTCACCTTCGGGCGTCATCCCGACGGCAGCTGGGGCATCGCCCACTCCGCCAAAGAGGCGCAGGAGATGGGTTTCTGGGCGATCAACCTCGACAGCATGGGCTGGTCCATCGTGCTCGGCGCGCTGTTCATCTGGTCGTTTCGCAAGGTCGCGCGGAACATGTCGGTGGAGCGCCCCGGGCGCTGGCAGCAGTGCGTCGAGGTGCTGGTGGAGTTCGTGGACACCAGCGTCAAGGACACCTTCCACGGCAAGAATGCGCTGATCGCGCCGCTGGCGCTGACCCTGTTCGTCTGGATCTTCCTGATGAACCTGATGGACCTCGTGCCGGTGGACTTCATCCCCGTGATCTTCCACGCGATGGGCGTGGAGTACATGAAGGTGGTGCCCACCACGGACGTGAACGTCACCTTCGGGCTGTCCCTGTCGGTGTTCTTCCTGGTCATCTTCTACAGCATCAAGGTGAAGGGCATCGGCGGCTTCATCGGCGAGCTCGCGTTCCAGCCGTTCGGCCCGAAGCTGTTCTTCGTGAACCTGCCGCTCGAGCTGGTGTCGCTGGTCGCGAAGCCGCTCTCGCACTCGCTGCGCCTGTTCGGCAACCTGTTCGCGGGCGAGCTCATCTTCATCCTGATCGCGGGTCTGCTGCCGTTCTACCTGCAGTGGACCCTGTCGGTGCCGTGGGCGATCTTCCACATCCTGGTCATCACGCTTCAGGCGTACATCTTCATGATGCTGACCATCGTCTACCTGAGCATGGCTCACGAGCATCACTGAGCCAGCGCTCGCGAATCCCTAGTTCCCGTTTCGACGTCATCTTTGCTCTGAGGAGGCAACCATGGAATCCGTCGTCAGCTTCTCCGCCCTCGCCGCCGGTCTCATGATCGGGCTGGGCGCACTCGGTGCCGCCATCGGTATCGGCATCCTGGGCAGCAAGTTCCTGGAGGGCGTCGCACGCCAGCCGGAGCTCGGCCCGATGCTGCAGACCCGCATGTTCCTGATGCTGGGTCTGACCGACGCCGTGCCGATCATCGCGATCGCGTTCGCCGCGTTCCTGATGTTCGCGAACCCCTTCCTGGGTCAGGTGGGCTGAGCCTGCGCGTCATTCGTGACGTCGTTACGGCAGGCACAGGCAACCCGCTGGGGGTGAACCGGTGAATCTGAATCTGACGATCCTGGGGCAGGCGATCGCCTTCGCGATCTTCGTCTGGTTCTGCATGCGCTACGTGTGGCCGCCGATCATCGACGCGCTGGCGAAGCGCGAGGCGAAGATCGCGGACGGACTGGCGGCCGCGGAGAAGGCGCAGCGTGACCTGGAGCAGGCGGAGTCGAAGTCCGCCGAGATGCTGCAGGAAGGGCGCGAGAAGGCACAGGAGTTCGTGACGCAGGCGCAGAAGCGTGGTGACGACATCGTCGAGCAGGCGAAGTCGCAGGCGCGCGAGGAGGCCGAGCGCATCGTGACGGCGGCGCGCGCGCAGGTGGAGCAGGAGCGGAACCAGGCCCGCGAGGACCTGCGCCGCGAGGTCGCGGTGCTCGCGGTGCGCGGCGCGGAGCAGATCCTGCGTCGCGAGGTCGATGCCAAGGCCCACAGCGAGTCTCTCGAGAAGCTCGCTGCCGAGCTGTAGCGCCCCGAGCCCGCGGAAGACGCATGGAATCGAACACCAAGACGGCCCGTCCGTACGCCATCGCGGCGTACCGGCAGGCGCAGGAAGAGGGCGACACCGGGCGCTGGTCGCAGATGCTGGCGCTGATCGTCACCGTCGTGGGCGACCCGACCGTGACGGGGCTGGTGGCCAACCCGAAGGTCCGGCGCGATCAGCTCGCCGAGCTCGTGATCGACGTGTGCGGCGACGCGCTCTCCGACACCGGGCGCAACTTCGTGCGCATCCTCGCCGAGAACCGGCGCCTGGGGATGGTGCGCGACATCGCGGCCGCGTTCGAATCGGAGCGCGCCCGCTCGGAGAAGCGCAGCGACGTGAAGGTCACGTCTGCCTACAAGCTGACCGCGGCCGAGGAGAACGCGATCACCGTGGCGATGACGAAGCGCCTCGGCACCAAGGTGGACCTGTCGGTGGACGTGGACCCGGAGCTCATCGGCGGCCTCGTCATCCGCTCCGGCGACATGGTCATCGACGGCTCGCTGCGCGGGCAGCTCGCACAACTCGCTCAATCCGTCGCCTGACGGCGTCGGCACAAAGCACAGGAACTGGAAGCAATGGCACTCACTGCAACGGAAGTCAGCGATCTCATCAAGAAGAAGATCCAGAACTTTGACGTCGGCGTGGAAGCGCGCACCGAAGGCTCGGTGGTGACGCTCACCGACGGCATCGCGCGCATCCACGGCCTGTCCGAGGTCATGCAGGGCGAGATGATCGAGTTCCCGGGCGGCACCTTCGGTCTCGCGCTGAACCTCGAGCGCGACTCGGTGGGCGCGGTGATCATGGGTGACTACGGTCATATCTCGGAGGGCGACACCGTGAAGTGCACGGGCCGCATCCTCGAGGTGCCGGTCGGCCCCGGGCTGCTCGGCCGCGTGGTCAACTCGCTCGGCGAGCCCATCGACGGCAAGGGCGAGGTGGAGAACGACGGCACGTCGCCGATCGAGAAGGTGGCGCCGGGCGTGATCACGCGCCAGTCCGTGTCGCAGCCGGTGCAGACCGGGCTCAAGGCCATCGACGCGATGGTGCCCATCGGCCGCGGCCAGCGCGAGCTGATCATCGGTGACCGCCAGACCGGCAAGACGGCGGTGGCCATCGACGCGATCATCAACCAGAAGGGCACCGGGGTTAAGTGCATCTACGTGGCCATCGGCCAGAAGGCGTCGTCCATCGCCGGCGTGGTGCGCAAGCTCGAGGAGCACGGCGCGATGGATCACACCATCGTGGTCGCCGCGAGCGCTTCGGAGTCCGCGGCGCTGCAGTTCATCGCGCCGTACGCGGGCTGCACGATGGGCGAGTACTTCCGCGATCGCGGCGAGGACGCCCTGATCGTCTATGACGACCTCACCAAGCAGGCCTGGGCCTACCGCCAGGTGTCGCTGCTGCTGCGCCGCCCGCCGGGCCGCGAGGCGTATCCCGGCGACGTGTTCTACCTGCACTCGCGCCTGCTCGAGCGCGCGGCGCGCATCAACGCGGACTACGTGGAGGAGCTGACCGGCGGCAAGGTGAAGGGCAAGACCGGCTCGCTGACGGCGCTGCCGATCATCGAGACCCAGGCCGGCGACGTGTCGGCCTTCGTGCCGACCAACGTGATCTCCATCACCGACGGCCAGATCTTCCTCGAGTCGGACCTCTTCAACGCGAACATCCGCCCGGCCATCAACGCCGGCCTCTCGGTGTCCCGCGTGGGCGGCGCTGCGCAGACGCCGATCGTCAAGAAGCTCGGCGGCGGCGTGCGCCTCGCGCTGGCGCAGTACCGCGAGCTCGCGGCCTTCTCGCAGTTCGCGTCCGACCTCGACGAGGCCACGCGGCGCCAGCTCCAGCGCGGCCAGCGCGTGACGGAGCTCATGAAGCAGAAGCAGTACGCGCCGATGAGCGTCGCGCAGCAGGCCGTCTCGCTGTTCGCGGTGGACCGCGGATACATCGACGACGTCGACCTCGAGAAGGTGGGCGATTTCGAGGCCGCGCTGCAGGCGTACATGAGCTCCGACCAGGCCGACTTCATGAAGTCGATCAACGACGATCCGCAGCTGAACGACGAGGTCGAGAGCAAGCTGAAGTCGGCGATCGAGGACTTCAAGGCCAACCACACGTGGTGACGGTGGGCGGGACGCCACGGCACGGGGCGCGTCCCCGTGCGATGTCCGCGACGCGGGAGGATTGATCGATGGCCGGTGGCAGGGAAATCCGCACCAAGATCCGCAGCGTCCAGAACACGCGCAAGATCACCGGCGCGATGGAGATGGTCGCGGCAAGCAAGATGCGCAAGGCGCAGGACCGCATGAGCGAGGCGCGTCCATACGCGGACAGGATCCGCAGCGTGATCCAGCACGTGCGCGCCGCCAAGCTCGAGTACGAGCACCCGTTCCTCACCGAGCGTCCCGTCAAGCGTGTCGGCTACCTCGTCGTGAGCACCGACCGCGGGCTGTGCGGCGGGCTCAATGCGAACCTGTTCCGCATGCTGCTGCGCGAGATCGACAAGCAGCGCGCGAACGACGTCGAGATGGATTTCTGCGCGATCGGCCAGAAGGGCTCGTCGTGGCTGCGCCGCTTCGGCGTGAACCTCGTGGCGCAGGTCACGCACGTGGGCGACGCGCCCGGCATCGATCAGCTGATCGGCACGCTGAAGGTGATGCTGGACGCCTATGAAGAGGGTCGCATCGACCGGCTCTACTTCTGCTACAACCGGTTCGTCAATTCGATGACCCAGTCGCCGGTGTGCGAGCAGCTGCTGCCGCGCGAGCCCGACGAGGACCAGGAGGTGGCCCACCACTGGGACTACATCTACGAGCCGGAGTCCAAGGAAGTGCTCGACGCGTTGCTTCTGCGCTACGTGGAGTCGCTCGTCTACCAGGGAGTGGTGGAGAACATCGCGTCGGAGCAGGCCGCGCGCATGGTCGCGATGAAGGCGGCCTCCGACAACGCGAGCAACCTGATCGACGAGCTGGAGCTGGCCTACAACAAGGCGCGCCAGGCCGCGATCACACAGGAGCTGAGCGAGATCGTCGGCGGTGCCGCCGCGGTCTGACGCCGCTCTTCCCGAATCCGAACAAACGCTTGAACGACAGAGGTCTTCGCAGCCCATGAGCTCCGGAAGCATCGTAGAAATCATCGGCGCGGTGGTGGACGTGGAGTTCCCCCGCGACTCCGTGCCCAAGGTGTACGACGCGCTGCACGTCGAGAACGGTCTCACCCTCGAGGTGCAGCAGCAGATCGGCGACGGCGTGGTGCGCACCATCGCGATGGGCTCGACGGACGGGCTGCAGCGCGGTGTCGGCGTCGACAACACCGGTCAGCCGGTATCCGTTCCGGTGGGGCCGAAGACGCTTGGCCGCATCATGGACGTGCTGGGCACGCCCATCGACGGCAAGGGTGACGTGGGCTCGGAGGAACTCTGGCCGATCCACCGCAAGGCGCCCAGCTACGTCGACCAGGCCACCGAGGTGGAGATCCTGGAGACGGGCATCAAGGTCATCGACCTGATCTGCCCGTTCAACAAGGGCGGCAAGGTGGGGCTGTTCGGCGGCGCGGGCGTCGGCAAGACGGTCACGCTGATGGAGCTCATCCGCAACATCGCGACCGAGCACAGCGGCTTCTCGGTGTTCGCCGGGGTCGGCGAGCGCACACGCGAGGGCAACGACTTCTACCACGAGATGACCGACTCGGGCGTGCTCGACAAGGTGGCCCTGGTGTACGGACAGATGAACGAGCCGCCGGGCAACCGCCTGCGGGTCGCGCTCACCGGGCTCACGATGGCGGAGTACTTCCGCGAGGAAGGCCGCGACGTGCTGTTCTTCGTGGACAACATCTACCGCTACACGCTGGCGGGCACCGAGGTCTCGGCGCTGCTCGGGCGCATGCCTTCGGCGGTGGGCTACCAGCCGACCCTGGCCGAGGAGATGGGCGTGCTCCAGGAGCGCATCACCTCGACCAAGACCGGCTCCATCACGTCCATCCAGGCGGTGTACGTGCCGGCGGACGACCTGACCGACCCGTCGCCCGCGACCACCTTCGCCCACCTCGACGCGACGCTGGTGCTGTCGCGACAGATCGCGGAGCTGGGCATCTACCCGGCTGTGGACCCGCTGGACTCCACGTCGCGCCAGCTCGACCCGCTGGTCGTGGGGCCCGACCACTACGAGACCACGCGCCAGGTGCAGGGCATCCTGCAGCGCTACAAGGAGCTGCGCGACATCATCGCGATCCTCGGCATGGACGAGCTGTCGGACGAGGACAAGCTGGTGGTGGCCCGCGCGCGGAAGATCCAGCGCTTCCTGTCGCAGCCCTTCTTCGTGGCCGAGGCGTTCACCGGCGCCACCGGCAAGTACGTCGCGCTGAAGGACACCATCGCGGGCTTCCGCGCCATCGTCGACGGCGAGATGGACGAGTTCCCGGAACAGGCCTTCTACATGGTGGGCAGCATCGACGAGGTGCGCGAGAAGGCGAAGACGCTCTGAGCCGCGTACGGACGCGGAACTGACCCCCGACCCGGTACAACGAGCAGCGGACTGAAGCATGGCCAACACCATCCACGTGGACATCGTGAGCGCCGAGCGCGAGCTGTTCTCCGGCGAGGCCACGATGGTCTTCGCGCCGGCCGCCCAGGGCGAGGTGGGCATCGCGCCGCGGCACACGCCTCTGCTCACGCCGCTGAACGCCGGCGACGTGCGGGTGCGCACGCCGGAGGGCGAGGAGGAGATCATCTACGTCTCCGGCGGCATGCTGGAGGTGCAGCCTCACGTGGTCACCATCCTGTCGGACACGGCGCTGCGCGCCGAGGACATCGACGAGGAGGCCGCGTTGAAGGCGAAGGAAGAGGCCGAGCGCGCGCTCGCCGACCGGCAGGCCGACATGGATGAGGCGCGCGCACGGGCGGAGCTGGTGCAGGCGGCGGCGCAGCTCGCGGCGCTGCGCAAGCTGCGCCAGCGCGGCGGACGCTAGCGGGCGTCCCGTCGCCGCCGGAGTGCCGTCGCACGTCCTGACGGTGGCCCGCGGACCGCGCGCGCTCCGATGGACAGTCCCATGAGTGAGCTGCACGTGATCGTCCTCGCGGCCGGGCAGGGCAAGCGCATGCGCTCGGCCCTGCCGAAGGTGCTGCACCCGGTGGCGGGCAGGCCGATGCTCGCGCACGTCATCGATACCGCCGAGCAGCTCGCCCCCGCCGGCATCCACGTGGTGCACGGGCACGGCGGCGAGCAGGTGCGCGCGGCGCTGGGCGGGCGCGCGCTCACGTGGGTGGAGCAGGACCGGCAGCTCGGCACCGGCCATGCGGTCGAGCAGGCGATGCCCGGCGTGCCGGACGACGCGACGGTGCTGGTGCTGTGCGGCGACGTGCCGCTGCTGCGCCCGGAGACCGCGCGCGCCGCGGTGGATGCGGCCGGCGGCGGCGGCCTCGCGCTGGTGACCGTGATGCTCGACGATCCGAGCGGTTACGGGCGCATCGTGCGCGCGGCGGACGGCAGCGTGACGCGCATCGTGGAGCACCGCGACGCGAGCGCCGAGGAGCTGGAGATCCGCGAGGGCAACACCGGCATCCTCGCGGGGGCAGCGCGCGCGCTGCGCCGCTGGCTCGCCGCGCTGGACCGGGACAACGCGCAGGGCGAGCTGTATCTCACCGACGTCGTCGCGAAGGCGGTCGCTGACGGCGTGGCCGTGGCGGCGGTCGCGGCCGGGCGCCCGGAGGAGGTGCTCGGGGTCAACGATCGCGTGCAGCTCGCGGACGTGGAGCGCCTGTACCAGCGGCGCGAGGCCGAGCGCCTGATGCGCGACGGCGCGTCGCTTGCCGACCCCGCGCGCGTCGACGTGCGCGGACGCGTGCGCGTGGGCGCGGACGTCTGGCTGGACGTGAACGTCGTGCTGGAAGGAGAGGTGAGCCTGGGCGACGGCGCGCGCGTGGGCCCGAACGCGGTGCTCCGCGACTGCACCATCGGCGCCGGCGCGGAGATCCTCGCCAACAGCCTGGTCGACGGCGCCGACGTGGGGCCCGGCGCGCGGGTCGGCCCGTTCGCGCGGCTGCGCCCGGGCACCCGCCTGGCCGAAGGCGTGCACGTGGGCAACTTCGTGGAGGTCAAGAACGCCTCCCTGGGGCCGGGATCCAAGGCCAATCACCTGACCTACCTGGGCGACGCCGACATCGGCCGCGACGTCAACGTGGGCGCGGGCACGATCACCTGCAACTACGACGGCGCCGGCAAGCACCGCACGGTGATCGGGGACCGCGCCTTCATCGGCTCCGGGGTCGAGCTGGTGGCGCCAGTCACCGTGCACGCCGACGCGACGATCGGCGCCGGGTCGACCATCTCGAAGGACGCGCCCGAGGGCCAGCTGACCGTCAGCCGGTCGCGGCAGAGCACGGTGCCCGGGTGGCGGCGGCCCCGCAAGACGCCGAAGCCGGAGTGACCGGCCGCACCGGGGCCGTGCCGCGAGCGTGACCGCGGTCGCAACCGGGCAGCCGCCCGATGCGCGGTGCGCGGGAGTCCCATAGACTCGCCTGGAGCGGACTGCTCGCGGCCCGTCGCCCGGGATCACGGGGTCGGCCGCGTGTCCTCACTATCGTTTTCCTGCCGGAGACCATCGCCCATGTGCGGAATCGTTGGCGCCATCGCCGAACGCAACGTGACCCCCATCCTCGTCGAGGGGCTGAAGCGGCTGGAGTATCGCGGCTACGACTCTGCCGGCGTGGCGCTGGTGGACGAGGCCGGCAGCCTGTCGCGGGCGCGGGCCGTCGGCAAGGTGGTGGAGCTCGAGGGGATGCTGGCCCGCGAGCCCCGGAGCGGCCACATCGGTATCGCGCACACCCGCTGGGCCACTCACGGCGTGCCGTCGGAGGGAAACGCCCACCCGCACGTCGCGGGGGAGACGGTGGCGGTGGTGCACAACGGCATCATCGAGAACTTCGCGGCGCTGCGCGAGCGGCTGAAGGAGGAGGACTACACCTTCACCTCCGACACCGACACCGAGGTGATCGCGAACCTGGTGCTGCGCAACCTGCGCGCAGGCGACGAGCTCGTCGCGGCGGTGCGCCGGGCGGTGGGCGAGCTCGAGGGCGCCTACGCCATCGCGGTGATGGACGTGCGATCGCCGGACCGCCTGGTGGCCGCGCGCATGGGCAGCCCGCTGGTGATCGGCGTCGGCATCGGCGAGAACTTTCTCGCATCCGACGTCGCGGCGTTGATCCCGGTGACCCAGCAGTTCGTGATCCTGGAGCAGGGCGACGTGGCGGAAGTGCGTCGCGACGGCATCCGCATGACCGGCGCCGATGGCGAGCCGGTGGAGCGCCCGGTCACGGTCAGCGAGCTCACCGCGGATGCGGTGGAGCGCGGCGAGTTCCGCCACTACATGCTCAAGGAGATCTACGAGCAGCCGGAGGCCATCGCGAGCACGCTGGAGGACCGGCTCGGTACCAGCAGCGTGCTCGAGAGTGCGTTCGGGCCGGCGGCCGCGGCGATCTTCGACCGCGTGAAGTCGGTGCAGATCCTCGCGTGCGGGACCAGCTTCCACGCCGGCTGCGTCGCGCGGAACTGGTTCGAAGGCCTGGCCCGGATCCCATGCCGGGTGGAGATCGCGAGCGAGTTCCGGTACCGCCACCCGGTGCCGGATCCGGACGCGCTGGTCGTCACGATCTCGCAGTCGGGCGAGACCGCGGACACCCTCGCGGCGCTGCGCTTCGCGCGGGAGATCGGCTTCGGGCCGGCGCTGGGCATCGTCAACGCGCCGGAAAGCTCGCTGGTGCGGGAATCGGATCTGGTGCTGATGACGCGCGCGGGCCCGGAGATCGGCGTCGCGTCCACCAAGGCCTTCACCACCCAGCTCACCGCGCTGCTGATGCTGGTGTGCGTGCTGGGACGCCGTCACGGGATGTCCGCGCAGACCGAAGCGCGCATCGTGGAGCAGCTGCGTTCGTTGCCGCACACCTGCGAGCGGGTGCTGGAGCTGGACGACCACATCACGATCCTCGCGGGACGCTTCGCGGACAAGCACCACGCGTTGTTCCTCGGGCGCGGCGTGCAGTACCCGGTGGCCATGGAAGGTGCGCTGAAGCTGAAGGAGATCTCCTACATCCACGCCGAGGCCTATCCGGCCGGGGAGCTCAAGCACGGTCCCCTGGCGCTGGTCGACGCCGACATGCCGGTGGTGGTGGTTGCGCCCAACGACGGGCTGCTGGAGAAGCTGAAAGCGAACATGGAGGAGGTGCGCGCCCGCGGCGGCGAGCTGTACGTGTTCGCGGATCACGAGGCGGGCGTCTCGCCGGGCGAGAACGTGCACGTGATGGAGATCGGCGACACGGGGCCCAACGTGACGCCCATCGTCTACACCATCCCGCTGCAGCTCCTCGCGTACCACGTCGCGGTGCTCAAGGGCACCGACGTGGACCGTCCCCGCAATCTCGCGAAGTCCGTCACCGTCGAGTAGCGGCGAACGGGCGGCGCGCTCAGCCCGCGCGCCGTCTCGCCTGGCGCTTCGCCGCGCGGCGCGCGCGCGACCTCGCGAGGCCGCGCAGCAGGCCGAGGCTCCACACGTAGCCGGCCCACGTGCCGAGCACCATCCACGGCACGCAGCCCACGAACATCGGCTCCCCGAACACCCGGAACAGGTTCACGACGTAGAGCCAGGCGGCTTCCAGCCAGCCGGCGTCCGTCGGCAGCGTCTGCGCGAGGCGCTCGCTGAACTGCGCGTAGCCCTGAAGGTCGTCCCAGCGCCCGAGCAGCATGCGCCCGGAGACGATGTACAGGTAGTACAACGGGGGCGCGGTCGCGACGTTCGTCACCCAGGTCCACGCGAGCGCGACGACCAGGTGGAAATCCCACGCGGGCCTGAGCTTGCGCATCGCCAGCCAGACGAGGAACACGATCGGCATCTGGACGCCCACCGTCGGGGTGAGCGCGACCAGCAGCCCCACCGCGACGCCGCGCGCGGTGTACTCCGGCGGGTGGCGCGACCGGCGCAGCGGGATCACGAGCTTGAGGTGGAGGATCCGCCAGAGCCGGCTGCGGCGCGGCGACGCTTCGCGGTTCTGCACGACGGTCCGTGTTCCCCCTGGTCAGTCGCCCGCGGCTCTCGTCACCGGCGGCGCTGCGCCGATTGTAGCCCGCGCCCTCATCCGGGCCCGCCCGCCGTCGTGTCGCCGGCGGCCACGGGCGGCAGGGCGCCCGCGCCGTCGCCCCCGAAGCCGCTGCGCAGGTGCAGGTCGCGCTGCGGGAACGGGATCTCGATGCCGTGGCGCGCGAGCGCGGATTCCAGTTCCCAGGTGTAGGCCGCCTGCACCGCCGACGGGCGCTTCACCGCGTCGGTGGTGAGCCACACCACCAGCTCGAAGTCGAGACTGGAGTCACCGAAGCCGGTGAGCCACACCTTGGGCTCGCGGCCCGGCGAGTTCTTGAGCGTGAACGGAACTCCCTCTGCCGCCTCGAGGGCGGCCTTCTTCACGAGGTCCTTGTCCGTGCCGTAGGCGACGCCGAACGGCACGCGCAGGCGGCGGAAGGCCTCGCGCAGGGTCCAGTTCGTGACCCGCCCGTTCACGAACTCGGAATTCGGCACCAGGATGTCGATGTTGTCGTTGGTCGTGATCAGCGTGCTGCGGATGTTGATCTCGCGCACCTCGCCGTTGACCCCCGATTCGAGCTCCACGAAGTCGCCGACCTTGAGACTCTTCTCGAACAGGATGATGAGGCCCGCGACGAAGTTGCTGAAGATGGCCTGCAGCCCGAAGCCGAGGCCGACGCCGAGGGCGCTGATGACCAGAGCGAACTTGGTGAAGTCGATGCCGATGGAGGACAGGCCCACGAAGAACCCGACCAGCAGGATCACGTACGTGGACAGGCGCTGCAGGGTGTAGAGGGACGCGCGACTCATCGTGTCGCGCCGATCCATCAGGGTGCCGATCGCCCCCCCCACGCCCTTGGCCACCCACCACGCGATGAACAGGATCAGCGCGACCCGCAGCAGCCCGACCGGCGTCACCGGTGTCTCGTTGATCTCGAACATGCTGGCGGTGGACCACTCGCGAACGGTCTCCCACGCGTCGGCGAGGCTGTCCTCGGTGCGCGTGAGCACGTCTTCCAGGTGCCCGCCTTCGTCCACCAGGCGCGCCTGCGCCGCCTCGAGCACGAGCGAGGATCCGGCGAGCTCCTGCTCCAGGCGATTGAGCGCGGTCAGGGTGGCGTCCGCGCGCTCGATGCGCTCGCGATGAACGCGCGCGAGGTCGGCGTCGCTGCCGTCGGCCAGCGCGAGCTGTGCCGCCGCGGCGCCCCGTTCGCGGTTCGTGGCCAGGCGCCAGGTGTGCCCCTGCTCCGTGACGGCCTGGGTGCGCGCGGTCAGGGTCCTGTGCGCCTCGCGCAGCGCGTCCAGGGCGTCGTCGTCGCCGCTGCCGCTCGCGACCCGCGCCAGGGCCTGCACCAGGGCGGCCCTGTCGGCGTCCAGATCGGCTCGCGCCGTGTCCGCCTCGACCTGCAGGAGCTGCTGCGAGTGCCGCCGCGCCACCGCGCGCTCGCGCGCGGACTCGCCGTAGCCGGGGTCCCTCAGCCGGAGCTGGGTCGCCTCGCGGCGCAGCCGCGCCGCCTGCTCGCGGGCGGCTTGCAGCGCCTTGCCGGCCTTGCGCACCGCGTCCGCGTCCACCTCGAGCTCCCTGGCCGCGGTGGCCACCCGGTTCTCGAGCGCCGCGACGCGCTGCGTGAGGTGCTCCACGCGCGCGCGCCGCAGGCGCAGATCCTGCTGGCGCAGCGCCCAGGACAGGCGGTCGCGCATGATCGCGAGTCCCGCGGCAAGGCGTTCCGGAGCGTCCGGGCCGAGCGCCAGGTAGGCCGCCTTGGCATCGTTGATCTGCGCGTTCGCGGCCTTCAGCGACGGCTCCTGGCGTGCCATCTCGTCGCGCTCGAAGTCGAGCTCGAGACGCGCCTCGCGAAGCTGGGTACCGAAGCTCAGCAGCTGTTCCGGGCCGTAGTGCTGCGCGACCGGCGGCAGGGGTTCCGGTGTGGGCGCGCTGCGCGTGCGCGCGGCCGGCAGCCGACGCGCGAGTTCTCGTACCTCCGCCAGCATCGGCAGCGCGACGTCGCGTCCCGCGACGTCGGGATCGTCGCGTACCCGCTGCGCGAGAGAGCCCAGGGCGCCGTCGAAAGCAGCGATTCGCGCCACCAGCGCGTCACCCGTGGCATCGAAGTAGTTCCACCAGTCCGCGGCCAGGGTGTTCGGCAGCGGCGCCGGAGCAACCGCGGGCGCGGGTGTCGTCTGCGCGTGCGCCGCGGTGCCCGCGAGCGCGAGCAGGGCGGCGAACAGGAGCGGCCTCAGAGCCATTTCTTGCGGCGGAAGATCCACAGCTGCACCGCGACGATTGCGGCCATCACGCCCAGCAGCACGAAGTAGGCGCCGTGGAGCCCGAGCTCCGGCATGTACTCGAAGTTCATCCCGTAGATGCCGGCGAGGAACGACAGCGGCACGAAGATCACGGTGATGATGGTCAGCACGCGGAAGATCTGGTTCAGCCTGTGCGACGCGATCGCGAGGTAGGCGTTGACGAGGTCGCCCGCGAGGTCGATGTAGAGGTCGGCCAGCGTCACCGAGCGGTGCAGCTGTTCCTGGATGTCGTTGATCTCGTGGCGCAGATCCGGATCGACTCCGTCGCCGGACAGCGTCTCGAGCTCCTGCGACACCTGCTCGTGATAAGCCATCAGGCGCCGCATGCGCTTGAGGTTCGACTTGTATCCGGTGATCTCCTCGATGATGGCGTCCGTGTCGCGCGGCGACGTGAAGATGTCGTCCTCCAGCGTCTCCAGCCGCGGCTCGAGGTCGAGCAGGATCGGGACGTAGCGGCGCACGACGCGGTTCATCAGCTCCATCGCCAGGCGCTGCGGACCCGCGGCGACCAGCTCCGGCTCGCTGCGGGCGCGCTCGAACAGCCAGTCGGTGCTGACGCTGGAGGCGCTGTGGCGGGTGAGCAGGAAGCGCTCGCCCGCGAACACGGCGATCTGGATCGTCCCGAAGTCGACGCTGTTCGTCGTCGCGTCCAGTCCCCGCAGCAGCAGGAACAGGAAGGACGGGAAGCGTTCCACCTTCGGCGGGTGGCGGTCGCGCAGCGCGTCGTTCACCGCGAGTCGGTGCAGGCCGAAGGTGTCCAGCATCAGGCGGCGTTCGTCGTCCGGCGCGCTGCCGTCCAGGTCCAGCCAGAGGAAGGTGGCATCGTCGCCGCGCCAGCGCGCGATGGGGTCGTCGCCGGAATCGACCACGTGGCCGGTGGCGGCGTCGAACAGCAGGTGGCGCATCACGGTGCTCCCGAGCGGCGGCAGCGCGGATGATACGCGGCCCGCGGGCTGCGGCCCGGGACCCGGGACCCGGTCGGGCGCCGGCGCGGCGCCCGCGCGGGGGCCGCCACCCGCGTCATCGATCGAACAGGGACGCGACGTCCACGTCCGCCGTCTCGGCGGCCTCGAAGCGCAGCAGCCGCGCCTCGCGGAACGCGAACAGCCTCGCCACGATCAGGTCCGGGAACTGCTCCACGGCGACGTTGTTGGCGTTCACGGCGGCGTTGTAGAGCTCGCGGCGGTCTGCGATGGCCGTCTCCAGGCCGCTGATGCGTGCCTGCAGGTGCTGGAAGTTCTCGTTCGCCTTCAGCGCGGGGTAGTTCTCGGCCAGCGCGAAGAGCTGGCCGAGGCCGGCGCGAAGCGCGCCCTCGGCCGCGCCCAGGGCGTCGACGTCGCCGCTCTCGCGCGCCTGGAACACCCTGCCGCGGGCGCTGATCACCCGGTCCAGCGTCTGCTGCTCGTACTCCATGTACTCCTTGCAGGTCGCAACGAGCTTGGGAAGCTCGTCGTGACGCTGCCTGAGGAGCACGTCGATGTCGCTCCACGCCCTGTTCACGCCGTGCTTGAACGTGACCAGCCGGTTGTAGAGCGCGATGCCGTAGAGGGCCACCGCCACGACACCGCCGAGCACGACCATCGACCCCACATCCATCCGGGTACTCCTCGGTACGCCGCCGCGCGGGCCTCATGGTATCAGTGCACGGGGGAGACGCCCCGGGCGCTGCGGAGCCCGCAGTGCGCGCCGGCCGCTGGTCGCGACCGGGTGTCCCGCCGTCCCGGGGGTGCTCGCCGTGCGGTTTCAAGTTTTCGGCCGTGCGCGCCGATGATCGTCGAAGGCGGGCGCGACGGGCGTGCCCGCGCGGGCCTGGGATGCGGCCTCAGATGGTCGAGATTCGTACAGCGCAGGACGAGAGCGCCGGCGGGCGCTGGAAATCGCGTTACCTGGGTGCTCTGGACGCCCAGGAGCGGCTCGAGCGCAATGCCGGCAACCGCATCGGCGAGCTGAGCGCGCTGCTGGCGCGGCTGGGGCGGGCGTTCCCGGACGAGCAGGCTCTGGGCAAGCGTATCGCTGCGCTCACCGAGGCGTTGAAGCGCCGGCCGCTGGACCCGCGGCTGGGCCGCGACGTGGATGCGGCGCAGTCGGCGGTGCTGGACGCGATGGAGGCCGGTGCGCGTGAGCGCGCGGACCTGCACGCCGCCCTCGAGGAGGCGGTGGCGCGGCTCGAGCCGCTCGCCCGGGACCGCGGGTTGCGGCGGCGGCTGAAGAAGTTCCGCGCCGGCCTGCGCGGACGCGGTGCGTTGCCCGCCCCGAGCGCGCTGCTGCGGGACCTCGGCGAGATCGAGACGTCGATCCTGGCCGGGCTGGACGGCTCCGGGACGCATGCCGCCGAGCCCACGGACCTGCGCGCGAGCGCAGACGTGCCGGTGCTGACGGAGCCCGTCGCCGCGAGTCCCGCGCCGTCGCTCGACTGGCCGGCGGTGCGCGAGGTGCTGGCCGGCATGGTCGCACGCGTGGATCTGCCGCCGCCGATGCAGGACCGTCTGCAGCGCGTGCTGTCCAGCCTGGAGGAGGACCTGGACGCCTCCCGGCTGCTGCCGGTACTGGAGCAGGTTCGCGATCTGTTCGACGTCGCGCTGGTCGCGATGCAGGAGGAGTTCCAGGGCTTCCTCGACGAGGTCGACCGGCGCCTGGACGGGCTGCTGGTGGCGCTGGGCGAGGTGCGCGACGGCGACGCCGAGGCCCAGGCGCTGGAGAACGGAATCGCCGACTCGATGGAGGCGGGGCTCGCCGCGATGCGCCGCGACGCCGCGCGGGCGACCGCGCTGGACCAGCTCAAGTCCTCGATCGAGGGCCATCTGGATTCGCTGGTGCGCTCGGTCACGACCTTCCGCAGCGAGGGCAGCGCCCTCGGCGAGGCGCGCGACGCGCGGCTGCAGGCGCTGACGCGCCGGCTGCGCGAGCTGGAGGGTGAGTCGCAGGAGGCCCGCGGTCAGCTGGAGGCGCAGCGGCGGCTCGCCCTCACCGACGCCCTCACCGGGCTGCCGAACCGTCGCGCGGTGGACGAGCACCTCGCGCGTTGCCTCGAACGTGCGCGGCGCGACGGCGCGCCGCTGGCCGTGGCGATCGCCGACCTGGATCACTTCAAGCACGTGAACGACGCGCACGGCCACCAGGCCGGCGACCGGGCGCTCGCGATCTTCGCGGACATCGTGCGCCGCCGGGTCCGTGCCACCGACTTCTTCGGGCGCTTCGGCGGCGAGGAGTTCCTGCTCCTGTTCCCCGACAGCGACGCCAGCGCCGCGGCACGGCGTGTCGACGAGGTGCGGGGCTTCGTCGCCGGCTGCGGCTTCTCCCATCGCGGCACGCCGGTGCCGATCACCGCCTCGTTCGGCGTGACCCAGGCACTGCCCGACGACGACCCGGGCGCGCTGCTCGCGCGCGCGGACAAGGCGCTCTATGCGGCCAAGGCGGCGGGGCGCAACCGCGTCGAGGTGCGCTGAGCGCGGTCGTCCGTACAGTCGTTCAGCGGGCGGCGAGCAGGCGGTCGACGGCCGCGGCGAGGTTGTCGGCCACCTGCACGTCCTCGAGGTCGTCCCGGGCCGCCAGGCTCCGCGAGTCGATGCCGGTGAGCACCAGCCACGGCTCCGCCCCCGCGGCGCGTGCCGCCTCGACGTCGCTCATCTTGTCGCCGACGTACGGCACGCCGGTCAGGGGCACGTTCAACCGTTCCGCGATCGCGATCAGCATCCCCGGGTTCGGCTTGCGGCACGCGCAGTCGTCCCTGGGCAGGCATGGGCAGGCGACGATCGCGTCCACCCGGCCGCCCACCTCGGCGAGGTGTCGCAGCATCCGGTCGTGAATGCGGTTCATCGTCTCCACGGAGAACAGCTTGCGCCGCAGCCCCGACTGGTTGGTGGCGACGACCACGCGCCAGCCGGCCCGGTTCAGGCGCGCGATGGCGTCCAGGCTGCCCGGGATGGGATGCCACTCCTCCGGCGACTTGATGTACTCCTCGGAGTCCTCGTTGATGACACCGTCGCGATCCAGGATGGCCAGCTTCATCGGCGTGTTCCGCGTCCGTGCTCCTGCGTGGCGCGCCAGGATAAGCGCGCGCGGCACGCGCCGGAACCCACGGCCCGCCCGGGTGGCCGCCCGGCGGGGTCTGCTAGAATGCCCATTCGGTGCGCCGACGGTCCCCGTGGCGGCGCGAGGCGCCGGCCACGAGCCTTCGGAGTAGCGGGGCGGGGCGAGCGCGCACGAGCGGTGCCCGGCGCCGACGCCGACGATCCCCTGAATCTTCCGGACCCCGGCATGCAGATCTACAACTCGCTCAGCCGGCGCAAGGAGACCTTCCAGCCGAGCGACCCGCGCCGCGTGACGCTCTACGTGTGCGGGCCCACGGTCTACAGCTACCCGCACATCGGCAACGCGCGCCCGGCCGTGGTGTTCGACGTGCTGTTCCGGCTGCTGCGCGAGCGCTACGGCGACGTGGTGTACGCGCGCAACATCACCGACCTCGACGACAAGATCACGGCTGCCGCCGAAGCCGAAGGCTGCGCCATCGGCGACGTCACGCGGCAATTCACCCGCGTCTACCACGAGGACATGCGCTCGCTGGGTGTGCTGCCGCCCACCGTCGAGCCCCGCGCGACCGAGAGCATCGACGCCATGATCGCGATGGCCGCGCGCCTGATCGCGCTGGGCCACGCCTACGAGGCGCAGGGCCACGTGCTGTTCAGCGTCGATTCGTATCCGGCGTACGGCGAGCTCAGCCGCCGCGATCGGCGCGAGATGATCGCGGGTGCGCGGGTCGAGGTGGCGCCCTACAAGCGCGACCCTGCCGACTTCGTGCTGTGGAAGCCGTCCACCGACGCCCAGCCCGGCTGGGACAGCCCGTGGGGCTTCGGGCGCCCGGGCTGGCACCTGGAGTGCTCGGCGATGATCGAGCAGCATCTCGGAGAGACCATCGACATCCACGGCGGTGGCCACGACCTGCAGTTCCCGCACCACGAGAACGAGCGCGCGCAGGGCACCTGCGCGCACGGCGGGGCGCTGTACGCCCGCTACTGGATGCACAACGGCTTCGTCAACGTGGACGCGGAGAAGATGTCGAAGTCGATCGGCAACGTGCTGCTGGTGCGCGACCTGCTCGAGCAGGCGCCCGGGGAGGCGGTGCGCTTCGCGCTGCTCTCGGCGCACTACCGCAAGCCGCTGGAGTGGAACGCGGACACGCTGCCGCGCGCCTGCCGGGCTCTGGACCGGCTGTACGCCGTGCTGGAGGACGCCGCCCGGCCCGGCGACGCGGCGGCGGAGGACGCGGCCGTGCCCGAGGCCGTCATGGCGGCGCTCGAGGACGACCTGAACACGCCGCGGGCGATCGCGCTGCTGCACGAGATCGGCCAGGGCGTCGCGGCGCAGCCGGCCGGTCCGTCGCGGCGCGCCGGTCAGTCGGCGCTGCGCGCCGCCGGGCGGCTGCTGGGCGTGCTGCAGGGGGACGCCGCGGACTGGGCCGAGTCGCGCCGTGGCGCGGTGGACGGGCGCGAGGAGATCGAGCAGCTCGTGATCGAGCGCGAGCAGGCGCGGGCGCGGCGGGACTTCGCCGAGGCCGACCGCATCCGTGACCTGCTGAGCGCGCGCGGGATCGTGCTGGAGGACGGCCCGGCTGGCACCCAGTGGCGCAAGGCGGGATGAGATGAGCGCGCCGGTGCCGGGTCCGGTGAGCGCGCTGCGGGGACTGATCCGGGCGTACCAGATCGTGCTGTCCCCGGTGCTGGGGCCGCGCTGCCGCTTCCTGCCGACCTGCTCCGACTACGCCCGTGAGGCGCTCGCCGTTCACGGCCTGCCGCGCGGCGGCTGGCTCGCGCTGCGCCGCCTCGCGCGCTGCCATCCGTTCGGCGGCTGCGGCCACGACCCCGTTCCACCGCGACCCGAAGCCGATGCGGCCCGGCCGCGCTGAGCGTCGGGGCGTGCGCGCGCTGCCGGGCCTCGTGCTGGCGGTGGCGCTGTGCACGTCGCCGGCGGCGCCCGGCGCCGGCGTGCCGCTCGAGTTCACGCTGCACCGTGTGAGCGGCGAGCAGCCGGGACCCACGGTGCTCGTGATCGGCGGGATCCAGGGCGACGAGCCGGGTGGCTTCAACGCCGCGTCGCTGCTCGCGACCCATTACCGGATGCGCGCGGGCTCGGTATGGGTGGTGCCGAACCTCAACTTCGAGAGCATCGTGCGCCGCTCGCGCGGAGTGCACGGCGACATGAACCGCAAGTTCCCGTCCGTGTCGGCGAGCGACCCGGACTTCGCGCGCGTGGAGCGCATCAAGCGAATCATCACCGACCCCGCCGTGGACTACGTGCTGAACCTGCACGACGGCAGTGGCTTCTTCCGCGTGCAGCATGTGGACGGGCTGCGCAATCCGGGGCGCTGGGGGCAGAGCATCATCATCGATCAGGAAGCCATGGACGGCGCACCGCATGCGCCGCTGGGCGATCTCGCGCGCACCGTGAGCGAGCGTGTGAACGCTCGGCTGGTGCACCGTGAGCACGCCGTGCACGTGAAGAACACGCGCACCCGCGAGGGCAACGTCGAGATGGCGAAGACGCTGACCTACTTCGCGATCAACGCCGGCAAGCCGGCCGTGGGGGTCGAGGCCAGCAAGTCGTTGCCCACCCACGAGCGCGTCTACTACCACCTGAACATGGTGGAGGCGTACCTGGACGAGCTCGGCGTGCGCTACGAGCGCCGCTTCGCGCTCACGCCGGAGTCGGTGCGCAGCGAGGTGGACGACAACGTCAAGGTGGCCTTCTACGACCGCCGGCTGTTCCTGGACATGGCCGGGGCGCGCTCCAGCCTGGGATACGTGCCTCTGAAGAAGGGCGAGGCGCTGCGCTACGAGGCGAGCAGCCCGCTGGTGGCGATCGAGCCGGCAGGGGACAGCTTCCGGGTGAGCTACGGCAACCGGCGCGTCACCCGCCTGCATCCGCAGTTCTTCGAGTACGACGACGCCGTCTCGCAGGTGCGCCTGGAGGTGGACGGCGACGAGCGTGTCGCGGCGGTGGGCTCGGTGGTGCCGGTGCGCGAGCGCTTCACCGTGCACGTCGCGGAAGGGGTGCGCGTCAACGTGATCGGCTGGACCCGACCCGGGGTGCGCAGCGAGGACGGGCTGGAGATCCGCCGCCGGGACATCCTCAGCCGCTACTCGGTCGATACCGCGGAGTCGGTGTTCCGGGTGGAGCTCTATCGAGGCAAGCGCTTCGTCGGCATGCTGCTGGTGCGCTTCCTGGACGGCGGGCCGGCGCTGCCCGAAGGCGCTGGCGCGCGGGCCCTGTCCGCCGTCGGGCAGCCGCTGTCGTGAGCGCCGGCGCGCAACGGGACTGGCGGCCCGGCGCGTGGCGCGAGCGCGAGGCGTGCCAGCTCCCGGAGTACCCGGACGCCGCGTCGCTGGCGGAGGTGGAGCAGCGTCTTCGCGGCTGCCCGCCGCTGGTCTTCGCGGGCGAGGCGCGCAACCTGCGCGCGGCCCTGGCAGAGGTCGCGAACGGTCGCGGTTTCCTGCTGCAGGGCGGTGACTGCGCGGAGAGCTTCGCCGAGTTCCATGCCGACAACATCCGCGACACCTTCCGCGTGTTGCTGCAGATGGCGGTGGTGCTCACCTTCGGTGCGTCGTGTCCGGTCGTGAAGGTCGGACGGCTCGCCGGGCAGTTCGCGAAGCCGCGCTCGGAGCCGATGGAGCGCCACGACGGGGTGGAGCTGCCGACGTACCGCGGCGACATCGTCAACGGCATCGAGTTCAACGGCGACGCGCGACACCCGGACCCGCAGCGCATGCTGCGTGCCTACGGGCAGGCCGCGTCGACGCTCAACCTGCTGCGCGCGTTCGCCCAGGGCGGGTATGCCGACCTGCACCGGGTGCACCGCTGGAACCTGGAGTTCCTGGACGGCAGCCCCGAGAGCGAGCGCTATCAGGCCTTCGCGGACCGGATCAGCGACTGCCTGGGCTTCATGCAGGCCTGCGGTGTGACCTCGGAGACGGCGCCGGCGCTCGCGCAGACCGACTTCTACACCAGCCACGAGGCGCTGCTGCTGCCCTACGAGGAGGCGCTCACCCGCGTCGACAGCATCAGCGGGGACTGGTACGACACCTCGGCCCACATGCTCTGGATCGGCGAGCGCACCCGCGACCCCGACGGCGCCCACGTGGAGTTCCTGCGTGGGGTGTCGAACCCGGTGGGTGTGAAGGTGGGGCCGGACGCGACGCCGGAGCAGGTGCTCCGGCTGATCGACCGCCTCAATCCCGGCAATGTGCCCGGCCGCCTGACCCTGATCGTGCGCATGGGCGCGGACCGGGTGCGCGAGCGGTTGCCGGCGCTGGTCAGCGCCGTCGAGCGCGAAGGCCGCACGGTGGTGTGGTCCAGCGATCCGATGCACGGCAACACCGTGAAGTCCGCGGGCGGATACAAGACGCGGGTCTTCGACCGCATCCTCGACGAGGTGCGCGGATTCTTCGAGGTGCACGCGGCGCAAGGCACCTACGCCGGCGGTGTGCACGTCGAGATGACCGGACAGAACGTGACCGAGTGCGTGGGTGGCGCGCAGGCCATCACCGAGCAGGACCTCGGTGACCGCTACCACACCCACTGCGACCCCCGCCTCAACGCCAGCCAGAGCCTGGAGCTCGCGTTTCAGCTCGCGGAGATGCTGCGCGCGGAGCGGACCGCCGTCATGGATGCAAGCATTGCCAGAGGAGATGACCGCCCGTGAGCGTCGACAAGAAGCTTCTCGAGATCCTCGTGTGCCCCACCACCAAGGTGCCGGTGAAGCGCCTGGTCGGGGACCGGCTCGCCATCCTCAACCGGTGCATCGAGGCCGGAGAGGTGCGCCGCGCCGACGGCAGCGCCGTGTCCGAGCCGCTGGCCGAGGCACTGATCACCGACGACGGGCGCACGATCTACCCGGTCGAGGACGAGATCCCGATCATGCTGGAGGACCAGGCGATCGCCGCCAACCAGGTTCCGGGCTGGTAACGACGCCGTCCCGTCAGCGGGCCGTCAGGTGGCCGCTGCAACCGTCGCCGTGCGCCGCTGCGCGACCGCCTCGGCCAGCTCGCGCAGCATGCGCTCGGTGTCCTCGAAGCTCACGCACGCGTCGGTGATGCTCTTGCCGTATTCCAGCGGCTTGCCCGGGGTGACGTCCTGCCGGCCGGCGTGCAGGTGGCTCTCGATCATCACGCCCACGATCCGGCCGTCGCCGCCCGCGATCTGACCGGCCACGTCCTCGCACACCTCGAGCTGACGTTGCGGCTGCTTGCGGCTGTTGGCGTGGCTGAAGTCGATCATCACCGCTTCCTCGAGCCCGGCCTTTGCGAGCGCGCCGCAGGTCGCGGCGACCGCCTCGGCGTCGTAGTTCGGGACGTGGCCGCCGCGCAGGATGATGTGCGTGTCCTCGTTGCCGGTGGTCGTGAAGATCGCGGAGTGGGCCTCCTGGGTCAGCGCGAGGAACACGTGCGGGTGCCGGGCCGCGCGAATCGCGTCCACCGCGATCTGCACGGTGCCGTCGGTGCCGTTCTTGAAGCCCACCGGGCACGAGAGCCCCGACGCGAGCTCGCGGTGCACCTGGCTCTCCGTCGTGCGCGCGCCGATGGCGCCCCAGCTCACCAGGTCGGTGACGTACTGCGGCGTGACGACGTCCAGGAACTCGGTCCCGGCCGGCATGCCGGACTCGTTGAGCTCGAGGAGCAGCGACCGCGCGACGCGCAGCCCCTTGTTGATGTTGAAGCGCCCGTCCAGGTCCGGGTCGTTGATGAGTCCCTTCCAGCCCACGGTGGTGCGGGGCTTCTCGAAGTACACCCGCATCACCACCAGCAGCCGGTCCGCCAGCGCGTCGCGCAGAGCGGCGAGGCGGCCCGCGTAGTCGCGTGCCGCGTCGGGGTCGTGGATGGAGCATGGTCCGACGATCACCAGCAGCCGGTCGTCGGCGCCGCGCAGCAGGTCGTGGATCTCGGAGCGGGTGCGGTGCACCAGGTTCGCCGCCCGGTCCGTCATCGGGAGTTCCCGGTGCAGGTCGGCGGGCGTGATCACGTCACCGATGGACTCGATGCGCAGGTCTTCTGTCTTCACGATGCTCATGAGGGCGGCCTCGGGGTCGCATACGGCTGGCGGAACCGGAAAGGATAGCGGCTCCCGGGGCGCGGAGACAGGCCCCCGGCGCCCCCGCGAGCTCAGTCGAAGCAGCGGCCCAGGAGCCGCGCCCGCGCCTCGCAGTCCTCGGCTGACCACAGGTCGTGGATCACCGCCAGCCAGCGCGCGCCGGCCCTCACCAGGGCCCGCCCGTTGCCCGCCGTGATGCCGCCGATCGCCGCCACGGGAAGCGGGAGCGTGGTCGACGCTTCGCGCAGCAGCGCGGGCGTTGCCAGCGCCTCGCCGGGCTTGCTGCGCGACGGAAAGAACCGCCCGAAGGCGACGTAGTCCGCGCCGGCGGCCGCGGCGCTGCGTGCGCGCTCCAGATCGTGGTAGCACGACACGCCGATGATCGCGTCGGGGCCCAGGACGGCCCGCGCCGAGGCCGGCGCCGGGTCGTCGCGGCCGAGGTGCACGCCGGCGGCGCCGACCTCGCGGGCGAGCGCGACGTCGTCGTTGACGATGAGCGGGACGCCGGCGTCCTTGCACAGCGCGACCAGGCGTTCGGCGTCGCGCCGCCGGCGCGCGGAATCGCCGTCCTTGTCCCGGTGCTGCACCATCACCGCGCCGCCGCGCAGCGCCTGTGCCACGCAGGCTTCCAGGCCGCGCGGCCCGGTCAGCCCGGCGTCCGTGATCGCGTACAGGCCAGGGGCGGGCAGCGTCTTCACCGCCGGGCAGGGCCTGCGGGCCGGCACCGCCGCGGGTGCGCAGTGGTGTTCGGACAAGGCCGGGCCGGTGCGGACCGCGGGGACCGTCGGCCGCACGGACGCGGCCCTCGAACGTACAGGGCTGTATTCACCGCGTGTCCCGGCGGCCCGTCGGGCCGGCCACCCCCGGGAGCCCGCCAACCGACCACGAATGCGCGGGTGCGGGCCGGGGGCGGGTCGCAGGGGGCGACGGCATGCCACGGGACGGCCCCGGGGGCGTTTCCGGGACTCGCGTGCGAAGTGGAGTCCGGCAGCGGGCGCATGCGACAATCCCGCGCCCGATTGCGAGGATGAGGTCGACTTGAAGTCCTGGATGTGTGTGATCTGCGGGTTCGTGTACCACGAGGCGCAAGGCCTGCCCGAGGAGGGAATCGAACCCGGTACCAAATGGGAGGACGTGCCTCCGAACTGGGCGTGTCCGGAGTGCGGCGCGCGCAAGGAAGACTTCGAGATGGTCGAGGTCTGAGGCGCGTCCACGCCGGGTGGCGTGCCGGCAGGGGAGTCACAGCGTCGGCCCTACCTCGACCAGCAGCACGACCCCGATGAGGACGAGGGCGGGGATCTCGTTGATGATGCGGTAGAAGCGTTCGCCATGGCGGTTGCGCCCGTTGCGGAAGTCGCGCATCAGCGCCCAGCACCACGCATGGAACACGACGAGCAGCGCGACCAGCGTGAGCTTTGCGTGCATCCACCAGCCGGCGCCGAAGTAGTCGGCGCCGAATCCCCAGAGCAGCCAGAAGCCGAATCCGGCAGCGCCCACGCCGCCTACGGTCATGATGCCGAACAGCTTGCGTTCCATCAGCTTGAACCGCTCGTCGGCGCGCTCCTCGTCTGCGCCGACCCGGGTGTGATAGACGAACAGCCTCGGCAGGTAGAACAGCCCGGCGAACCATGCCACGACGAAGATGATGTGAAAGGACTTGATCCAGAGCATGCTCGTGGAATTCCCGGACGATGACTGCGCCAGAGTACCGACCCAGCGCCCGGACGGCTGCCGTGGTCTCGCCGCAGCGCGGGATGGTAGCGCATCCGTGCCGGCCCACGGGACGCCAATCCGCCCGGTAGGGTCCGACGGGACGCGGCGGGCGGTCTGTTACGATCCGCCGCCATGAATGCGGCGCATCCGATGCAGGTGAGGGCGCACGCCGACGCCATGCTGGCGGAGGCCTCTTCACCGTGACCCTGGTGGTGCGCCGGCGGCGTCCTTTGCTCACCACGATCACGGTGATTGCCATCGGCGGGCTCGTGGGCGCGGGATCCTGGTGGTTCCTGGACACTGAGAGGGTGCGCGCGGAGGCGGGCGCGAAGGAACTGCGTCAGGAACGCGATCAACTCCTGGCCGCGCGCGACTCGCTGTCGCGGGAGCGTGAATCGCTGGCGCGACGCGTCGCGATCCTGGAACGCGAGCGGCAGGTGGAGGAGAGCGCCTACCGCCGTGTGGGCGACGAGTTGCGGGCCCTGCAGGAGGAGATCCTGCGCCTCGAGGAGGAGCTTGCCTTCTACCGCGGCATCGTTGCCGACGGCAGCGCGAGCGGCAACGTGCGTATCCAGCGTTTCCTGGTGGAGCGCGACGGACGGGACAGGGATTACGTGTTCCGGCTGGTGTTAACCCGCGGCATGCGGAGTGATAACGTTGCGTCCGGCGCCGTCACCCTGGCGGTGGATGGCGACAAGGGGGGCGAGCCGCTGCGCCTCGACCTCGAGGAACTCTCCCCGTTGCCCGCGGCGCCGCTGAGCTTCAGCTTCCGGCATTTCCAGCGTATCGAGGGGCGGCTGCGGCTGCCCGACGGTTTCAGGCCCCGGCGAGTCGTCGTCCAGGTGCAGGCCACGGAGGACGACGGACGTTCGCTGCGGCAGACCTACGAGTGGCCGAACCCGCAGGTATCCGCGAAGAGCTGAGCGGGCTCGGCGGGCGAATCAACAACGAGCTCTGAGGCAAGCGACCCATGTGGGGATCGAAGAAGAAGCTCCGCACCACCAAGATCGACTCGCTGATCGGGCGGCACACGGAGACGCTGGGCGACCTGAGGTTCTCCGGCGGCCTTCACGTCGACGGCGTCGTCAAGGGCAACGTGTATGCGGATGACGATTCCGGCGCGGTGCTGACGCTGAGCGAGTTCGGCACCGTCGAGGGTGAGGTGCGGGTACCGAACGTGGTGCTGAACGGCACCGTGATCGGCGACGTGTACGCCCGCGACCAGATCGAGCTCGCCGCGAACGCGCGCATCACGGGCAACGTCTACTACACGCTGATCGAGATGGCGATGGGTGCCGAGGTCAACGGAAGCCTGGTCCATCGCGCTTCCGAGAGCGACGCTCCCAAGCTGCGGCTCGAGCGCGACGGGACCCTGGAGGTCGGGGAGCCCTGACGGGCCGGCCGTGGCGCGCGGCCGGAGAACGGCTCGCGGCTGCATCCGAGTGCGTGCCCGCCCGCGCATTCGTGATCGGTTCGCGGGGTCCCGGGGGTGGCCGGCCCGGCACGGGCCGCGGGGACACGCTGTGAATACATCCCTGTACGCTCGACGGCCGCATCCATGCGGCCGACGGTCCCCGCGACCCGCACCGGACCGGCCTATCCGAACACCAATGCCCGTCCGCGGCGGCCGGCCGGTCCCGGCACGGTTAGAATGCGTCCAGGTTCGAGACGAAGACCGGGCAACGGCCATGAACGATGTCACCACGCCCCCGGGCGCTCTGTCCCTGACGGAGAGCGCGGCGCGCAAGGTCCGCCAGCTCCTCGATCAGCAGGGACGGGACGGCCACGTGCTGCGCGTCTACATCCAGGGCGGCGGCTGCTCGGGGTTCCAGTACGGGTTCAACTTCGAGGAGCAGGCCGCCAGCGACGATGCGGTGGTGGAGCGTGACGGCGTCCGCGTCGCGGTGGACCCGATGAGCTTCCAGTACCTGATGGGCGCGGAGGTGGACTACCGCGAGGACCTGGAGGGCGCGCGCTTCGTCGTCACCAACCCCAACGCCTCCACGACCTGCGGCTGCGGCGCGTCGTTTTCCGTCTGAGGCCCTTAGACGACCGCGGGCGCGCTCATTCGCGCGGCCGGTACACACCCCCGAGCACGACGGGCTCTCGCGCCCCGGTGACGGCCGCCGGGACCGCGGCCCGGCCTTCCAGCCGGCAGGCGGCCAGCCACGCGAAGGCCGCACCCTCCACCGTCTTCGCGGGGATGCCCAGCGCGTCCGTGCTCGTCACCGGCAGCGGTGCGAGGCGCTCGCCCAGACGCTCCATGAGCAGCGGGTTCAGCGCGCCGCCCCCGCACACGTAAAGCTCTGCCGGGATCTCGCCCGACTCCAGCGCGCGCGCAACGCTCTCGACGGTCAGCTCGAGCAACGTGCGCTGCACGTCCTCGACGGCGAGCGGGCCGTGTCCGGAGAGTCGCGCGTCCAGCCACCGTGCGTTGAAGTGCTCGCGCCCGGTGCTCTTCGGCGCGAGACGCTGGAAGTAGGGATCCTCGAGCAGGCGCCGGAGCAGCGTCTGCACGATCCGGCCCGATGCCGCGAGGCGCCCGTCGCGGTCGTACGCGGCACCGGCATGGCGCGACGCCCACAGGTCCATCAGGGTGTTCCCGGGGCCGGTGTCGAAGCCGGTGACGCTCGCGCCGCCCGGCGCGAGCAGGCTCAGGTTCGCGATGCCGCCGACGTTGAGCACTGCCCTCGCGGCGCGCGCAGCCGAGAACGCAAACGCGTGAAACGCCGGCGCGAGCGGCGCGCCCTGGCCGCCCGCCGCCACGTCCATGCGGCGAAAGTCGGCCACCACCGTGATCCCGGTGCGGCGGGCGATGACGTTGGGATCCCCGACCTGCACCGTGAGCGGCGGCTGCGCGTCGGGCGCGTGGTAGAGCGTCTGGCCGTGGCTGCCGATGGCGCAGACCTGCCCGGCGGACACCTGCGCCGTCGCGAGCAGCGCGTCGACGGCGTCCGCGAACGCGGCGCCCATCTCCGCATCCAGCCGCCAGCACTCCAGCGCGTCGAGGCGCGCGGTGTCGAGGGCGGCCTCCAGGCGCCGGCGCAGCGGCGCCGCGAGCGGCGCGTCCTGCCAGGCGCGTACGGCCACGCCGTCCTTGCCGACGTCGGCGAGCACGGCGTCCACCGAGTCCATGCTGGTGCCGGACATCACGCCGACGTAGAGCGTCATCGGCTCGTCCGGCGGCCGGGATCAGTCGCTGGAGGCGAGGCTGGTGCGGGAGAGGGTGTCGAGGGTCGCCACCAGCGGCGCGCTCACGCGAAGGAACTCGGGGCGCAGGCGCTCGTCAATCGGCAGCGCCGCGGGCAGCTTCACTCGAAGCGGATCCTTGTGCACGCCGCGCACCCGGAACTCGTAGTGCAGGTGGGGGCCGGTGGCGAGTCCGGTCGAGCCCACGTAGCCGATGATCTGACCCTGCTGCACGCGGTTTCCCGATCGGCTGCGTCGGTGCAGGCGGGACATGTGGCCGTACAGAGTCGTGTAGGTGCCCCCGTGCTGCAGGATCACCGTCTTGCCGTAGCCGCCCTTGCGCCCGGCGAACACGACACGGCCGTCGCCGGCCGCCTTCACGGGCGTGCCCGTCGGCGCCGCGTAGTCGACTCCCTTGTGGGCGCGCATCCGCTGCAGCACCGGGTGCATGCGGCCGCGGCTGAAGCGCGACGAGATACGGCTGAAATTCACCGGCGTGCGCAGGAATGCCTTGCGCATGCTCAGGCCGTCCGGTGAGAAGTACTCGCTGCGCCCGTCCTCGAACGTGTAGCGCACTGCGCGCAGGGTGCGGCCCCGGTTGACGAACTCCGCGGCCAGGATGTCTCCGTCGCGCACCTTCGATCCGTCCTTGTACAGCCCCTCGTAGACCACGGCGAAACGATCCCCGGCCCGGACGTCCAGCGCGAAGTCCACGTCCCAGCCGAAGATCTCGACGAGCTGCATGATCACGCGGTCCGAGAGCCCGGCGCGCTGGCCGGCCAGGAACAGCGCGTTCTCGATCGCGGCGCTCGCGTGTTGCTCGCGCCGTTCGAGCGGGACGTGATCGATCGTGACGTCGAAGCGGCCACCGGCCTCGCGTGCCCGGAGCGTGCGAGTCTCGTCTAGGACGGCGCTCAGTGAGACGAGGTGTCCGTCCGGCGACTGGCCGATCTCCAGCGTCTGCCCGGGCTGCAGGCGGCGCAGCGTGGCCGCGTGCTCGTTCGAATCGAGAAGCAGTGCGAGGTCCGACGCCGGCACGTCGAGACGGCGGAAGATGAGGAACAGTGAATCGCCGCGGCGCACGGTGACGCTGCGGACGCTTCCGGAACGGGGCGCCGGCGCTTGCGCCTCCGGTGTGCCGGCGGAGGCGCCCGACACGGGCGCCTGCGACACGGCGTCCGAGGCAACCGGGCGAGCGGGCGGCGGCGTCTCGTGCGCGGCGACGTCCGCATCGGCGATGCGGCGCCACGTGAATCGACCTTCATCGCCGCGCTCGACCACGAGGTCCCGCGGGCCACTCTGCGAGAGCACGAGGCGAATCACGCTGCCCTCGGCGGTCGAGGTCACGGTCAGCCGCTGGCCCGGCTGCAGGCGGCGCAGGTGAGCGCGCAGCGTCCGGTCCGCGCGCTGCATCGCGACGAGATCGGCCTGGCTCAGCGCGTGGCGACGGAACAGGACATAGAGAGACTCGCCGGGGCGCACCGCGGCCCGGACTTCCCGCGTGTCCTCGTTCGCCGGCTGCGCCGTAGCGGCTTCGCGACGCGGCTCGGGCTCCGGCCGCGCGGCCGGAACCGGTTCCGGCTCCGCGTTCAGGCGCGCCATGGCGGGAATGCGTGTGCCCCCACGCTCGCCCCCGCCGGAGTCGCTGACCGTGGCGGGCGGCGGAAGCGGCAGATCCACGACGATCCGCTCCTGGGCCATCGCGCCCACGGCGACGCTCGCCGCGCCCGCGGCCGCACTCAGGATCACGCAGGCGCGGCGAGCGCTCCGCGTGCGGTCTTGCTTGTCGATGAGCGTTACCCCCAAACCTGCTCGGGATGTCCCCGCTTCTTGTCGAGCAGTTTCTTATGTGGAGCCCGTAGGGGCTTGATCTCGTTATAGTTGTGGCGCGCACCATAGCGGAGGGGCGGGGGACGGGTCAATGTCCCGCCAGGGTGCGGGCCGGCGCGATGCGCCGTGCTAACCTCTGGCCCCTTTTCCGAGTCGGCACGTCACCGAAGGCAGATGCAGGATCTGGACATCATCCGGCGAGGAGCCGAGGAGATTCTCGTTGCGGACGAGCTTCCCGCGCGGCTGGCGCAGGACCGCCCGCTGCGGGTGAAGGCGGGGTTCGACCCGACGGCGCCGGATCTCCACCTCGGGCACACGGTGCTCGTCAACAAGCTGCGTCAGTTCCAGGACCTCGGGCACCACGTGATGTTCCTGATCGGGGACTTCACCGGGATGATCGGTGATCCCACCGGCAAGAACGTTACCCGCAAGCCGCTCACCCGCGAAGAGATCGCGGAGAACGCCCGCACCTACCAGGAGCAGATCTTCAAGATCCTGGATCCCGAGCGCACCGAGATCTGCTTCAACTCGGCGTGGTGGGGAGAAATGGATGCGGCCGGCCTGATCGGGCTCGCGGCACAGCACACCGTTGCACGAATGCTAGAGCGCGACGACTTCAGCAAGCGCTACGCGCAGGGCCAGCCGATCGCGATTCACGAGTTCCTGTATCCGCTGGTGCAGGGGTACGACTCGGTGGCGATGCGCGCCGACGTCGAGCTCGGCGGCACCGACCAGAAGTTCAACCTGCTCGTCGGCCGCCAGCTGCAGGCGCACTTCGGACAGCGGCCCCAGCTGGTGATCACGATGCCGATCCTGGAGGGGCTGGACGGCGTGCAGAAGATGTCGAAATCGCTGGGCAACTACGTCGGCATCAACGACGCTCCGCAGGAGATGTTCGGCAAGATCATGTCGGTGTCGGACGACCTGATGTGGCGCTACTACGAGCTGCTGTCGCTGGAGACCTCCATCGACGAGCTGCGTCGCCTGCGCGCCGACGCGGAACAAGGGCGGTCGAATCCGCGCGACGCCAAGGAGCGGCTCGGGCGCGAGATCGTGGCGCGTTTCCACGACCGTGCGGCGGCGGACTCGGCAGCGGAGGCCTTCAGGCGGCGCTTCCAGCGCGGCGAGATTCCGCAGGACCTGGAAACGGTGGACGTCGAGGCGCCCGAGGGCGGCGTCCCGATCGCGAGCCTGCTCAAGGCCAGCGGCCTGGTGCCGAGCAGCTCGGAGGGGCTTCGCCTGGTCCGCCAGGGCGCCGTGCGCGTCGATGGTGAACGGGTCTCGGACCCGGGACTGGTGCTCGCTGCGGGCGTCGACGCGGTGGTGCAGGTCGGGAAGCGCCGGGTGGCCCGCGTGCGTGTCACGGGCGGGGCCGGAAGCACGGCCGCCTGAGCCGAAACGCCCGTCCGGTCAGGCAGTTGCGGCGCAGGCCGGCGGCGCCCGGCACGGCCGTCACAGAACAGGCGTCGGAATGCTTGACCACCCCCCGGCTCTATGTATAATGCCGGGCTCTCTGAGGGGTCGGTCCCGGCGCCTCCGCTCTCTAAAAATACGGTCAGGCAATATGTGTGGGCGCTCGCGTCGCACGATGGTTTCGCAAGAGACAATCGGCGTGAGCACCATGACAACTGTCATAGTGATTTCGTCGAGCCAAGACTCTGACCGGCTTCGGCCGGTCTGCAAGCCTTGAACTGAAGAGTTTGATCCTGGCTCAGATTGAACGCTGGCGGCATGCTTAAC
>CBDUCN010000006.1:0-48153 GCA_965365655.1 uncultured Gammaproteobacteria bacterium | reverse complement strand
ACGCGGTGCGGGGGCCGGCGAGAAACGCAATGTGTTTGTGGGACGGGACACTAGACCGTGCGCACGCCGTCCTCCGTGACCGCGAAGCCGTTGCCTCCGATCACCGAGGTCGCCCGCCCGTTCTGGGACGGCTGCGCCGCCGGCGAGCTGCGCGTGCAGCGCTGCACGCGCTGCGGTGCGCGCCAGCTGCCGCCGCGCGGGCGCTGCGTGCGCTGCGGCGCGAACGCGCTCGAGTGGGTCACCGAGGCGGCGCTGGGCACGGTGCACAGCTTCACCGTCGTGCACCGCGCGCCGTCGCCCGCGTTCCGCGGCGACGCACCCTACGTGGTCGCCCTGGTGGACATCGTGGACCGCGCGCGGCTGATGATGAACGTCACGGGCTGCGACCCGCAGGCCGTGCACATCGGCATGCGCGTGCAGATCGGCTTCGTCGAGCGCCGCGGCGACGACGGCGCGACGGCGTGGCTGCCCGAGGCGCGCCCGGCGCCGGCATCCGCCGGGCACACCGGCACCCGGTGAATGCCGGCGATGGCGCCCGCCGGGTCCTCAGGTGGCCGTGACCCGGATGCGGTACTCCCCGGTCTGTGCCGGATTGTAGTGACGCACCCGCGCGTAGTAGGTGCCGGGCGCCAGGACCGCGCTGATGCGCGAGTTGCGCCCGCTGCCGCCGTCGTCGTCCTCGGCGATGAAGCGGGTCAGGCTGCCCGGGCCGAACAGTGACATCACCACGTCGGTGGAGCCCGCGGTCTCCACGACGTGCGGACCGCCGCGGGTCACCTCGAACTGGTAGAGATCCTCCTCGCCGGCGCTGGAGATCTCGGCGCTGGTGTCGGTGAACACGGTCAGCGACGTCGCCCGCTCGAGCGGGTCCGGCAGGCCCGGGTACATGTTGGCGCCGCGCACGAACTCCTTGTCGAGGCGCGAGAGCTCGTTGTTCTCCTCGGTCGCGGTGCCGCTGCGGGTCCAGCTCGCCGGGAACGCGTAGAGCATGATCGACTCCCGGTCGAACTCGGTGCCGTGGACCTGGTCGGCCGCGTACTTGTTCAGCACGTTGTGCCTGATCGTGGACTCGTCCCAGTAGTTCGGCGGACCCGACAGATCGGCGATCACCGCGTCCTCGTTCCACTGGATGCCGCCGTCGGGGTTCTGGTGCTCGTGAGCGAGGCCGATCATGTGGCCGAACTCGTGCAGGATCACGCCGCGATCCTGCCAGCCCAGGTTCAGGGTGGCCGCGTGCAGCGGGATGTTCTTGTTGTCCGTGCCCACGTAGGACCACGCGCCGTCGCTGGCGTCGAAGGTCACCCGGATGTCGGCCCTCGGATCGTCGGTGAACTCGAACTTCAGGTTCGCGTGCTGGGTCCACTCGGGCGCGAAGCGCTCGACCATGTCGCGCTGATCCTGGGTCCCGCCCATGAAGCGGATGGTCAGCGTGCTGCCGTTGATCCACTGCTTGCCGACCGGCGATATGGCACGTACGCGACCGTTCGGCATCATCCTCGTGCGCTGCGCACGCGCGATGTCCTGCGGCAGGATGCGGTCGAAGCAGATGTGCTTGGCTGCGGTCATGTCTTCAGTCCTCCTGGTCTCGATGGACCTCGTGGTCTCGGTGGAACGCGCGGGCTCAGCCGCGCAGCTGGCACCACTGCGTGGTCTCGCTCGTGATCGCCCACGGCCCGACGAGCTCGGGCCGCTGCTCGAAGCCCATCGTCCGCACGCGGGTGGCGACGTCGACGTGCAGCGCGTCCATGCTCAGGCCGCGCCGCGCCTCGGGGCTTCTGAGCGCCTGCGCGAGCGCGTAGGTGAACGCGCCGTGGGAGGTGACGCCGTGACGGTATTCGTAGGCCAGCTCGTCCTCCTGGCAGGCCTGCACGATGACCGGCATGTAGGGCCCGCGATGCCCGTAGCGTTCCCGCGCGGCGTCGTAGCGGCGATTGGTCAGCGTGAGCACGTCCGTTCCCCTGCCGAGGCGCCGGTTCGTGCCGGACGCACCCAGGTAGTCCTTGCCGCGCCGGCCGCGGGCAAGCGAGCGGTTGGGAGGCTCGAGGGTGCGCGGAACCCACAGCTGCGCCGCCGGATCCCAGCGGATCTCCCGGTGACGGACGTCGTCGGGAGGCGAGAGCCCCTTCGGCCTGCCCGAGCCCGCGCGCGTCATGCCGCCGGAGTGGCAGCAGTCGAAGATCGCGGTGAACCGCACGTCGTACGGAAGCTGCGTGTAGAGGTCGTGGAACCAGTCGTCGACGATCGCGCGCTCGCGCGTCCAGTCGAAGTCGTAGGGCACCAGGCACTCGTCGCGCCGATCCACGGTCTCGTCCAGCCCGTAGTCCGTGATCTGGGTGCCGTGTCCGCTGAAGTACAGCACGCGCCGATCGCCCGGCTGGGCGCCGTCCAGAAGCCAGTGGATGCGCTCGCGAATCCCCTGGGCCGTCGCGCGATCGTTCAGAACGCTGCGGATCTGCGACGCCTCGAAGCCCGACTCCTGGAGCACCTCGCTCATCAGGAACACGTCGTTGACGCATCCTGCGAGCCGATCCCCGGGGTCCGGGTAGTCGTCGATGCCGATCAGCAGCGCGCGCCGGTCCTGCGCGCGCTGCTTCGGGCTGCGCCCGCCGGGAGCGACCCGCGCATCGACGTCGGCGCGAACGCGACGGCTCTCGCGGCGGAAGCGCCGCGTCGACAGCAGGTCGCGCCACACCACGTTGCCCAGGTTGGCGTGCTGCAGGTAGCCGAGCGCGTCGTGGTCGGCGAAGCCCTCGATGTCGAACGTGCACTCGACCTGCTCGAAGCGCTCGCTGGCGACGCGGACCGGCGCCGTGAACACGTCGTCCTCCTCGTTGTGGAGGTGGTACCAGTGCTCGCAGTCGAGCGCGACGATGCGCCCGCCAAAGCAGCCGCGCACGAACGAGTTGCCGATCTGCGATCCGAAGGACACGAAGGTGCGCCCGGCGAGCAGCCCCGCGTTGTCGGCGTGCACGAAGGTGTCGTACGCGATCAGGCTGCCGAGGCTGTGGGCCATCACCACGTCCGGCTGCGCCGACGCGACCGCCGCGGCCAGGCGCCGGCGCGTGCGCTCGCGTATCGCGTCGCTCCCGGCCCACTGCACGACCATGCCGGCCGTCCATCGAAGCCGGTCGGGAATGGCCGCCGTCGAGGTTCCGCGGCTGCGCGGGGCCCGTCGCCCGAACACGCCGGCCAGCGCATCGCCCACGCCGTGGCGCAGCCCGCTGGCCCCCAGCGTCGCGATGGCCTCCAGCGTGCCAGCGGCCGTGATGGCCTCGGCGTCGAAGACGTCGTCGTAGTGGACGAACTCGACGTGCACGCGTGCGTCGGCGGAGATGCGCCCGACGGAGCGCCGGATCGCGTCGGTCCACCGGGCGGTCCAGTCGCCGTCCACCGCGTGGTACCCGACGCCGTGCACTGCGAGGATGTTCAAGCGCCTGGCCATGCCGCCTCCCCCGGACCGGTGCTGCCGGCCCTGCGTTGCTCCCGCGGCGCGACGCGCCCGCGTGCTCGCCGGCGTTGCCCGGCCGCTGCGTACCGCACGGCCAGGAACGGCCGTGCGCCCAGCCAGGAACGAGGGTAGACCGGGACGGCGGGGCCCGCCATGCGTATTCGCACCTTCGCGGCCGATTCGGATCCCGCGCGGCGCGCGCGGCCGGTCAGCCGCCCGCGGCCGGTCTGCGGCGCCGGCACCGCGGTCCCGCGGAGCGCGGCCGATGCCCTAATATCGGTCACAGGCCACCGCGGAGGCGCCCATGAGCGCAACACACGACACGCCCGAGTTCGCGCCGGAGCACGACAAGCCGATCCCGTACCTGCACCGCATCAGCACGTACTACCGGGCGCTGGGCTACGGCCGGCCCTACCGCTGGGCGCAGTACGTGCAGGTGCCGTTCGCACCGCTCGCGAAGCCGCTGGCGACGAGCCGCGTCGCGCTGGTGACCACCGCCGCGCCCTACGACCCGGACAAGGGCGACCAGGGCCCGCACTCGGCCTACAACGCGGCGGCGAAGTTCTACCGGGTGTACACGGCCAGCATCGACGGCGAGCCGGACGTGCGCATCTCCCACGTCGGCATCGACCGCAAGCACACCAGCCAGGAGGACATCAACACCTGGTTCCCGCTCGCGCAGATGAAGCGCGCGGCCGCCGGGGGGCGCATCGGCGAGGTCGCGCCGCGCTTCCACGGCATGCCGACGAACCGCAGCCAGCGCACGACCCTGGAGCAGGACTGCCCGGACCTGCTGGCGGCGCTGCGCGAGGACGGCGCCGACGCCGCGATCCTCGCCGCCAACTGACCGGTGTGCCACCAGACCGTGAGTCTGGCCGCACGCTGGCTCGAGGCGGAAGGAATCCCCACCGTCGTGATGGGCTGCGCGAAGGACATCGTGGAGCACGTCGGGGTGCCGCGTTTCCTGTTCAGCGACTTCCCGCTGGGCAACCCGGCCGCGCGCCCGCACGACCCGCAGTCGCGCGCGACCACGCTGGAGCTCGCGCTGAGGGTGCTGGAGACGGCGCCCGCGCCGCGCACGACGGTGCAGTCGCCGCTGCGCTGGAGCGACGACCCGGACTGGAAGCTGGACTTCTCCAACGTCGAAAGGCTGTCGGCCGAGGAGCTCGAGCGCCGGCGCCGCGAGTTCGATGCCAACAAGGCGGTTGCGGCCGAGCGCCGGGCCGAGGACGGCGTCGCGGCGAAGGGCGCCGGCGGCCAGGCGTGAGAAGCGGCCCGGGAGACGTCGACGCATGAGCGAGGACCTGCCCCTGGCCGGCATCCGCGTGCTCGACGTCGGCACCCTGATCGCCGGTCCGTTCGCGGCGACCATGCTGGGCGACTTCGGCGCCGAGGTGATCAAGGTCGAGCAGCCCGGCAGCGGCGACGCGCTTCGCCGCGGCACGCGCGACGGCGTCGCGCAGCGCTCCGGCGACTGGCTGGTGGAGGCCCGCAACAAGAAGGCCGTGACGCTGAACCTGCGCGTGGAGGCCGGGCAGGCGCTGCTGAGGGAGCTTGCCGGGCACGCCGACGTGCTGATCGAGAACTTCACCCCGGGCACGATGGAGCGCTGGGGCCTCGGCTGGGACACGCTGCACGCGCTGAATCCGCGCCTGATCATGGTGCGCGTGTCGGGCTACGGCCAGTCCGGCCCGTACTCACGGCGCGCGGGCTACGATCGCATCGCGCTCGGCTTCTCCGGGTACATGTATCCGACGGGCTTCCCGGATCGCTTCCCGGTGCGCCCGGCGTTCCCCACCGCCGACTACAACACCGGCACCTTCGCCGCGCTGTCGGCGATGTTCGCGCTGTATCACCGCGACGCGCAGCCGGGCGGCGGGCTGGGACAGATGATCGATCTCGCGCTCTACGAGGCGCCGTTCCGCATCACCGCCGACCTGGTGCCCGACTTCCTGCGCACCGGGCGCGTGCGCGAGCGCATCGGCAACCGCAACCCGACGTTCGCGCCGGCCGGCACCTTCGAGACCCGCGACGGGCGCTACGTGCAGATTGCGGCCGGCGGCGACGGCGTGTGGCGCCGGCTCGCGCAGGCGATGCAGCGCCCCGAGCTTGCCGACGACCCGCGCTACCGCGGCAGCGCCGGGCGCATCGAGCGCGCCGACGAGCTCGAGGCGCTGCTCGCCGAGTGGGTCGCGGCGCACGACTTCGCCGAGCTGGAGCGGTGCCTGGACGCCGCGAACGTCCCGTTCGGCGGCATCTACACCGCGGCCGACATCCCCGGAGATCCGCACTACGCGGCACGCGAGAACCTGATCACCGTGCCCGACGACGAGCTGGGCGAGGTCACCATGCCCGGCGTGATCCCGAAGCTGGCCGCGACTCCCGGCCGCGTGACCCACGCCGGTCCGGCGCTGGGCGCCCATAACGCCGAGATCTACGGCGGCCTGCTCGGGCGCACGGAGGAGGAGCTGGAGCGGCTGCGCGCCGAGGGCGTCATCTGACGCGATGCCGGGACACCCGGCCCGCGGTGAAGCGGGGCGGGGTCCCCCGCCCCGCTTCACCGCGCAGGCGCGACGTGCGCAGCGCGCGCACGCCCACCGGAGCCCTCCACCGAGACCCGACAAGCCCCATCCCAAGGAGCCCACCGATGAAATACGCCCTCGGAGACGTCCGCGTCCGCACCGACGGGGACGACTACTGGATCGCGCCGAACGCGGTCGTGATCGGCAACGTGATCCTGAAGAAGAACGCCAGCGTGTGGTGGAACTGCGTGCTGCGCGGGGACAGCGACCCGATCACGCTCGGCGAGAACACCCAGGTGCAGGACGGCTGCGTGCTGCACGCGGACCCCGGCTTTCCGATCGAGCTCGCAGACAACGTCAGCGTGGGTCACATGGTGATGCTGCACGGGTGCAGCGTCGGCGAGCACAGCCTGATCGGCATCGGCGCGATCGTGCTCAACGGCGCGAGGATCGGGCGCAACTGCCTGATCGGCGCGAACACCTTCATCCCGGAGGGCAAGGTGATCCCCGACAACTCGATCGTGTTCGGGTCGCCGGGCAAGGTCGTGAAGGAGGTGGAGGACAAGCACCTGGCGATGCTCGCGCGCGTCCCCGAAGGCTACGTGCGGCGCTGGCAGCGCTATCGCGACGAGCTGCGCGTGGACGACGAATGACGCCGCGCGGCGCAACCCGCGACGGCGCGCCCGCGCGATGCCCCGCCGCGAGCTGATCGACAGCGCCACCACGCCCGACGGCGAACCCCTCACGCTGACCGTGGAGGGCGCCGAGCACGTCGTGCGGGTGCGCGGCGAGGTGCTGATGGGCAGCCGCCAGGGCGGATCGGAGCGCGCGATGGCCGAGCTCGCGCTGCCCGCCGGCGGCGCGGCGCGCGCGCCGCGGGTGCTGGTGGGCGGGCTCGGGATCGGCTTCACGCTGCGCGCCGTGCTCGACCGCGCCGGCCCGGCGGCGCGGGTGGACGTCGTGGAGCTGTTCGACGCGGTGGTGCGCTGGAACCGCGGGCCGCTGGCGCGCTTCGCCGGGCGCGCGCTGGACGACCCGCGCGTGCACGTCCACGTCGGAGACCTGCTGGATCACCTCGCGGGCGCCGCCGGCGCCTACGACGCGATCCTGCTCGACGTGGACAACGGGCCGGAGGCGTTCACCGTCGCCGCCAACGCGCGGCTGTACGCGCCGCAGGGGCTCGCGCTGCTGCACGACGCGCTGCGCGAGCGCGGCGTCGCGGTGGTGTGGTCGGCTTTCCCGAGCCGAGCCTTCCAGCGCCGGCTGCAGGCGGCGGGCCTCGACGCGCGCAGCGTGAGCACCCGCGCGCGTGCCGAGGTGGGCAAGGGCGCGCGGCACTGGCTGTTCGTCGCCGAGAAGGGGCGCATCGGGTAGCGAAGGCCGCGCCGCCGGCGCCGCAGCGCCGGTCGCCGGCCGCGCTCACCCGCGCCGTCGCGCACGCGCGCGCCACCGAGATCGCACGCACCGCGCCGCGCGCACGGCCTATACTCGGGCTGCGCTCGGTGAACGAGGCTCGCGCCCCCCTCCACGCCCGAGGAGATGCCCCGCGTGGTCGATCTGAACGAGACCCAGATCTTCGGTCCCTCGCGGGCCCCGCAGATCGTGCCGGACGCCGTCCTGGTGTGCCTGGGCCCGGAGTCTGCCCGGGCGCGCACCCCGCTCATCGAGCTGAGCGGGGACGCGGTCGTGCTCGGCCGCGGCGCCGGCAGCGATGCCGTGGTGGACGCGCCCGGCGTCGCCGACGCGCATGCGCGCTTCAGCGCGCAGTCCGGCGCCTGGGCGGTCGAGGTGATCGCGGGCGCCGACCCCGTCACGGTCAACCGCAGCCCGGTGACCCGGGCTTTCCTGAAGGCCGGCGACACCATCGGCATCGGCGAGGCGCGCTACGCGTTCCGGCCGGCGGGCGGCGCGGCGGAAGACGACGACGACGAGGCGCCCACCGAGTTCAACCGCACGCTGGTCATGGATCCCGCCACGGCCCAGAAGCTGTCGCCCGCGCGGCCACGCGAGCCCGCGCCCCCGTCGCCCGGACCCGCGCCGTCGTCGGGCGGCGCGGTGCGACGCACGCCCGACCAGGAACGCGCATCCCGCGGCCGCTGGCCGCTCGTCGTCGCGGCGGTGGCGGCGGCGCTCGCCGTCGCCGCGGCGGCCGTCTACCTCGGCCTGCGACCGTGAGGAAGGTCCTGTTCCTGCTGGGTCAGCTCTCCGACCAGGACGTCGACTGGCTCGCGTCCGTCGGCCGCGCCCGCCCGTTCGCCGCCGGTGACGTGCTGATCCGCCAGGGCACGCCGATCGCGGAGGTGTTCGTGCTGCTCGAGGGGCTGCTGTCGGTGCGGGTGGGTGCGTCACACGAGGTGGAGCTCGCGAAGCTGTACCCGGGCGAGGTCACGGGCGAGCTGTCCTTCCTCGACAGCCGTCCCCCCAACGCCACCGTGGTCGCGGTCGAGCCGAGCCGCGTGCTCGCGCTGCCGCGCAGCGAGCTGAGCGCGAAGCTCGAACGCGATCCGCGATTCGCGGCCAGCTTCTACCGCGCGCTGGGCGTGTTCCTCGCCAGCCGCCTGCGCCAGACCGTCGGGCGCATGGGCTTCGGCAGCGCCGAGCTGGACGACGCCGAGGATCCCGACGAGCTGGATCCGGACCTGCTCGACCAGACGGCGCTCGCGGGCAAGCGCTTCGACCATCTGCTGAGCCGCTTCCGTAATGGCTGATCGGCTGCCGCCGGCACCGCCGCCGCACCACGCGCGCCGACCGGGGAGCCGCACATAGCTTCCCAGAAACAGATCTTCCGCGAAGAGGCGCTGCAGCAGCTCTCCTCCCCGGAGCAGCTCGACGAGCTGCTGCGCGTGACGTCGCGGCGCAGCTGGCTGCCGGTGATCACGCTGGGCGGTGCGCTGCTCCTCGCACTGCTGTGGGGCGTGTTCGGCCAGATCCCGATCGCGGTGGACGGCGACGCCATCCTGATCTACCCGCGCCGGGTGGTCTCGTTCCAGTCGCCCGCGTCCGGCCAGATCATCTCCCTGGACGTGCAGGTGGGCGACTTCGTGCGCAAGGGCGACGTGGTCGGCATCATCAACCAGCCCGAGATCGCGCAGCGCCTGGAGCAGGAACGCGTGCGCCTGTCCGAGCTTTCCGTGCGCAACGAGGCCTCCGAGGCGCTGCGCGCGCGGCGCCGCGAGCTCCAGCTCCAGGGCCTGGCCCGCAAGCGCGACGTGCTCGAGGAGCGCATCGCGATGCTGAAGGCGAGCGCGGAACGGCAGCGCGCGCGCAACGAGCGCTACATCGCCGAGCAGCGCTCCAACCTGGAGCGCGTGCGGCGCATCACGCTGGAGACCAGCCGCGCGCTGGCCGAGCGCCTCGAGAGCTACCGGGAGCTGCAGAAGGAGGGGCTCAGCTCCGAGGACCAGGTGCTGAGCGCGCGCGAGCGCCTGTCCAGCAACCAGCTGCAGGCGGCGGACCTCGAGCTGCGCGCCCAGGAGATCGAGAGCAGGCGCCTGCGCGCGGAGAGCGAGTACCGCGACCAGATCGAGCGCATCGCGGATCTCGAGGGCGAGCTGCAGCAGCTCGCGATCCAGGAGGCGGAGCTCGAGCAGCAGCGCGTGGAGGCGGAGGCCGACCGCACGCTGCAGGTGAGCGAGGTGCGGCGCAACATCGAGCGCTTCGAGGAGGAGCTGCGCACTCGCGGGCGGATCCTGAGCGAGTTCACCGGCCGCGTGCTGGAGCTCAACGTCACGTCCGGCCAGCTCGTGTCCGCCGGCGAGCGCATCGGCTCGGTCGAGGCGGAGGACACGGACGCGAGGCTGGTGGCCGCCGCGTACTTCAAGGTGGGCGACGGCAAGCGGATCGACGCGAGCTCCGCGATCAGCGTCTCGCCGGCGACCGTGGAGCGCGCCCGCTTCGGCAGCATCGTCGCGACGGTGCGCTCGGTGTCGCCGTTCCCGGTGACCGTGGACGCGATCGCCAACGTGGTGGGCAGTCGGGAGATCGCGGCGCAGCTCGCGAGGCAGGAGACCAGGATCCAGGTGCTGGCCGAGCTCGCGCACGACCCGGACACGCCCAGCGGCTACCGCTGGACCTCCGGCGTCGGCCCAGACATCAGCGTGACCGCCGGCACCACCGCCAGGGTGCGCGCGACGGTGCAGACGCGCCGCCCGATCTCGTTCGTCATCCCGGTGCTCAGGAGCTGGAGTGGCCTCTGAGGACGGCGCCGGGCGCACCGCGGCACAGCGCCGGATCAGGACCCCGACGGTCCTGCAGCTCGAGGCGGTGGAGTGCGGCGCCGCGGCGCTGGCCATGGTGCTCGCGTACCACGGCAGGGTCGTGCCGCTGGCGACGCTTCGCCGCGAGTGCGGCGTGTCGCGCGACGGCAGCAAGGCGTCCAACGTCGTCAAGGCGGCGCGCCGCTACGGCCTGCAGGCCAAGGGCTTCAGCAAGAGCCTGGACGACCTGGCCGCGGTGTCCGTGCCCGCGATCCTGTTCTGGAACTTCAATCACTTCGTGGTCTTCGAAGGCTTCGCGAACGGGAAGGCCTGCATCAACGACCCGGCGGCCGGGCACCGCGTGCTGTCGATGTCGGAGTTCCAGCGCGCGTTCACCGGCGTCGTTCTCGTGTTCTCGCCCGGCCCGGAGTTCGAGCCCGGCGGACGCCTGCCGAGCCTGCGCGCGGCCATCGCCGAGCGCCTCGCGGGCTCCGGGCTCGCGGTGGCGTACTGCTTCGCGGTCGGGCTGCTGCTGGTGATCCCGGGGCTGGTGATCCCGGCCTTCAGCCAGATCTTCATCGACAACGTGATCATCGCCGAGCGCACCGACTGGCTGCGCCCGCTGCTGCTCGCGATGTTCCTCGCGCTGCTGGTGCAGACGGTGCTGCGTTTCCTGCAGCTGCGCTACCTCAGGCGGCTTCGCATCAAGCTCTCGATCAAGATGTCCAGCGGCTACATGTGGCACCTGCTCCGCCTGCCCGCGAGCTTCTACGCGCAGCGCTACTCCGGCGAGGTGGCCAACCGCAGCGAGCTCAACAACAAGCTCGCCGACGTGCTCTCCGGAAGGCTCGCGCAGACCGGCATCGACGCGGTGATGGTCGGCTTCTACGCGCTGCTGATGTTCCATTACGACGCGCTGCTGACCGCGATCGGCGTCGGTTTCGCACTGCTCAACGTGGGCCTGCTGCGCTGGCTGTCCGGGCGGCGCGTGGAGGCCAACATGCGCGTGCTGCAGGAATACGGCAAGGCGCAGGGCACGGCGATGGCCGGGCTGCAGGGCATGGAGACGCTGAAGGCGGGCGGGCTGGAGAACGGCTTCTTCGGCACCTGGTCCGGCTACTACGCGAAGGGCACCAACGCGCGCCAGGCTCTGGAGCTCTCCAACCAGGCGCTGCTCATCGTGCCCACGCTGCTCACGGGGCTGACCACCGCCGCGGTGCTGGTCGTCGGCGGATTCCGCATCATGTCGGGCGACCTCACCATCGGCATGCTCGTGGCCTTCCAGGTGCTGATGGCGAGCTTCCAGGGGCCCATCAACCACCTGCTGGGCCTGGGCAGCACGCTGCAGGAGCTGCGCGGCGACCTCGATCGCGTGGACGACGTGCTGCTGCACCCGGTGCCCGGGCAGGGGCCCGAGCCGGTCACGGTGGACGCGAACGGAGAGCCGCTGGTGCGCCTCAACGGCTACGTCGAGCTGCGCGACGTCACCTTCGGCTACAGCCCGCTCGAGAAGCCGCTGATCGAGAACTTCGATCTCGCCATCGAGCCCGGCCAGCGGGTCGCGCTGGTCGGCGGGAGCGGCTCCGGGAAGACCACCCTCGCGAAGATCATCAGCGGCGAGTACGAGCCCTGGAGCGGCGAGGTGCTGCTCGACGGCATCCCGCGCGCCGCCGTTCCCGAGGACGTGCTGGTCAACTCCTTCGCGACCGTGGACCAGGACGTGAACCTGTTCGCCGGGACCGTGCGCGACAACCTCACGCTGTGGGACGACACGGTTCCGCATCAGGACATCGTCAGCGCGTGCGAGGACGCAGCCATCGGCGACACCATCCGCGCGCTGGCCGGCGGCTACGACGGTGCGCTGATCGAGGGCGGCGGCAACCTGAGCGGAGGCCAGCGCCAGCGCCTGGAGATCGCGCGCGCGCTGGTGCACAAGCCGGCGGTGATCGTGTTCGACGAGGCCACCAGCGCGCTGGACGCGGAGACCGAGGCGGTCGTGATGGAGCGCCTGCGCATGCGCGGCTGCACCGCGATCCTGGTCGCGCACCGGCTGAGCACCGTGCGCGACTGCGACGAGATCATCGTGCTGCAGCTCGGCAAGGTCATGGAGCGCGGCACTCACGCCGAGCTGTGGGCGGCGGACGGCGAGTACGCGCGCCTGATGCGCGCCGACCAGGAGCCCACCGTCGCGGAAGACGACGCGCACGAGGCGGCGCGCTAGCGATGGCCGACGCCACCCTCACCGCCGAGCTGCTGGCATCGCTGGGCGGGCGCGTACGCCGGGTGCGCGGGCACCACCCGCTGGTGCTCGACGACACACGCATGATGTGGCTGATCGCGGAGGGATCCGCCGCCGTGCTCACCTCCCGCGTCGAGCACGGCCTGCCGGTGGGCTCGCGCCGGCTGCTGTTCCGCGCGAGCCCCGGCACGCCGCTGTTCTCGGTGTCCGACGGCCAGTCCGAATCCAGCAACCGCCTCATCGTGCTGTCCATCGAGCCGCTCACGCTCTACGAGATCCCGATCCGCCGCGTGGACCAGGCCCTGGCCGCGATCGGCCTGCCGCTGGTGCAGGCCATCGAGACCTGGGTGGAGAAGCTGAGCGCGTTCGCCGCCGACGGGCTCGAGCCGCCGGCCGGCGAGCGGATGCCGGGGGAAGGCAAGTTCGCGCTGCCGCCGGGCACCGTGCTGCGCGGCGAGCCGAATGCCGTGACCTGGCTGCGGGTGGACGACGGCGATCTGCACCTGCTCGGCCTTCCGCAGCTTCGCATCGGCAAGCTGCCGCTGTTCGTGCCCGTGGGTCCGCGCGCGTGGCTGACCACCGACGCGCCGGTGCGCCTCGTCGCGCGCCGCGCGGCGTCGATCGGGGATCCGCGCCAGCTGGTGCGCGGCCTCGCGCTGTTCAACTCGCTGTTCCAGGCGCGGCTGCGCCACCTCGAGGACGCCGAGCACGCCGACGAGCTCGCGCGGCTCGCGCGCCGCGCGCGCCTCGAGCAGGGTCTGGTTGAATCCGCCGTGGGCAGCATGGCCGCGGTGCTCAATCCGGCCGACACCCCGCAACGCAGCGAGAGCGCGCTGCTCGCCGCCGCGCGCCTGGTCGGCAACGCCCTCGACAGCGAGGTCCGGGCGCCGCCCGCGGGCGACGCCGAGCGCCCGGGGCGCCAGGCGGTGGAGGCGATCGCGCGCGCCTCGCACCTGAAGTTCCGCCGCGTGCTGCTCAGCGGCGAATGGTGGAAGAGCGACTGCGGGCCGTTGCTGGGCGAGCTGGAGGACGGCGCGCGGCCGGTCGCGCTGCTGCGCGACGAGGGGCGCGGCTACTTCATCGTCGACCCCGAGGCGGGCACCCGCACCCGGGTGGACGCGAACACCAGCCTGTCGCTCGCGCCGCAGGCGGTGATGCTCTACCGGCGCCTGCCCGACGACGCGCGCAGCCCGTGGGACCTGGTGCGCTTCTCGATGCGCGGGCGCGGCGGCGACCTCGCGTTCATCATCGTGCTCGCGCTCGCGACCACGCTGCTCGGCATGATCACGCCGCAGGCCACGGCCGTGATCATGGACACCGCGATCCCCGACGCGAACGAGCGCCTGCTGATCGAGATCGGCCTCGGCCTGCTCGCCGCGACGGTCGGCATCGCGCTGTTCGGTCTCGCGCAGTCCATCGTCACGATCCGCGTGGGCATCGGCACCGACGCCGTCACCCAGCCCGCGGTGTGGGACCGGCTGCTCAACCTGCGCATGTCCTTCTTCAAGCGCTTCGCGAGCGGCGACCTGCTGTCGCGGGCGATGGCGGTGAGCGAGGTGAACCACGAGTTCAACGGCCAGACCATGCGCACGCTGCTCGCCGGGTTCATGTCGCTGCTGAACCTCGGGCTGCTCTACTACTACAGCGCGAGGCTCGCGATGGTGGCGGTGGCGCTGGGCCTGGTGGTCGGCATCGCGTCCGTGATCGCAGGCCTGTTCATCCGCCGCCACTACCGCGAGCTGATGGAGCTGCAGGGTCACTTCTTCGGTCTCGTGGTGCAGCTCGTCAGCGCGGTCAGCAAGATCCGCGTCGCCGGCGCGCAGCGCCGCGCGTTCGCGCTGTGGGCGCGCCGCTACTCGGAGCAGCTCTCGCTCACGCTGCGCGCCCAGCAGGGCGAGGACTACACCACGCTGCTCAACCAGGCCGTGCCGGTCATCAGCTCGATGCTGCTGTTCTGGTTCGGCGTCCAGATGCTGGGCGGCGGCGCCGAGGCCGCGCAGCAGGGAGGCCAGCAGTCCGCCGCCGCGCCGGCGCTCACGGTCGGCATCTTCCTCGCGTTCAACACCGCGATGGGCACCTTCCTGAGCGGCGCCACCTCGCTCAGCTACACGCTGCTGGACACGCTGGACACGCTGGCCAAGGCGCGGCGCATGCGCCCGCTGCTGGAAGCCGAGGCGGAGGTGGACGACTCGAAGGTGAACCCGGGACGGCTGGACGGCGAGATCGAGATCTCGCACGTGGACTTCCGCTACGACCCGGAGGGCGAGAAGATCCTCGACGACGTCTCGCTGAAGGTCAGCCCCGGGGAGTTCGTCGCGTTCACCGGCCCGTCGGGCAGCGGCAAGTCGACCGTCTTCCGCCTGCTGCTCGGCTTCGAGACGCCGGAGGCGGGCGCGGTGTACTACGACGGCCGCGACCTCGCGGGCCTCGACGTGATGGCGGTGCGCCGCCAGCTCGGCGTGGTGCTGCAGTCGGGGCGCATCAACGCGGGCTCGATCTTCGACAACGTCGCCTCCGGCGCGCCGCTGTCGCTGGACCAGGTGTGGGAAGCGGTGGAGGACGCCGGCTTCCGCGACGACGTGACCGAGATGCCGATGGGCCTGCACACGGTGATCAGCGAGGGCGGCACCAATCTGTCCGGCGGCCAGCGCCAGCGCCTGCTGATTGCCCGCGCACTCGCGATGCACCCGAAGGTGCTGCTGCTGGACGAGGCCACCAGCGCGCTGGACAACCGCACCCAGGCCATCGTCAGCGCCAGCCTGGAGCGGCGCAAGGTCACGCGCCTGGTGATCGCGCACCGCCTGAGCACGATCCGCAACGCAGACCGCATCTACGTGCTGGACCGCGGGCGCGTGGTGGAGACCGGCAGCTTCGACGAGCTGCTCGCGCAGCGCGGCGTGTTCGCGTCGATGATCGCGCGCCAGGTCGCGTGAGCGCTCTCGGGCGAGCCCGCGAGCGCCGCCACGAGCTGCGCGCGGCGCCTGCGCCGGCGCCGGCTCTCCCCGGGTAGCGGCCTCCGGGTTTCTCGGTCCGGCCGGCGTCCGTTCACCCGGAGCGCCGGTGCCGGCGCGCCGGCACCGGTCCCTTCCGGACCGAGCTTGCCCCCCTGTCCTCATTGATGGCAGTGGCTTACATGCTATTGTTCATCAATCACCTTAATTAGGCTGGGATAGGTGCGCGCAGGATGACCCGCCGCGGGGGAGTGGCAACGGTGCTCGACGGCCCGGGCTCGGCGATGCGCGGGGCACGCCGCCGCGCGCGCGCTGCGTGCGTCGCGACGACCCTCGCCGCGTCGCTGCAGCTGGCCGCGCTGTCCGGGTGCTCCAACCCCTCGCACCCGATGCTCGAGCCCCCCGAGCGCGAGCGCGCCCGGGACATCGCGCTGACCCGCCTCGCGGACCGCTCGCTGGACCCGCCGGTGTCGGTGGAGCAGGCCGAGCGCACGCGGCCCGAGCCTCCCGCCGATCCCCGGGCCGAGGCGCCCGAGCAGATCGGCCTCACCGTCGAGGAGGCGCGCAAGGCGGCGCTGGAGAACAACCTCGACCTGCGGGTGCAGCTCGTGCTGCCGTCCATCGCGAGCGAGCAGGTCTCGGAGGCCGAGGCGCGCTTCGAGGCGCTGCTCTTCGGCGCGGGCTCCATCCGCGAGACCGAGCGGCCGATCGCGAACAGCGAGTCGCTGCCCGGCCTGCCGCCGGGCACCGGGCTCGATACCGTCACCGGCGACGCGCAGGCCGGCGTGCGCATCCCGCTTCGCACCGGCGGCAACGTCACGATCGCCATCGACGGCAGCGGCCTCGAGACCGAGGGGCTCGGCCTTCGCAACACGTACGACGCCGCCACGCGGCTGTCGATCACGCAGCCGCTGCTTCGCGGGGCCGGCATCGGCGTCAACACCGCAGGGATCACGATCGCGCAGCTGCAACTCGGGCAGGAGGAATCGCGCACGAAGCTGGCGGTGATCCGGGTGCTGGCCGCCGCGGAAACCGCGTACTGGCGCTACTACGCGGCCGGCCGCACGCTGCAGGTGCGCTACGAGCAGTACGAGCGCGCCGTGGAGCAGCTGCGTCAGGCCCAGCGCCTCGTCGAGGAAGGCGTGAGCCCGCGCATCGAGGTCACGCGCGCACAGGCCGGCGTGTCACGGCGCATCGAGGACATCATCGTCGCCGAGACCAACCGGCGGACCACCGAGCGTGAGCTGAAGCGGGTCATGAACGTGCCGGATCTCGGCATGGGCACGCGCACCGCGATCATCACCCGCACGGATCCGAACCCGCTTCGCTACCGTTTCGACATCGACGCGCTGACCGCCGAGGCCGTGGCCAATCGCATGGAGATGCTGGAGCTGGAGCTGCAGCTCGCGGTGGACGCGATCGGCGTCGACGTCGCCGAGAACGACGAGCTGCCGCTGGTGAACCTGGACTACAGCTACGGGTACCTGGGCCGAGACAACGCGCTCGCGAGCACGCTGGACAGGACGGTCAGCCGGGACTTCAGCGACTGGCGCGTCGGCCTGCAGGTCGAGGTGCCGCTGGGCAACCAGGCCGCACGCTCGCGCACGCGGCGCGCGATGCTGCAGCGGATCTTCACGCTGAACTCGCGCGACCAGCGTGCGCAGGGGATCCGCAAGGAGGTCTACGACAGCGCGGACCTGCTGGAGGAGGCATGGCAGCGCATCCTCGCGGCGCGCGAGGAGACGCTGCTCGCCGCGCGCACGTTCGACGGGGAGAAGCGGCAGTTCCTCGGCGGCGTGCGCACCAGCACCGACGTGCTGGACGCCGCGGACCAGCTCGCGGAGGCCCAGATCCGCGAGGTGAACGCGCTCGCCGGCTACGAGATCGCGAAGGTGGATCTCGCGTTCGCGACCGGCAACGTGCTGGGCCACGGCCACGTGCGGATCGAGCCGCATGCGCCCGGCGGCGGCGCGCCGCCGCAGCCCTACCGCGCGGCGCGGGCCGCCGCCGCGGGCGCGGCCGACACCGCGGTGCCGGCGGCGGTGTACGCGCGGGCCGCGGCGATCGTGACGCAGGCGAGGCAGCGCGGCGCGGCGCCGCGCACGGACGCTGCGGTGGTCGCGGCCGCGACGCCGTCGCCGCCGCCGGGCGTGGCTCCGCCCGCCGCGCGCGACACGCCACGCGACGCCGAGCCGACCGCGCCGGCGCGCACCGGCGCGGCCGGCGGCTACACCGTGCAGCTCGCGAGCGGCAGCGACGAGGCGGCGTCGCGCGACTTCGTCGCACGCCACGGCCTCGGCGATCGCGCCGTGGTGGTGCCCAACGAGGTCGACGGCGAGCGCCGCTACGCGGTCGTGCTCGGCCGCTACGCCGACGCCGCCGAGGCCGGCGCGGCACTCGCCGGCCTGCCGGAGCCGCTGCGGCGCGCAGGCCCGTTCGTGCGCCGCCTCGCGAGCCTGAAGGCGCCGGCTCCGTGACCGGCCGCCTCGCCGCCCTGCCCTTCGCGCCGGCGTGCTCGTCGCGCGGCTGCGCCGCCGCGCCCGTCGCGCCGGCGCGGAGGTCGAGCCACGGGCTCGCGGGCGGAGCGCGGTAGTCTGCACATCCCCGAAGCAACGCAGCGCCCTCCATGCCCACCGCAGTGATCATCGGTGCCAGCCGCGGCATCGGCCTCGAGCTCGCGCGCCAGTACGCCGCCGACGGGTGGCGCGTGCACGCGACCACGCGCAGCCCCGGCGCGCCGGGCGCGCTCGGCGAGGTGCCCGGCGACGTGGTGCTGCACGGCCTGGACGTGCGCGACGACGACCAGGTCGCGGCGCTCGCGCGGGCGCTCGCGGACGAGGCGGTGGACGTGCTGGTGCACAACGCGGGCATCAAGGACGACGGCCACTCCCGCGCGGAGGTCATGCGGGTCAACGGCGAGCGCCCGATCCACGTCGCCGAGGCGCTGCTGGACGCGGTGGCGCGCGCGAACGGGCGAATCGTGCTGATGAGCAGCCAGCTCGGCGCGCGCCACGGACGCGCCGGCAGCCTCGGCGACTACGGCGACTCGAAGGCCGCCCTCAACGACCGCTTCCGCGAGCGCGCGCCGGCGTGGGCGCAGCGCGGCGTGGTCGCGATCGTGATGCACCCGGGGTGGGTGCGCACCGACATGGGCGGCGCCAGCGCGCCGGTCGCGGTAGACGAAAGCGCGCGCGGCATCCGGCGCGTCGCCGCCGGGCTCGGCCCCGACGATCACGGGCGCTTCCTCACCCATACCGGCGCCGAGCACCCCTGGTGATCGGACCCGCCGCGTGCGGCCGGCAGGCTGCCGAGGAGCTCCGTCTTTCGCCGGGCTGCGTGTGACGCGCGGATGCAACGGCAGACATCGGGCACGCCGGTGATTGACGTGCGGAGCGAGCCGGAGACCGCGTCTTCGGCGCCGCGAGGTGAACACGCGCAGGACGCGCGTCTTCACCGTCCTGCCGTCCCCCCGGCGCGTCACGCGCCGCCTGCGAACCGCTCGGTATGGATCAGCGACTGCGCGACGCCGCGCGCGCGAAGGCCGGCCGCGACCGACGACAGGAAGCCCGCGGGGCCGCACAGGTAGTACTCGGCGTCCCGCTCCGGCAGCACGCGCTCGAGCAGCGCGCCGTCCACCCGCCCGGCGCTGTCGTACGCGCCGGCGTCCTCGCGGCGCGGCCGGCTGTACGCGACGTGGGCGCTCAGGTGCGGGTGCGCCGCGACGAGCCGCGCGACCTCGTCGCGCAGCGGGTGGTGCGCACCGTCGCGTGCACCGTGCACGAACGACGCGCGGCGCCCCGCGGCGGCCGCGGCGTGCAGCATCGCGACCAGCGGCGTGACGCCGACCCCGGCACTCACGAGCACCGCCGGGCGCGTGTCGTGGGAGAGCACGAAGTCGCCGGCCGGCGCCCCGGCGTCGAGGATGCTGCCCGGCGTCACCGAATCGTGCAGCAGCCGCGACGCGAGCCCGTATGGCTCGCGCTTGACGCTGATCCGGTAGTGCGCGGCGCCGGGCGGGCCCGACAGGGAGTAGGTGCGGCGCACTCGCCGCGCGCCGCCCGGCACGCGCAGCTGCAGCGGCAGATGCTGTCCGGCGGTGAAGTCGGGCAGCGGGGCGCCGTCGCGGGACGCGAGCACGAACGAGGCCACGTCGTCGCTCTCGCGCACCACGTCGAGCACGCGCAGCGATCGCACGGCGCCCGCGTCCGCGCCGAAGCGCAGCGCCAGCGCGCCCGGCAGCTCCACCACCGCGTCGACGTCCACCGTCACCAGCCGCCGCGCGCCCGGGTGCCGCGCCGACGCGCCGGGCGAGAAGTCGATGCTCGCGCGCCCGCTCACCTGCAGCATGCCGCCGCGTTCGAAGTCCACGAACAGCAGCCCGATCCGCGGGTCGCGCACCAGGTTGCCGAGGGTGTTGAAGTGGTTGTTGCCGGCGTAGTCGGGAATCACCAGCCGGGCGCCGCCGACGACCTCGACGAAGCCCGGCTCGCCGCCGCGGTGCGACGCGTCCATGCCGTAGCCCGGGTGCTCGCCGTCGCCGCGGTGGCCGCTTGCGACGAACAGCGTGTCGGCGCCGGCGATCCACGACTGCTGCGCGGCGTCCAGCGATGCGCTGCGGCGCGGCGCGGGCGGCGATGCGGGCCGCGCGACGCGCCGCCACTCGCGCGCGTGGATGTACTGCGGGCAGTTGCCGAAGGTCTGCGCGACGCGCAGCACGAGGCTCCCGGGCGCGGCCTGCTCGACGCTGCCGTTCACGCGGTTGCGCCGGCGCGTCGCGAGGTCGATGCCGAGCAGGCCGAGATCGGCACCGGGCGCCAGCGCGTGCTCGAGCGCATCGCCGGGCACCGGCACCGCGGCGATCGCGAGGCGCTGCGGGTCCGGCGAGCGCACGAAGCCCGGCTCGCCGGCGAGCAGCGTCGCCCACGGCCGGCCCGCTCCGTCGCGGGCCGCGGCGACCAGGAACGGCAGCGCGGCGTGGAACGCACGGTGCTCCTCGGGCAGCCACGGGCGCACGACCTGGCGCGCCCACGGCTCGATGGCGTCGCGCACGCCGAGCCGGGCCTGCACCTGCCGCTCGCCGTCGTGGAACGGGCTCGATCGGAAGTCGTCGCTGATCTCGGTGCGCATCGCGTCCTCGCCAGTGTCCGGGGGTTGGTGGGCGCAGAGTCTGCTGTTGCTTTTCGCGCAAATAAACAACTAGCAGCGGACTTTATAAATACACTTCATGAAGCAATCGCAGGAGGCAGCCGCGCGCCGCCGCGCGCCGGTCCGCCGCTGCCGGACGCGGCCGACGCGAACGCCGTCGGCAACCCCGCGACGCGTTACCGTGTATCCACGCACGCCGCGCCCGCCTGGGCCCGGCCGCGATGCTGGCGGCGGCTGGAGACGCGATGGCCACGGACGAGTTCGAGCACTGGTCGCGCTGCGCCGACGAGGACATCGACCTCGCCCGCGCGGCGCTCGCCATCGCCCGCGACGAGTACCCGTACCTGGACGAGGCGGCCTGCGTCGCACGCCTGGACGCGATGGCTCGCGCGGCGCAGGCGGGCCTCGGCACCGACGCCGATCCGGAGTCCGTGCTCGCGGTGCTCGACCGGCAGGTGTTCGAGATCGAGCGCTTCACGGGCAACGCCGACGCGTACTACGACCCCCGCAACAGCTACCTCAACGACGTGCTCGAGCGGCGCACCGGGATCCCGATCTCGCTGAGCGTGATCTACCTCGAGGTCGGGTGGCGCCTGGGCCTGCCGCTGAAGCCGGTGGGCTTCCCGGGGCACTTCCTGGTCGGCCTCGCCGGCAGCCGCCCGTGCGTGCTGGTGGACCCGTTCCACGGCGGCCGGCGCCCGGACGAGGACGACCTGCTGCAGATGCTCGCAAAGGTGGTGGGCGAGCAGGCCGCGCGCGGCGCGCTGCCGCGCGCGCTGACGCCGGTGCCCCGGCGCGAGGTGGTCGCGCGCATGCTGCGCAACCTGAAGCACATCCACGTGCAGGCCCGCGACTGGGCGCGCAGCCTGCGCGTCACGGACCGCCTCGTGCGCCTGCTGCCGGAGGCGGCCGACGAGCTGCGCGACCGGGCCTGCATCTACGAGCGCCTGGACGCGCACCGCGCGGCGTGGGAGGACTACGGGCGCTACCTCGAGCGCGCCCCCGACGCCGCCGACGCCGCCGCGGTGCGCGCGCGGCGCGCAGCGCTGGAGCCGCTCGCGACGCGGCTCAACTGACCGCGCGCCGGGCGCGCGTGCTCAGTCCTCCCCCGCCACCGAGTCCAGCGTCGGCATGCGGTTGCGATCCTCCGGATCGTCCCAGCCCTTGAACACCGGCTTTCGCTTCTCGGCGAACGCGCGCCGCGACTCCATGCGGTCCTCCTCGCAGCCGTGCGCGTGCAGCGCGGTCGCGAGGCGCTGAAGCGGCGGCGCGACCTTCGGCATCATGTGGCGCATCATGTAGATCGTGTTCACGCGCGCGGCCGGCGGCAGCGACAGCATGTGCTCGGCCATGCCCATCGCCTCGGGCATCAGCTGCTCGGGCTCCACGAGCCTGTTGATGAAGCCGACCTGGTGCAGCCGCTCGGCGGTGAAGCGAAAGCCCAGCGCCATCTCCGTGGCCACCGGGTGCGGCAGGTTCGCGACGAAGCCGTGATCGTAGCCGCCCAGCAGCCAGCGCTTGGCCTCCGAGATCTCGAACACCGCCGCGGGCACCGCGACGCGCAGATCGGTGCGCTCCACCAGCATGAACCCGCCGCCCATCGCGAAGCCGTTGATCGCGCCGATCACCGGCTTGTCCAGCGTGCGGTCCCAGAACGGGTCGTCGTGGTGGATGTCGGCGGTGCCGGGCTTGCCGCGCTCCAGCGCCTCCTTCATGTCCTCGCCGGCGCAGAAGCCGCGCCCGGTGCCGGTGAGGATGGCCACCTCCAGGTCGTCGCTGTCGCGGTAGTGGCGGAACGCCTCGCCCATCTCGCGGCACACGTCGGCGCCCAGCGCGTTCAGGCGCTCGGGGCGGTTCAGGCGGATGACCAGGATCTGGCCGTGGGTCTCGGTCTCTACGAATGCCATGGGGTCCTCGCTGGGTGGTCTTCGCGCCGGGCTCGGGCGCCGCGGCGGCGCGCTATGCTAGCCACTCCGGCGCGCTCTCGTGACGGCGAGGCCGAAGACGGCCACGCCCGGGCGTCGCCAGACGCCGTGAATCCGGGACCGGAGGCTCGCGGGCGCGCCCCCCGGCGACCTCGCCGGCCGGCAGCGATGTCTGCGCGTCGCCGCCGGCGGCGAGCGCGCCGCGGGGCTGGCCGACGCGATGCCCGCAACGATGACGAGGAACACGAAGCATGAGTGACGACACGACCCGCGCCGACTCCGGCCGCGACGGCAACCGCGGGCCGCTGGCCGGCGTTCGCGTGCTCGACATCACGGCCCACATGGCCGGGCCGTTCTGCACCATGATCCTCGCCGACATGGGCGCGGAGGTGCTGAAGATCGAGCGCCCGGGCGCCGGCGACTCGTCGCGCGGCATGGGCGACGGCAGCGAGCGCAATCCCTACTTCCGCTACATCAACCGCAACAAGAAGAGCGTCACGCTGGACTACAAGACGCCGCGCGGGCGCGAGCTGTTCCTCGCGCTCGCGGATACCTGCGACGTGCTCGCGGAGAACCTGCGTCCCACCGCGATGCCGCGCGCGGGCCTCGGCTGGGACGTGGTTCACGCACGCAACCCGCGCCTCGTGTACGCGCAGCTCTCGGGCTTCGGCTACGACGGCCCGTACGCGGGGCGCGGCGGCTTCGACCTCATCGCGCAGGGCATGGGCGGCATCATGCACGTCACCGGCGAGCCCGACGGGCCGCCGACCTCGGTGGGACTGCCGATCTGCGACCTCGGCACCGGCATGTGGGCGGTGCAGGGGATCCTCGCCGCGCTGCTCGAGCGCGAGCGCACCGGGCGCGGCCAGCTCGTGGAGTGCTCGCTGCTGGAGACCGCGATCGGCTTCAGCTCGTGGACCAGCGCAGGCTGGCTCGCGGACCACGTCGAGCCGACGCGCCAGGGCTCCCGCCACCGCCAGAACGCGCCGTACCAGCGCTTCGCGACGCGCGACGGCTACATCATGATCGGCTGCGCGCAGCAGGACATCTGGGCGCGATTCTGCGACGCCCTGGGCAGGCCCGAGTGGCGCGAGGACGTGCGCTTCGCCGACCGCCGCGACCGCGTGATCAACCGCGACGCGCTGGAGGTCGAGATCGAGGAGGTGCTGGCCGGGGGCACCACGGAGCACTGGGTCTCGGTGTGCGAGCGCGCCGGCGTGCCGTGCGGGCCGGTCAACACCTACGCGCAGCTGTTCAGCGATCCGCAGGTGCTGCACCGCGAGATGGTGGTGCACGCGCACGACGACGAGCTGGGCGACGTGCCCCACATCCGCACCCCGGTGCGCATGGCGAGCCCCGTCGCGGTGCGCCACGTCGCGCCGCGCCTCGGCGAGCACAACGACGAGGTGCTGGGGGCGCTGGGCATCGCGCCCGGGGAGCGGGCGGCGCTGCGCGAGCAGGGCGTGATCTGAGCGCCTCGAGGTCCTCCGGAGCGCGGCCCGTGACGGTGCCTGCGCCGCACCGCGACGCGCCGCTCCATCCTGGCGCGATGCTCGCCGCGCACGCCCACGACGTCGACGTCGACGCGGCGCTCGCCCGCTTCCACGAGCAGGGCTTCGCGCGCCTCGGGGTCGTGCTGTCGGACGCGGGCGCACGGACGCTGCAGCGGCGCGCCGACGCGCTGATGACCGGCGAGGTCCGCCATCGCGGGCTGTTCTACCAGCACGATTCCGGCAGCGGCCGCTACCGCGACCTCGCGTTCGGCGAGGGCTGGGTCGGACCGTCCCTCGCGTACCGCAAGCTCGAGAAGCTGGAGCTGGACCCGTGCTTCATCGCGTGGATCGAGAACCCGCTGTTCGCGCGCATCGCGCGCGCGGCGCTCGGCGACGCGGTGCGCCTGTACCGTGCGACGCTGTGGAACAAGGCGGCGCACGGCGGCACCGAGCTGCCCTGGCACCAGGACGACGGCTCGTTCTGGGGCCTGGACCGCGCCCCGTTCCTGCAGATCTGGACCGCGCTGGACGACGCGCCGGAGGACGCCGGCTGCGTGGAGGTCGTGCCGGCGAGCCACCGCGACGGCCTCGCGTCGCGCGAGGGCGGCGTCATCCCGGCCGAGCGCATCGACGCCGCGCACGCCGCCGAGCGTGCGGTGAAGCTTCCCGCGCGCCGCGGCGAGGCGATCCTGCTGCACAACCACCTCTGGCACCGCTCCGGGCGCAACGCCACGCCGGCGCCGCGCCGCGCGCTCGGCATCTCGTACCTGCACGGCGCGACGCGGTGCATGCGCCGTCGCCGCGCGCCGCGCGAGTTCATGTCCCTGTTCCAGAGCCCCGGCGCACCGTGACGCGGCGCGCGCCCGCGATGCCGGCAGCGCACCGACGCATCGTCGGCGCGTGCTGTGCCACGCACGCGACCCAGGACGGGCTGACGGCGTCGATCTACGTGCTGCTTCCGGTGCTCGCGCAGTCGCTGTCGCTGGGCTTCGCGCAGGTCGGCCTCGTGCGCGCGGCCCATGCCGGCGCGATGTGGCTGCTGGAGCTGCCCGCCGGCATCGGCGCGGAACGCGTCGGCGAGCGCGGGCTGCTCGTGTTCGGGCTGCTCACCGCCGGTGCGGGCTACCTGTCGCTGTCCGTCGCCGGCGGCTTCCACGGCGTGCTGCTCGCGCTGTTCATCGCCGGCTGCGGCGCGGCCTTCCAGCACTCGCTGTGCTCGTCGCTGCTGAGCCGGGGCGTCGACGGCCCGGCCGTGCGCGGGGCGCTGGGCCTGTACAACTCGAGCGGCGACGTCGGCAAGCTGATGTTCACCGCCGGTGTGAGCGCCGCCATCGGCGCCGGCGTCCACTGGCAGAGCGTCACCGCGGGATACGGCACGATCGCGCTCGTGGGCGGCTGCGCACTGTGGATCGCGCTGCGGCGCGCGCGGGCCGGCGCGGCGCCCGCGCGCGGCGACGGCGTGCGCGACGCGGGCAGCCGGCGCGACTGGGGTATCCGTCACCGCGCGGGCTTCACGGCGCTCGCCGCGATCGTGCTGATCGACATCGCGGTGCAGGACGGCTTCCTGGTGTTCGTCGCGTTCGCGATGCTGGACAAGCAGGTGTCGCCGGGTCTCGCCGCCGCGGCGGTCACCCTGGTGCTGCTCGGCGGCATCGCCGGCAAGCTCGGCTGCGGTCTGCTCGCGAACCGGCTGGGCACGGTGCGTGCGCTGGTGCTGGTCGAGGTCCTCAGCGCCGGCGGCATCGCCGCGGTCGCGATGCTGGACGCACCGGCGGCGCTCGCGCTCCTGCCGTTCGTCGGCGTCGTGCTGCAGGGCTCGTCGACCATCACGTACGGCGCGGTCAGCGACCTCGTGCACGCGCACCGGCGCTCACGCGGCTTCGCGCTGATCTACACGATGTCGAGCAGCGCCTCGATGATCGGGCCGATCGCGTTCGGCCTCGCGAGCGATCGGGTCGGCGTCGACGGCGCGCTGATCGCGATGGCGCTGGCGGTGCTGCTGACGCTGCCCATCGCGCCGTTGCTGGGCAGGGGACTGCGCGGCGTCGCGGCGAGCACGCCGCGGGAGGCCTGAACCGTGAGCAGCAGGAGACCGGCCGCCGCCGGCTGACGCCCGCACCGGCCCGAAGAGTCGCCACCCGCGAGAACGACGGCCGTGCCGCCGACGGGTGACGAGAAAGCACATCCCGTACGCCTGCAGCTCACTGCGTGCTAGTCGCGGTCTCGCGCGGACTCCAGCCATCGGGTGCATGCACGTTCGGTGGGTAGCCGAACGTCCCCGTGCCGCGCGCGGGCCGGCGAAGAACGATCTCCGCCCGCACGCCAGCGGGACCGACCTATCCGCCGGGTCCTCTGGACTCTCCGTCCACGTACAGCCAGCGTCCCGCCTCGCGCACGAACCGGCTGCGCTCGCGCAGCCGGTGCGCCCGCCCGCCCACCTTGTAGCGCGCGACGAACTCCACCGTGCCGCTGTCCTCGTCGTCGCCGCCGCCTGAGGTTTCCAGGATGCTGAGGCCGATCCACCGCTGGGCCGGATCCAGGACCACGGACGCCGGCCGCGTGGACGGATGCCAGGTCGCCTCAACGTAAGCCGCCCGGCCGAGCGCGTACGCGGTGTAGCGCGAACGCATCAGCGCGAGCGGTGTCGGCGCCGGTGCGAGCCCCGCGAGGTAGGGCGCGCAGCAGGCCTGCAGCGGGTAGCCACTGTTGCACGGGCACGGAGTGGTGGCGTCGTCTGCGGTCATGATCCTCGCTGCGCCGGGAGCGAAGCTCTTCGCGCCGGCGAATGCGTGCGGCGAAAGCCGGATGCGTGTTCGCTCATACCGCCGACAGGCCCCAATCGCAGCGTCACCATATCTGAACCGGTCGCGTGCGGACACCAGTTCGAGCCAGGGTTGACACACGCGCCACCATCAAGACCCCGCGCCATGCCTGACTCAGCCGCGAAAGTGCTTTGTACACTTCGAGAACCACCTCCTCGTCTACGCCTTCTTTGCGTGGAACCCGAGAAGCTCTCTCAGTTCTTGGCTTCCGGCGCGGGCTGGGGTTTCGGCATTGGCGACGAGTGATGATTGATGATCTCCCATTCTCCGTCGCGCTTACGGTAGGTGAAGCTGTACCGGAGAGGCGTTGTCCTGGTCTCGCCATCCCTCACAATCTTCGCAGTGTAAATGCCTGTGTTGGTCGCTATATCGCCATAGATACGGATGAGCATTGGTTCTTCGAAGGTCAACTTGAGTCCGGGAACTCTCTTTGCCGTCCCGGCGAAATACTCCCGAATCGCATCCGGATCTTGCCGCACCGTCGGAGAACGTGTCCCCCAGAAGACGGCGTCTTCGGCATACAGCTTGACCATCGCGTCGGGGTCGACCGGTCCCGCGCTGATCGTTTCTGCCCACTTCCTCGCGGCTGCGGCCACCTCCTCTTTCTCTCCAGCCCATGCCGTCGGGGTCATCCACAAGATCACAAGCGAGACGAGGAGACAGACAGTGAGAGTCCCTGGCGATTTGGTGTGTTGCATCGTGACTCCTCCTATGTACGGCGTTCTGCACTCTCCAGCTACGACCTTCTGGTCGTCGGAAAAGACCTTGCCCTGAGAATAAGGCACCACCTGCACTCGAACGGCTCACCGGGAGCCTGACATTTGCGCCCAGGCGCCCCGGCGCCGAATCCGGCGTCGCTTGCAGCGCTCTGTCGGGCGGCGGCACTAGTCGGACACCAATTTCAATTCAGGGGCACGCTGGTCGCCGCCAAGCACCCGGATCACCTCCTCCCAGATTGCCGCCTGGTGGGCCGAAGCGAAACCTTCAGGTATCTCGCCGTCACCGTATCCTTCCCCAAGCTCCTGTTCCGTATCCGGTGCTTCCCCCAGCATTTGCGCCGCCTTGAATTCCGCCTCAGCTTCTCCGATCAACGTATGCAGAGCTTCGTCGTGCTCGTCCGGAATTTGCTGATCGACCTTGATTGTTCTAAAGATCGTCGCGGTCAGATACCAATCTTCGACAACGTCGTCCGGCGAGGGGAAATCAGCTGCAGTCTTCTTGAAGGGTTCTTCCAGTAGAAAGCCCAGCACCTCTTCAATCACCTTTATCTTGTCGTCGAGGTTCATGGCAGGACGCACTCGCCCGCAGCGTCTCGAACTGCCGCCCACCGGCGGCCCTTTCGAGCACCACTTCCCGTTGATGGCCAACGGCGGACGTATGCGGCCGCGGAGCCGCGCAGCAGGTCGGCCGTCCGGCACGCGGCGCGCGCGAACGCCAAGGGCTGGTCATGCGTCAATTGTCAGCGCTCTCTCGTTTCCCCGGAAGATCCTCCGAAGGCCGTTTGCGAGGACTGCCCTGGCCTCCGGTGTCGCCGAATATTGCACCAGAAACCCTTCGACCGCAGGCAGCGTGTCGAGTGGTGCAGCCAATGCCACCTCAACCCATCGAGGCGTCAGGCGGCAACTATCGATACAGCCATAGGCCGAGTGGCGCTGATCGGAGTACTCGAGATGGACTCCCCAGTCATCATTCTCGTCCTCCGCCCGGGAGAGGAACAGGTACTGATCCCCCACGCCCAGAGCCACCAACGTGTAGTCGCATTCGACGACGCACTTCGCCTCCACTGCGACGAATTCAATGCAGCCGCCTGCTCGGCCTTTCTCACGCATGACGTCTCGGTGCGCGGCGGGCCAGCACGACGCTTGAATGTGACGCGATGCTCGCAGCCCGGCCGCACCACATGGAGTCAGGCAGGATGCTTCGATTCATGGAGCCACTCCATGCCTGCAAACCTGCCCCGGTCAGCCGATCCGCTTCCACAGCGTCTTTGAATAGTGTTCGCCTGCACGCTCCAGCACGATCACCCACATTCGTTCACCACCGGCTCGGTCCGCGCCGTCTTCGTCCTTGGCCTTGATGTCGAACACGAGCTTCACCCCGTCTCCGCGCTTCCTGGAGCTGCGGATTTCAAAGCTCGGGATCCAGAACGTGTCAGGATTCGCGCGATGAGCATCTTCTCCGTTTCGGAGTTCCCAGCCGTCTTCACTCAAGGACGCGAACTTCACTCCGTTGCCCGGCATCGCTCTGTTCCCGCCACATGACAGTGAGTCGCTGGACTTCGTCCAGCTGTGGGAACCGCGCGCGGCCGTCGCCTCCGATCGCGAATCGGCGAGCGCGATGAACGAGCGGACGAGCCGCAGCCGCCCCGGCTCCCGCACCCGGGGGCCTGCTGCGTCCAGCGGGCACTGCTTCGAATCCGGTCCACCGTTGCTCCACGGCCGCGGCGTCCGGGAAGCGTAGCGCACGCCCGCCGCGATCGGAATCGATCGTCTTGCGATCCGTTCGGGAGGCTCTCGCCGAACGTGTGACATCGCGGCCGTGCGCCGGGCGGCGCGTTCAGATCTCCCCTTCTCTTCGCAGCATGCGCACCGCCTCGCGCACCGCGCCGGCCGTGTGCTCCAGATCCGTCTCGGTGTGCGCGGCCGACAGGGTGCCGCCCGGCTTGCCCGACAGGTCCACGCCGCCGAGCAGCAGCGCGAGGCGGAACTTCGCCGCGCCCGGGTGCTTGCCGGCGGCCTTCAGCTTCGCGAGGCCCACCGCCGCCGGGTCGAAATGCAGCGGGTCGATGTCATCGCCGTCGGGGTTGGTGTGGACGTAGAACCCGGAGTGGCTGCCGTAGCACGCCCACGGCACGTCCTCCTCGGCGAACACGCGGTTCAGCCGCGCGCGCAGGTCGTCGGCGAGCGCGGTCGCACGCGCACACGGGTCCTCCTCGGCGACGATCTGCAGGCACGTGCTGCCCGCCGCGGCGGACACGGGGTTCGCGTTGTAGGTGCCCTGGTGGCCGATCTTCTCGACGCCGCGCGCCGCGGTGACGTCGAAGTCGAGCAGGTCAAGGATGTCCTTGCGCCCGGCCACGCAGCCGCCGGGCAGCCCGCCCGCGAGGATCTTCGCGAAGGTCGCGAGGTCCGGGGTGATGCCGTACCACGCCTGCGCCCCGCCGGGCGAGACGCGAAAGCCCGTCACGACCTCGTCGAAGTGCAGCACGATGCCGCGCTCGGCGGTGACGCGGCGCAGCGCTTCCACCATCTCGCGCTCGATCGGGAGCTGGCCGAAGCTGCCGCCGGTCGGCTCGAGCATCACCACCGCGATGTCGTCGCGGGACTGCAGCAGCGCGCAGGTGCCGTCTACGTCGTCGGCGTCCGCGAGCAGCACCTCGCCGGCGACGCCGTCCAGCACGCCCGGCGTGGGCGTGCCGTCGTGGTGGCTGTCGACGCCGAACGCGACGTGGTCCTGCCAGCCGTGGAAGTGGCCGCGGAAGCGCACGAGCTTCGTGCGCCCGGTGTACGCGCGCGCGAGCCGCGCGGCCATCAGGTTCGCCTCGGTGCCGGACGACGTGAAGCGCACCCGCTCGGCGCACGGCACCATCGCCAGCACGCGCTCGCCCCAGCGCACCTCGAGCGCGCTGCCGCCGGCGTAGTGGGTGCCGCGCGCGAGCTGCTCGCGCACCGCCGCCGTCACCCGCGGCTCGCCGTGGCCCAGGATCAGCGCGCCGTGCCCGCCGTAGTAGTCCACGTACTCGTTGCCGTCCACGTCCCACTTGCGCGACCCGCGCGCGTGGTCCACGTACACCTGGTACGGCAGCAGGCGCCGCGAGTCGTGCACGATGCCGCTGGGGAACACGTCGCGCGCCTCGGCGGCGAGGCGCGCGGAGGCCGCGGTGCGCTCGCGGTAGGCGGCGACGATGGGGGAGTTGCCGAAGTCGGTCACCGGTGGGCTCCTCGGATTCACGGGGCGCGCTCGCGCGCCGCTCATCATGCCTCGGCCGCCGGCGCGACACACGCCCGGCGCCGCGCCGCCCGGGACGCCAACCCACGCACGCCGGCGCGCCCCCCCGGCGGCGGTGCGCGCGGTACAGTGCGCCGCGCCGCGCGCGCCCGGCCCACACGCTCTCCGAGGACACCATGTACCTGCCCCGCCACTTCCAGGTCCAGGAACTTCCACGGCTGCACGCCCTCATAAGAGCCAACGCGCTCGCGACGATGGTGTGCGTGATCGACGGCGCGCTGGAGGCCAACCACGTGCCGGTGCTGCTCGACGACGACGGCGACAACGGCCGCCTGCGCTTCCACCTCGCGCGGGCGAACCGAGCCGCGCAGGCGCTCGACGGCACCCGTGACGCGCTGTTCGTGTTCCAGGGCGAGGAGGCCTACGTGTCGCCGGACTGGTACCGCTCGCCGAACATGGTTCCCACGTGGAACTACGCGGCGGTGCACGCACACGGCGTGCCGCGGCCGCTGGACGACGCCGGTCTGCACGAGGTGCTCGTCGCGCTGAGCGACGACCAGGAGGCGCGGCTCGCGAAGCGGCCGTGGACGGTGGACGGGATGGACGGCGATCTCTACGCGCGCATGCGCCGCGCGATCGTCGGCTTCGAGATGGCGATTTCGCGCATCGAGGGCAAGTGGAAGATGAGCCAGAACCGCTCCCCGGCCGATCGCCAGGGCGTGCGCGACGCGCTCGCCGCGCTCGGGCCGGAGGGCGCCGCGGCCGCGCAGGCCATGGCGGCGGCGGAGCCTCCTGCGGACGACACCTCCGCGTGAGCCTGTTGCCGCCGGCACCGGGCGCGCTCGCGCGTGCCGCCGGCCCGCCGGCCGACGCGCCGGGGCGCAGCTGCCCGCTTCACTACCTCTACTCGCCGCGCGACCTCGCGCGCGCGCCGGACCTCGCGGCGCACACGCTCTACGTGATCGGCGGCCTGTACGGGAACCCGCAGGCGCTGGACGCGGTGGAGGCGCTCGCGGCCCTCGAGGCCGGGCCGGTGACGCTGCTGTTCAACGGCGACTTCCACTGGTTCGACCACGCGCCGGCGCTGTTCCGGGACATCGACGCACGCGTGCTCGCCCACCAGGCGCTGCGCGGCAACGTGGAGACCGAGCTCGCGAGCGACGATGGCGACGCGGGCTGCGGATGTGCGTACCCGGAGTGGGTGCCGGATCCGATCGTCGCGCGCTCCAACGCGATCGAGCAGCGCCTGCGCGAGACCGCGCGGCGCGACCCGGGCACGCGCACGCGCCTCGCCGCGCTGCCGATGCACCGGGTGGTGCAGGTCGGCGACGCGCGGGTCGCCGTGGTGCACGGCGACGGCGTGTCGCTGGCCGGCTGGGGCTTCGCGCGGCGCGCCCTCGCGCGGCCGGCCGGCGCCGCGCGCGCGGCGCAGTGGCTGGCCGCGGCCAGGGCCGACGTGTTCGCGTGCACCCATACCTGCGAGCCGCTGTGGATGCGCCTCGTCCACGACGGCCGCGCCGGCGTCGTGATCAACAACGGCGCCGCCGGAATGCCCAACTTCTGGGGCGAGCACCGCGGCGTCGTGACGCGCGTGTCCGTCGCGCCGCCGCCCGCGGACGCGCTGTACGGCGGCGAGGTGCGCGGCGTGCACGCGCACGCGCTGGCGCTGGACTACGACCGCGACGCGTGGTGGTCGCTGTTCACGTCGCTGTGGCCGGAGGGCTCCGACGCGCACCTGTCGTACGCAGCGCGCATCCGCGACGGCGGCTCGCTGGCGCTGGACGATGCGGTGATGCGGGCGCCGGAGGACTGAGTAACCCGTGAATGCCTCGCGCGCCGGGCGAGGCGCGTGAGTACGGGCGCTGCCGCGCCGCGTGCGAAGAGCGCTCGCTCAGCGCCGGCGCGGTTGCTCCCACGGCGGCGTCCAGGTGGCGACCGCCTGCGGGTAGAACATCGCGAGCGGCGCGATCAGCATCCCGGTCAGGAAGGCCTCCGGGAACACGACCAGGATCCCGGAGGTCGCGTACTGCGCGAGCAGCCGCGACGCGTCGGCGCCTCCCGCCGCGAGCAGCAGCGCCGTGCTCGCGGCGAGCACGGCGACCATCGCGAGCCCCGCGCCGGCAAAGCCCGCGACCAGGATGTAGCCGAACGGATTGCCCGGCAGGCGGCGGTTCACCGCCCGGGTCACCGCGTGGCTCACGGCCACCGGCAGCGCGCCCAGCAGCAGCACGTTCACCCCCAGCGCGGCCCAGCTGCCGGCGCCGTTCGCGGTGTGCGCGGCGATCACCGCGGCGATGCCGAGCACCGCGAGGCGCCACCCGAAGCACAGCTGCAGCAGCGCCGCGCCCAGCAGGTGCAGCGCCGGCCCCTCGTCGGTCACCGCGCGCATCTGCCACAGCATCAGCAGCAGCACCAGCATCGCCGGCCACGCGTGGCCGCGCAGCGCCGGCTCGCGGCGGGCGGTCCACGCGCACGCGCACACGAGCCCGCCCGCGGCGAGCAGCGCGAGCACGACGAGCGGCGACGGAAGCGCGGCGGCGTCCAGGTCCATCGCGGGATGCTACCCGCCGCCCGGGCCGGCCGTGTCATTACACTGAGGCCCATGGCGCACCCCGCACCCGTTCGCCGAACGCATCATCGCGCGCACCGACTGCCCGCCGGGGCGCGCGCGCGGTGACGCCGCGCGTCGGCGTGATCGGCGTCGGCCACCTGGCCGGCTACCTGGTGCGCGGCTGGCTGCGCCACGCCCGGCGCCCGCCGCTGCTGCTGTCGCCGCGCGGCGAGCAGACCTCGCGCCGCCTCGCGCGCCACGACGGCGTGCGCCGCGCGCGCGACAACCGCGGCGTGGTGCGCTACAGCGACGTCGTGCTGATCTGCGTGCGCCGCGAGCAGATGGACGACGCGCTGGCGGGCCTGTCCTGGCGCGCCGACCAGGTGGCCGTGTCGGCGGCCGCCGGCGTGCCGCTGAGGCGGCTGCGCGACGCGGTGGCGCCCGCGATCGCGGTGCGCGCGATGCCGATCGCGGCCGCCAGCCTCGGCGCGAGCCCGACGCCGGTGTTCCCGGCCGGCACCGAGGCCGACCCGCTGCTGTCGCTGCTCGGGCCGGTGCTGCCGATGCCCGACGAGCAGGCGCTGGACGCGGCGGTGGTCGCCGCCGCGCTGTACGGCTGGCTGCACGCGCTGATGGCCGAGACCGCCGCGTGGACCAGCGCCCGCGGCGTGCCCCCGGACACCGCCCGCACGCTGGTCGCACACACGCTTCGCGCGGCCGGCCTGATGAGCGCCGAGCACGCGGACGTGCCGCTCGACGAGATGGTGCGCACGCTGGCCACGCCGGGCGGAATCACCGAGGCGGGGCTGGCGGTGCTGCGCGAGCGGGGCGGCCTCGCCGCGTGGGTCGAGGCCTGCGACGCGGCGCGGAATCGTTTAGCCTGATTGCTGCGCCGCGTCATCCGGCGGCGCGCATCCAGGAGAGGCCCCGATGGACGTGCGGGCGGAAGACCAGCGGCTGCGCGACGAGGTGAGCGCGCTCGGCCACCTGCTGGGCGAGCTCATCGAGCGCCTGGAAGGCAAGGCGGTGTTCGCGCACGTGGAGCTGGTGCGCCAGGGCGCGCGCGACTGGCGCGCCGGCGACGCCGGCGCCGAGGCGCGCCTGCACCGCCTGCTGCAGGACCTGCCCCCCGCGGAGAGCGTCGTGCTCACGCGCGCGTTCTCGGTCTACTTCGAGCTGCTGAACATGGCGGAGAAGGCGGATCGCATCCGTCGCCGCCGCGCCGTCGACGAGTCCGGCGCAGTGCCGCCGGAGAGCTTCCGCGCGGCGCTCGACGGTCTGAAGGCCGACGGCGTCGCCCGCGACGCGCTGGCGGCGGTGATCGAGCGCCTCGACGTGACGCCGGTGTTCACCGCGCACCCCACCGAGACCGTGCGCCGCACGATGCTCAAGAAGGAGCAGCGCATCGCCGAGGCGCTGCTCGCGCCGGGCGCGCGAGCGCGCCTCGACGGCGTCGCCCACGAGGTGGGCGTCGCGTGGCACACCGACGAGCACTTCGCGCAGCCCACGGTGGACGACGAGGTGGAGCACGTGCTGTTCTTCCTGACCAGCGTCATCTACAAGGTGCTGCCGGAGCTCTACGCGCGCCTGCGCGGCGCGCTGGACGACACGTACGGCGCGGGCCGCGTGCCGCTGCCCGGGCGCATGCTGCGCTTCGCGTCGTGGGTGGGCGGCGACATGGACGGCAACCCGAACGTCGACGCCGCGACCATCCGCGCGACGCTGGACCACCACCGCGAGCGCGCGCTGGAGCTCTACCGCCGCGAGCTGGGCGAGCTGTTCGAGCACCTCAGCCACTCGCATCGCTACGTGACGCCCACGCCGGAGCTGCTCGCGCGCCTGGAGGCGCTCGCGGCCGAGAACGCGGGCGACGGCGAGCAGACGCCCGAGCGCTACCGCGACATGCCCTATCGCATCTACGTGTGGCAGCTGTGGCGCAAGCTGGGCGCGACGCGCGCCGGCGGCAACGGCTACGCCGGGCCGCGGGACTTCATCGCCGACCTGGAGCGCCTCGTCGCGTCGCTCGAGACCCACGGCGCGACCGGCGCCCGCCCGGTGCACGACCTGCTGCTGCGGGTGCGCACCTTCGGCTTCCACCTCGCGACGCTCGACGTGCGCCAGGACAGCGCCGTGCACCGCGACGCGGTGGGCGAGGCGCTCGGGCGCGACGACTTCCCGTCGCTGCCCGCGAACGAGCGCCTCGCGCTGCTGCACGAGGCGCTCGCGGCGCCCGCGCTGCCGTCGCCGTCGCCCGCCGCGGGCGGCGCGCTGGATCGATCGCTGAACGTGATGCGCGCGATCGCCGAGTGCCGCGCGAGCCACGGCGAGGACGCGGTCGGCGGCTACATCATCAGCATGGCCGAGGACGCCGACGACGTGCTGGCGGTGCTGTGGCTGGCGCGCCTTGCGGGTCTCGCCGACGCCGCGGGCCGCGTGCCGCTGGACACCGCGCCGCTGTTCGAGACGGTGGACGACCTCGACCGCGCCGGCGCGACGCTGCGCGCGCTGCTCGCCGACCCGCCGTACCGCGACCACCTGCGCAGCCGCGGCGACCGGCAGATGGTGATGCTGGGCTACTCCGACAGCAACAAGGAATCCGGGCTCGCGGCGTCGCGCTGGGCGCTGCACGAGGCGCAGGAGGCGCTGGTCGCCGAGGCCGCCGCGGCGCCGGGAGGCGCGGTGCGCATCACGCTGTTCCACGGCCGCGGCGGAACCGTGAGCCGCGGCGGCGGCAAGCCCCGCGACGGCATCCTCGCGACCCCGCCGGGCGCGCTGGACGGACGGCTGCGGGTCACCGAGCAGGGCGAGATCATCTTCCAGAAGTACGGGCTGCCGGACTCCGCGCGCTACTCGCTCGAGAACGCGCTGGCCGCGGTGCTCGAGCGCAGCGCCCGCGAGCGCGACGACCCGGGCCCGGAGCCCGCGTGGCGCGACGCCGCGCGGCTGGTCGCGCACGCGAGCCGCGCGTGCTACCGCGGCGCGGTGCACGGCGACGGGCGGCTCGTGGAGTACTTCCGCCTCGCGACCCCGATCGACGTGATCGAGCGCCTGCGCATCGGCTCGCGCCCGCCGGCGCGGCGATCCGGCGCCGGCGTCGAGAACCTGCGCGCGATCCCGTGGGTGTTCGCGTGGAACCAGAGCCGCCTGATCCTCACCGGCTGGTACGGCCTCGCCGAGGGCCTGTCCGCCGCCCTCGAGCGCTTCGGCATGGACGCGCTGCGCGAGATGGCGGAGGGCTGGCCGTTCTTCGCGAACCTGCTGTCGGACACCGAGATGGTGCTCGCGAAGGCGGACATGGACATCGCGCGGCGCTACGCGGCGCTGGCCGGCGAGGTGGGCGACGCGCTGTTCCCGGCACTGGAGGCCGAGTACCGGCGCACCTGCGAGCTGGTGTGCGAGGTGCACGGCTGCAGCGAGCTGCTGGACCGCGACCCGGCGCTGCAGCGCACGCTGCGCCTGCGCGCGCCGTACCTGGATCCGATGAGCCTGCTGCAGGTGGACCTGCTCGCGCGCTGGCGCGCGAGCGCGCGCGAGGATCCCGACCTCGAGCTGGCGCTCGCGGAGACGGTGCGCGGCGTCACCCGCGGCATGCAGAACGCGGGCTGAGCGGCCGGGCGGACGGAGACCGGCCGCGGCTCAGTCGTCCAGCGTGCGGCGCAACGCCTTGGTGCGCCCGCGGCGGGTCTTCTCGTCCAGGCGGCGCTGGCGCGCGGCGCGCGACGGGCGCGTCGGCCGGCGCGCCGGCGGCGGCTTCGCCGCACGCGCCACCAGCGCGCGCAGCCGCGACAGCGCGTCGTCGCGGTTCTTCTCCTGCGAGCGGTGACGCTGGGCCTTGATCACGATCACGCCGCCCTTGCTCAGGCGCTGGTCGCGGCTCGCCAGCAGGCGCTCCTTGACCTCCTGCGGCAGCGAGGACGCGGGCACGTCGAAGCGCAGGTGCAGCGCGGTGGACACCTTGTTCACGTTCTGCCCGCCCGCGCCCTGGGCGCGAATCGGGTTGAGCTCGATCTCGGCGAGCGGGATGACGATGCGCGGCGTGACCTGCAGGCCGTCGTCGTCCGCCGTCACGGGATGCTCAATCCGCCCACTCGGGCATCGCGCTCATGTAGCGCTTCGCGAGCTTGCGGGCCCGCTTGTCGCCGAGCTCCGGCTGCCAGCTCTGCATCCAGCGCGCGATGCCCGCGCGCACGTCCTTGCGGCGCTTCAGCGCGCCCTTCTCGTCGGTGCAGTAGCGGCAGTGCAGCGGTGACGGGCCGGCGAAGCCGGGCGCGTCCAGCGGCGCGGCGCAGGAGTGGCAGAAGCGTCCCATGTCGTGTGCTCCCGGGGTGGCCGGCTCGGGCCGGGCCGGCGATTGTGGCGCGCGGGCCGGGGCGGATCCACCGCGCACCGGGTAGCCGCGCGACTCGAGCGCGCGGAAGAGCTGGCACAGCGTCTCGTACGCGTAGTCGTACGCGCCCGCGACCTCGCTGGCCCGCGGGCCCGCGACGTTGAGCAGGCCGCGCGGCAGGCTGGCGACGAAGCCGGCCATGCGCTCGGCGGCGGCGGCGCAGTGCAGGCGCGCGGCGTCCACCAGCAGGTGCGGCTTGCCGAGCTCCACGCAGGCGTCCAGCGCCAGCCGCGTGCCGCCCTCGGGCGGGCCGAAGATCAGCAGCGCCGTGCCGTCGCTGTCCATCACGTTGCGCCGGGTGCGCCGGGCTTCATCAGCGCCCGGCAGCGGGGTCAGCGGGTAGTCCGAGGAAATGACGCCGTCCTCGGCGCGACGCCCCTGCGGACACCAGCCGCCCGCGCGCACGCCGTGTGCCCGCGCCGCGTCCAGGGCGCCCCGGTCGACGCCGGTCTGGCCGCCGCTGATGACCGTGAGGCACAGCCCTTTCATGCGACGCAGCATCGCACGGATTCCGGCGGCGTTGGAACTCGCGCACCCGCCGCGCGCCGCGCCGCGGGCGGCCTCCGCACGGCAGCCGCGCAGGAATCACGAAAAAAGTTCTCAAGGAATCCGGCTCCCTGCCGACACGAATCCAGAGGGCGGGGCCGGGCTCGGATCCGGCGGCCTGCCGGAAGGACCAGGAACACAGCCCCCGCTCTGGGAACGGGACAAAATCAACTTTCAAATGATAGGCTTGGCGCAGATTAATGATAGGCTTCGCGAAGTTCGCGGCGTTTCACGGCGCTTCCAGCGGGCTCCGCGAACCCAGCGGTCGGCAGGCTGCGGTCGCGAAAGTCGCGTAACGGGTCCTTGAACCAGGTCACGGATCGAGGAAACCGCTTCGGCACAGGCTCGCCGGTGCGCGACTCTAACGGGTGAAGCCCGAACGAAAGTCAGCGTCCCGCACGGCCGGCGAACGCTGCGAACGGACCCAGCCCGACGGGCCGCAGACGACATTTTGGGGGGAGGGATATGGCGATCAGCAAGATCCTGGTTGTCGACGACACCAACACCGATCGGCTGAACCTGCAGAACATCCTGCAGCAGGCCGGCTACAACGTGGTCACCGCGACCAGCGGCCGCGAGGCGCTGGAGAAGGCCGCGAGCGAGCGCCCCGACCTCATCTTCCTGGACATCATCATGGAGGACATGGACGGCTTCCAGACCTGCCGCAAGCTGTCCTCGGACGATTCCAGCAAGCACATCCCGGTCGTGATGGTCAGCAGCAAGGACCAGAAGGTCGACATGATGTGGGCACGGCGCCAGGGCGCGCGCGCGTACATCACGAAGCCCTACACCGCCGACCAGATCACCGACCAGATCCTGAAGTTGCAATGAGCACCGTCGACCCCGGCAGCGTGGCCCGCGGCGCGATGGACGCGATGTCCGCGGCGGCGGCGCTGCCCGCGGTCACGCCGGAAGCCGGCGCGCGGCGTTACGGGGTCCTGATCGGCGGGCTGCACCTGCTGCTCGCGGGCGACGGCGCGGTGCGGGTGCTCGAGCCGCCGCCGGTGTTCCGCATGCCGAACACCCGGGCGTGGTTCCTGGGGCTCGCGAATGTGCGCGGATCGCTGGTCCCGGTGTACGACCTCGTGGCCTGGCTGGACCTCCCGTCCCCGGGCTCGCGCCGCATGCTGCTGGTGATCGGCCAGGGCGACGCGTCGGCCGGCGTTCTGGTGGACACCTCGCCCCGCCACCTGCTGATCGCGCCCGAGACGCCGCGCCAGCCGCCCGGCGCCGTGCCCGGCGCGCTTGCGGAGCACGCGCAGGAGACCGTGCTCGTCGCCGACGCCGCGTGGACCGCGATCGACTGGGATGCGCTGTTCGCCCGGCTGCAGACCCTGGCGCTCACCAACCAGTGAGGTACCGCAAGTGAACGCAACGCCACGGCGTCGCGACCGCGCGACGATGGCCCGGCTCACGGCCCTGCTGCTGCTGCTCGGCGCGGGCACCGCGACGGCGCAGCAGGCCCTCGACCCGGACCGCCTCGACGAGTTGCTCAGGGTGAAGGTGCGCACCGTGCAGCACATGGCGCTGAACCCCCTGGTGGTGCGCGCCGTGCGCGAGCAGAACCAGAGCGGGCTGAGTCTCGACGAGATCAAGCGCCGCGACGCGGAATGGCGCGCGAGCAAGACCCTCACCCCGTTCAAGCTCTCGCTGCAGACCAGCGACGCCGGCCGCTTCCTGAAGGACACCGTCGAGCGGCTGCAGTCGCTCAACGAGGCCTTCCTCACCGACGCCCAGGGCGCCAACGTGGCCGCCTTCCCCGCCACCAGCGACTACTGGCAGGGCGACGAGGAGAAGTGGACCGCGTCGTTCAACGGCGGCGACGGGAAGGTGTTCATCGGTCCGCTGGAGCTCGACGAGAGCACGCAGACCTACGCCGTGCAGATCTCCGCCCCCGTGCTCGACCGCGGCAGGACCGTCGGCGTGCTGGTGGTGGGCGTGACCATCGACTACCTGGAGGCCAAGGGCCGGTGAAGCACCGGTCGGGCCGCCTCCCCGATCGCGGAGGAACGAACATGAACGCCAGGCCTGATCATCCCCGCCGCGTGCTGCTCGCCGCGGCCCTCGCCGCGGGACTCGCGGCCGGCCCCTCGGCGGTCGGCGCGATCGAGAAGGGCGTCTCCGACGACACGATCCGCATCGGCGGCGTCATGGACCTGGAAGGGCGCTCGCGCGGCCTCGGCCAGGGCATGCGCACCGGCATCTCCGCGGCGCTGCGCGGGCAGACCGTGCAGGGGCGCGCCGTCGAGTACGTGACGCTGAACGACTCGTACACCCCGGAGAAGACGGTGGAGGCCACCCGGCGCCTGCTCGACCAGGGCGTGTTCGCGGTGCTCGGCAACGTGGGCACGCCCACCGCGAAGGTGTCGCTGCCGGTGCTGGCCGAGGCCGGGGCGCCGGCGGTGGGCTTCTTCACCGGCGCCGGCCTGCTGCGTCCCGGCGTCGGCGACGTGATCAACTTCCGCGCGAGCTACGTGCAGGAGACGGCCGCGGTGATCCGCTCCGCGATCGACGCCGGCGTGCCGGCCACCGGGATCTGCGCGTTCGTGCAGAACGACGCGTACGGCATGGCCGGCGTCGAGGGCATCCGGCGCGCCCTCACCGGCGAGTCCGGCTCCGGCCCCGCGATCGAGCGCCTGGAGCAGATCCTCGCAATGGAGGGGGAGGATCCGCCGCGCAACGGGCTGGGCCCGGTGGGCGTATACAAGCGAAACACCTTCGTGTCGCGCCCCGGCTACGAGTCGCTGAAGGCCTGGGAGCAGGCGAGCGGCAGCCCGTGCCGGGTCGTGGTCACGGTGGGCACCTACGCCGCCGTCGGCCGCTTCGCGGCCTACGCCCGCTACAAGGGCGAGCCGTGGGTGATCAGCGCGGTGTCGTTCACCGGCGCCGACAACTTCAGGTCCACGCTCAACGACCTGGGCGTGGACTCGGGCGTGATCATGACCCAGGTGGTGCCGCCGCTGGATTCCGATCTGCCGATCGTCGCCGAGGCCCGCGCGGCGCTCGGCGACGACTTCGGCTACGTGACGCTCGAGGGCTACATCGTCGGCAAGCTGTGGCTGGCCGCGATGAACGCCATCGAGGGCCCCATCACCCGCCAGGCCTTCCTCGCCGCACTGCGCGGGCGACGCTTCGAGCTGGGCGGGCTCACGATGGACTTCACCGAGGACAACCAGGGCTCGGACCTGGTGCTCCTCACGCAACTGACACCGGACGGCTACCGGGAGATGCGCCGCGACGACTGGCGCGCCCTGGTCTCGCGCTGACCCCGGCTGCAACGGAGTAAGAGGCCATGCTTCGAAAGTTCAAGATCGCACCGCGCCTGATCCTGCTCATCGCGGTGCAGGCACTGATCCTCGCAGCCGTCGGCGGAACCGCGGTGTTCGGCCTCAACGCGGCCGCGCAGTCCACCGACGCGCTGAACCGCACGGTGTCCGAGGGCACGCGCCTGGACTACGTGTCGGACACGCTGCGCGGCGACCTGCTGGGCACCGTGCAGCAGGTGGAGACCGGCGCCATCACCTGGGCCGAGGGACGCGAGCGCCTGGCGTTCGCGCGCGAGCGCTTCGACCAGGACTGGGCGGCCTTCACCGCGGGCGTGGGTCCCGACGAGGCGGAGTTCATCCGCGACGTCATGCAGCCCGGCCTGGAAGGCGTGCGCGCCGCGTTCGCGGAGCTCGAGAAGCTGTTCCAGGCCGAGAATCGCGGGCGCCTGGAGCTGTTCGTCCTGAACGACTTCACGCCGCTGGTGGAGCCGCTGCTGGCGGCGCTGTCGGCGAGCGCGACGCAGCGCCAGATCGCGTCCGAGCAGACCTTCCGCGAGTCGCTGGAGGCGAACCAGACCTTCCTGACCACCAGCCTCGGCGTGATCCTGGGCGGTATCGCGCTGGCGGCCGCGATCGGCTTCTTCATCGTGCGCTCCATCACGTCGCCCATCGCGCGCATCGCCGAGACGGTGGGAGGCGTCGCCGAGGGCGACTTCAGCGTGCGCAGCGGCATCACCGGCAGCGACGAGATCGGGCAGCTGGGCGAGGCGCTGGATTCGCTGCTGGAGGACAAGGTGCAGTCGCTGGCGCGCGCCGAGGCCGAGGCGGAGCAGCTCAACGACTCGGTGCTGCAGGTGCTCGAGGCGGTGGCGCAGATGAGCGAGCGCGACCTCACCGTCAGCGTGCCCGTGACCGCGGACGTGGCGGGCCCGGTGGCCGACGCCATCAACCAGATGGCGGAGGAGACCAGCACCGTGCTGCGGCAGGTGAACCGCATCGCGCGCGGCGTCGCGCACGCGTCCATGCAGGTGAACAAGCGCGCCACCGAGGTGAACAGCTCGGCGACCGCGCAGGGCAAGGCCATCCAGGCCGCCGCCGAGGAGCTGGCCATGGCCTCGCAGACGCTCGAGCGCATCGCGCAGCTCGCGCTGCAGTGCCGGGACATCGCGCAGGGCACCACGCAGAGCACGCGCATGGCGGTGCAGACGGTGAACGGCACCGTCTCCGGCATGGGCGAGATCCGCGACGCGATCCAGGAGACGGGCAAGCGCCTGAAGCGCCTCGGCGAGCGCTCGCAGGAGATCAACGCGATCGTCGAGATCATCAACTCCATCGCGGAACGCACCCACGTGCTGGCGCTCAACGCGAGCATGCAGGCCGCCGCCGCCGGCGAGGCCGGACGCGGCTTCGCGGTGGTGGCCGACGAGGTGCAGCGCCTGTCGGAGAGCTCGCGCGAGGCGACCGCGCAGATCGGCGGTCTCGTGAAGAGCATCCAGGTGGACACCAACGACACCATCGTGACCATGGACCGCACGATCAACCAGGTGGTCGAGGGGTCGCGGCTCGCCGAGACCGCGGGCCAGCGCATGATGGAATCCCAGCAGTCCACCGACCGGCTGGTGGAGTCGGTGCTGCGCATCGCCGAGGGCTCGGAACAGCAGGCCAAGATCAGCGCCGGGCTTCGCGACCGCGCCGAGGCGCTGGTGGCCGGCACGCGCGCGACCGCCGAGCAGCTCGTCGCGCAGCTCGGCGAGACCCGCAAGATGGTGCAGTACGCCCGCGCCCTGATGCAGTCGGTGCAGGTGTTCAAGCTGCCGGCCTCGTGAGGCGGTGATGAGCGCCCCTTCCGGCACCCGGGACGATGCGGTGAAGGTCTCGTTCGCGCCCGACATCAACCCGCTGCTCGCGGAAGCGTTCCTCGAGGAGGCGCCGTCGCACGCCGCGCGCTTCGCGGAAGCCGTGAGCCGCCTGAGCGGCGAGCGCCCGTCGCTGGACGACGTCGTGCAGGCGCAGCGCATCGCCCACACGCTGAAGGGATCGGCCAGCATCACCGGCGTGAGCGCGATCGCCGACCTCACCCACGTCGCCGAGGACGTGCTGGACTGGCTCGCCGACAACGACGCGCTTCCGCCGCCGGGGCTCGAGGGCGCGCTGGTGGAGACCGCGGACTGCGTCGCCGGCATGGTGGACGCGCTGCGCGAGGGCGGCGTGGCCCCCGCCGGCAGCGCCGCGCTCGCGCAGCGCCTGCGCGCGTTTCGCGACGGCCAGCAGGCCGCGCCGGACGCACGCGGGACGGATCCGGGCACCGCGGAAAGCGCGAGCCCGGTGACGCCGGCGCCGCTGCGCCCCATCGCACCGCGGGCCGCGGCGGTCCAGGAAACCTCCGCGGCCGCGATCCCGCCGCAGGCCGCGCCCGCACCCACGGTCGCAGCAGACACGCGACCCGAGCCGGAGCCCGCACCGCGGTCCGCGGCGGAACCCGCATCGCGTTCCGACGCGCCTGCCCCGCCGCCCGCGGCGCCGGCGCCCCGATCGCCGACGGCGGCGGGCCCGCAGCCCTCGCCGCCCGCCGCGGAGCCGGCGCCCGCGCCGCCGTCCATCGCCGCCGCGGCCCCGCCCGACGCCGCGCCGCCTGCACCCGGCGCGCCGCCGGACGCGCAGCCCGACGGCGGCGCAGCGGCCGGCGCGCCGTCGCCGGGGTTCGCCGCGCGGCCCGCGGCCGCGTCGCTCCGGGTCCCGGTGGAGCTGGTCGACGGCCTGCTGCGCCTCGCCGGCGAGCTGGCGGTGTCGAACGTGCAGTCCCAGGGCGCGCACCAGCGCATGACGGCGCAGGCCAACGCGCTGCGCGAGCAGTACCACCTCGTGCAGCAGCGGCTCTCGGACCTGCGCGACCTGGTCGAGGTGCGCGGCGTTCCGTCGGGCCAGGGAAGCGGCACCCACACCGCGACCGGAACCCTCGTCCAGGGGCACGGCTTCGACCCGCTCGAGATGGACGAGTACAACGAGCTGCACAGCAAGACCACCGCGCTGGCCGAGGCGATGACCGACTTCTGCGAGGTCGCGCTGGGGCTGCGCCCGGAGCTCGCGAAGCTGGACGACGTGTTCGCGGACCAGCAGCGCATCAGCAAGGAGCTGAGCGACGCGGTGATGTCTGCGCGCATGGTGCCCGTGGGCAGCATCGAGGCGCGGCTGCAGCGCATGGTGCGCGAGACCTGCCGCGCGACGTCGAAGCAGGCGCGCCTGGAGCTGGTCGGCGGCTACCTGCCGGTCGACGGCGACGTGCTGGGCGCGCTGGTGGATCCGCTGCTGCACGTGCTGCGCAACGCGGTGGACCATGGCATCGAGGCGCCGGAGGAGCGCGAGCGCGCCGGCAAGCCGGCCGAGGGTCTGCTGCGCATCGCGTTCTCCCGCGAGGGCGACAGCGTGCTGGTGCAGGTGAGCGACGACGGGCGCGGCTTCGACCTCGACCGCATCCGTTCGGTCGCGCACGCCCGCGGGCTGCTCGCCGAGGACGAGGAGCGTACCGATCGCGAGCTGCTGCAGCTCTCGGTACGCCCCGGCTTCTCGACCCGCGAGACCGCGACGCAGATCTCAGGGCGCGGCGTCGGCATGGACGTCGTGCAGCGCGCGGTGCTGGACCTCAAGGGCAGCATGGACATCGCGTCGGAGGACGGCGCCGGCGCCACCATCCGGCTGCGGGTCCCGCTCACCCTGATCTCCATGCACGTGCTGCTGGTGCGCTCCGGCGGCCGCGTGTTCGGCGTGCCGTCGGGCACGCTGGAGCAGGTGCTGTTCTCCGACGCCGGCGTGCTGGCCGACGACGGCGTAGGACCGGTGTTCACCTACGAGGAGCGCGACTACCGGGTGCACCAGCTCGACGCTCTCACCGGCCGCCCGGCCGCGATGCCGGAGGCGGGCGGCAAGGCGCTGCCGATGCTGCTGCTGGAGGCCGACGCCGGCCTCACCGCCGTCGTCGTGGATGCGGCGGTGGACGGGCGCTACCTGGTGGTGAAGAGCCTCGGCGAGCGCGTGCCGCGCCCGGCCGGCGTGATCGGCGCATCCATCCTGGGCGACGGCAGCGTGGCGCCGGTGCTGGATCTGCGCGAGATGCTGCGCCACCGCTCGACGCTGCCGGCCGCGGTCGCCGCGGCCGCGGTGCACGAGGAGGTGCCCGAGAAGGCGCTCGCGCCGGAGGTGCTGGTCGTGGACGACTCCCTCACCGCGCGGCGCATGCTCTCGATCGGGCTGGCCGACGCGGGATACCGGGTGCGCACCGCCATCGACGGTCTGGACGCGGTGGAAGCCATCGAGGAGAGCCTGCCGGACCTCGTGGTCACCGACCTCGAGATGCCGCGCATGAACGGCCTGGAGCTGGCGGCGCACCTGCGCGGCGACGCGCGCACCACGGACCTGCCGGTGCTGATGGTCACCTCGCGCTCGACCGACAAGCACCGCGGACAGGCGACGGCGTCGGGAATCAACGCGTTCATCACCAAGCCCTACGCCAACGAGGAGTTGCTGGAGCGCGTCGAGGAGCTGCTCGCCACCGTGGGCGCGTAGCCGCGCGCACGCCGGCGCGTCAGCGGGCCGGCGAACAAGCGCAGGACGCGCTTCCTCACCAGCTTGTCAGGGCAGGAACTTCGAGAGCCGCTCGGTGGTGCTGGCGAGGCGGTCCACCAGCGTCTGCACCATCGCCTGGTTGAAACGAAGCTGCACCGTCGTGGGCAGCCGCGCGAGCATGTCGGCGTTCGCCGTGATCACGATCACGTCGTCGCGCGCGTGCACGGAGGCCGTGCGCGTGGTGCGCGCGAGGAAGCCCATCTCGCCGAAGCAGCTCCCCACGCTCAGGGTCGCGACGCGCTGCCCGCCCTTGCTCACCGACACGTCGCCGTTCACCAGCACGTAGAACGCGTGCTCCATGTTGCCTTCGCGGATGATGCGCTCGCCGAACGCGAAGCGCCGCCACTGACACGCGTCCACCACCTCGCGCAGCTCGTCGTCGGAGAAGTCGTTGAAGAAGTGGAGGTCGCGGGCCATCTCGAAGCGGGTGTCGGGCGCGAGCTGTTCCGGCTCGCGCTCGAGGCTGCCGTACACCGCCGCGAGATCCGCGGCCATGTCCATCCCGCTCGCGTAGCGGTGCTCCGGCGCGCGGGCGATGGCCTGGCGCACCACGTCGTCGAGCGCCGCCGGAACCTCCGGGCGCCACGTCGCGACCGGCTGCGTGGTGCCGCTCAGGATGCGGCGCGCGAGGTCCGCGAAGCTCTTGCCCTCGAAGGCCGGGCGCCCGGCCAGCAGCTCGTAGAGCACCACGCCCAGCGAGTAGAGATCGGTCTGCGCGGTCAGCGGCTTCTCGGTGAGCTGCTCCGGCGACATGTAGCGAGGCGAGCCCACCTTGCCCAGTATCTCGGTGGTCTCGACGCTGTCCATGCGGGCAATGCCGAAATCGCCGATCTTCACCCGCCCGTCGCGGGTGAGCATGATGTTGCTGGCCTTGATGTCGCGGTGGATCACGCCGCGCCGGTGCGCGTAGTCGAGCGCCTTCGCGCAGATGTAGATCACCTCCACCGCGCGCTCGAGCGCCAGCAGATTGTCGGGGCGGCAGAACTCGCGCAGCGTGGTCGCGTGCGGGACGTACTCCATGACCACGTAGGGCTCGCCCTCGTGCTCGCCGGCGTCGAACACCTGCAGGATCGCGCCGTGGTCCAGCTCGCGTGCCGCGCGCGCCTCGTTGAACAGCATGCGGCGCGCCATGCGGTGCTCGTCGTCGTTGCCCGCGAGCTGCTGCGTGGTCTTGATCGCCACCTCGCGGTCGAAGAACGGATCGTGGCCGTGATACACGACGCCCATGGCGCCGCGCCCGGCGATGCCGAGAATCTCGTACTTGCCGATCTTCTCCGGGAGGTCCACGCCGTGGGACATGCGCACCGCGACCGCGTCAGCGTCCTGCGCGCAATATAGCATCGGGCCCGCGCGAGCCCGGGCGCGGCGCGCGCGCCGTCAGTCCAGCGCGCCGACGAGGCCCGCCACGGCCAGGCGCGCGCGGTTCTCGCCGCCGCGGCGCCACCAGCGCGCGGCCGCCTCCGCACCGGCGGGCCCCGGCAGCAGCGCCGCGGTGGCCAGCCCCCGCAGCACGCCGTCCACGCCGGCGCCCGCCGGCAGGCGCGTGCCGCACGCCGCCTCGCACAGCGCACCCGTGGGCTGCTCGAAATCGCAGTGCCCGGCGCCCGGCAGCGCCAGCACCTCGACCCGCGCGAGGCGCGCGTACACCGCCAGCGCGTTGCGTTGCGCGTTGCAGACGCCGGCCTCCCCCAGCAGCGCGTACACCGGCGCGTGCACGCGGGGCGCCGCGGCCGCGCCCAGGCCGTCGCCGTCCACCAGGTCCAGCGCCAGCACCGCCTGCGCACCGCCGTCGGCGGCCGCGGCCAGCAGCGCCGAGAGCCCGCCGGCGGAGATGCCGCCATACGCGACGGCACGCGCGCGCAGCGCCCGCGCGACCGCGACCAGGTCCCGGGCGTTGTCGGCGTGGCGGCCCGCGAGCAGGCTCGAGTTGCAGAACTCCACCGCGACCGCGGTGACGCCCCAGCTCGCGAGGTGGCGAGCGAGCCCGTCCAGGGTGTCGCGCCCGCGCAGGAAGCCGTGGGCCAGCACCGCCGGGCGCTCGCCCGCGGGGCGCGCCGGGCGATACACCGTGTAGTCCACGCGGCAGCCCGTGTG